>NZ_JBEYBS010000003.1:223561-351492 GCF_040632375.1 Streptomyces sp. NPDC019396 | reverse complement strand
GGTATCGGCAGATGCTTCCATATCTTCGACGGGGTCCAGGTCCTCCTCGACGACGGTTACCTCGGCCTGAGCAGAGACCACCGCGGCAAGGCCCTGACCCAACCCCGCAAGCTACGACCAGGCGCGACGCTCCCCTTCCTCGAGCACAACGAACGCCAGCGGCACGAGCACTCCTCGAGGCGGATCACCGTCGAACACGCCCTCGCCGACCACAAACGCTGGAAACAACTCCAGCGCTGGACGCACCGTCGCGATCGCCTACCCGCCACCTACCAAGCCATTGCCAGCCTCGTTTCCGACCGCAACATCACCATGTGAAAGACGCCGTGATCAGGGCAAACACGCCCCACCCGCTATCACGCACCAACTCGTTAATCGGGGAGACCAGCGGATTTCCCGACGGTAGGTTCAACGGCCATGACCGTCCCGAAGCATCAGATCCGTGCCGTCCATACCGCATCCACGGTCACCGTCTACCAGGCGTACGACCCGGCCATCGGCGTTCCCGCGGCCCGCGACGGGCGCTTCCCGGACGCGTGGAAGCGGGACAGGATGACGTGGATCTTCTCTGCACCAACGCGGGCGTTAGAAGTCCGAAGGAGCGTGACTGCGCCGGATCAGTGACGGAATCGGGCGACCTACCCCTCGATCCGAATCAGGAACTCGGTGATCGGGGCTCCGTCGCTGTCCGGAACGAGGACGAGGTCCTGGGCGTAGATCGTCTCGTCTGCGGCCAAGGCCGCATCCTCGTCACCACGGCGCCAGGCATCACGGGAAGCGGCGAACAGGGGAGCAAGCCCTTCCCAGGCTGGGCCGGGTTCGAAGCGACAGTCGGACCAGAACATGTCGCCGCTTTCGAGGGCCAAGGTTCCTACCAGCCGCTCACCCTGTCTGAGCTGCCAACTCCGCTCCGCCATGTTCCCCTCCCGCGGTTGTTACTGATCGTTCGACTCTAAGCCGTGGGCATGGCCGCAGGGTCGCTGAACCTCCAGGACGACTGCCGTCCCGGCCACGGATCGGTCCTCGTGCATGGTGATCACTTGGCCGGGCTCAAGGTGCTGCCACTGCTGAGGGTCAAGGGGCGCGAGTCGCACCGAGGCTTGCCCGCCAGGTTCGAGGAAGGGCGTGTGCTCAACCCAGAGCATGGCGATGTTGAGGGCCGGTTCGCCGGTCGGGGTTCGGTTTCCGATGTTCCACATCGGTCGCAGGACGCCGGCGCCGGAGATGGGCGTCTGCC
Organism: Streptomyces sp. NPDC019396; assembly: GCF_040632375.1. Taxonomy (NCBI): domain Bacteria; kingdom Bacillati; phylum Actinomycetota; class Actinomycetes; order Kitasatosporales; family Streptomycetaceae; genus Streptomyces; species Streptomyces sp. NPDC019396. The sequence continues at coordinate 350,255 of NZ_JBEYBS010000003.1, read as the reverse complement.
GTCGGGCCTCGGCGGCCGGGCGGAGGGTGAGGTCGGCCCGGATGATGCCGTTGCGGGTTTCGTAGCAGCGCCAGTGGCACCAGGCCGCACTCGTCTCCAGCCGCATCTGCTCGGCAGCGGTGGCCAGGGTTTCCCAGAAACTCAGGGGAAGCGGTTGGACGTCTCCGAGTTCCTCCAGCAGGTCAAGGGCCACCTCCCACTCGTCGTGGGTGAGGTACTCCCAGACGTCGGCCACCGTGATGTCGTTCTCGGTGGCCATTTGCTCGGGGACGAGCAGGGAAGCGGCTTCCAGCAGTTTGGGAACATCCATGCGCCTGATTCTGACCCAGGCCGCGTCTCTGGTGTTCGCAGTGCTGCTTACCTCTCTGTGGCCTGGGGTTTCTGATGCGGGATCGGAGGCATTCCGAGGGAGACAGGATCGCTGCGCTGGAAGCGGCGGGCCTGCTCGCGCTTGCTCCGCAAGAAGGTGAGCGTCAGATCGAGGCCTTCGATCTCGCCTCGCCAGTCCTCTTCGACGGCTCGTTTGCGGCGGGCGAGGAGGTCCTCCTCCAGCTCGTTGAGGCGGGGCAGCATCTTCGGGTTGATGCTGAGCATCGGGCAGCGAATGCAGGCATGTTCGTGCGCGCACGGGGTGCCGTAGGGACGGCCGCAGGAGCCGAGTTCGACCCGGCGCTTGTCGAAGTGCTCCTGGAAGTCCTCCCACTCGTCGCGGGTGGGCTCCCGGTACTCCTCGACCGGTCGCGTGCCTCGGCGTCGGGCGAGGAACTGGTGGTAGTGGCTGATGACGTCCTCGTCGAAGACCGCGACGTAGCCGCGGGTGGTGCGGATGTCGAGGTGCCCGAGCAGGGCGGCCCCGATGTGAATGGGCAGACCGTTGTTCACCAGCTCGGTGGCGAACAGCCGTCGGAAGTCGTGCGGGGCGAAGTGCACGTTGGCGAACTCCGGGTGCGTGGCGGCCAGCTCATTGCACGCACGTCGCACGATGCGCCACACCGTCGTGCTGGACATGCCGCGCTGGCTGCTGCTGTGGACGGTCTGGAAGAGGTAGGGCAGCTCCTCGCTCCAAACCTTCTCGTGCAGGTCGTATCGGGCACAGACCGGGACGGTGCCGTGTTCCTCGCGGTGGCGGCGGATGACCTGGGCGATGACGTGGAACAGCTCGGCCGACATGGGGATGACGCGTTCACGGTCGCTCTTGGACGGGCTGACGACCAGGAGCGCGACGACCTCGCCGTTCGGGCGCTGGTACTGCCGGACGCTGAGGTGGCTCAGTTCGGTGAGTTCCTCGGCGCGCAGGCCGGCCAGCCGGAGTGTCTCCACGACGGCCCACTGCCAAAACGCGGCGTTCTCGTCCTGGGAGACGCGTACGAGGTCGCCGGTGGTGCGGTTGACCACACGGACCGGGGGCCGGTTGTGACGCTCGTTGCAGGACACCCGAAGCCACGTGGTGCCGTCGTGAACGAACTCTTCGCCGGGGTTCACGCTCTGCGCGGCCTTGAGCAGCTCTCTGCGCTGGTGCCAGGTGTCGTTGACGTGCTGGGAGAGGATCGGCAGCAGCGGCTGACGGACTCGCGTGCGGTTGGCGATCCGTTCGTTCAGGCGGCGCCGACGCAGCTGGAAGTGGCGCAGGTCGGCGTCCCGGACCGGGCAGGGCGCGACCCATTTCGACCACCGCTCGGGCTCGGCGACGGACCAGGTGTGCAGGTCGAGGTAGAGGGACCGGACCGCCAGCAGCGGGCCGTCCATGTCCAGGCGCGGCTTGCCGCCGGGCAGGACCAGCAACTTCTCTTTCCACTGTGTGAAGGTCTCCTCCGACAGCCGCAGGTCGGCCTGCTCGGGATTGATCTCCTCAACCACCTTCCAGAACGTCTTGACCAGGCGGGTGATCAGGTGCCGCAGGGTCGAGTAGTCCAGCTCGGCGGAGCGGCGGCGTACGTACTCCACCAACAGGTCCCGCACCTCGCGGTTGCGCAGCTGATGGCGGTCTACGGCTTCCTCGATCGACAACTGCCCCCGGGTGACAGCAGCCCGCAGAGTTCGCGGAGCGGAGCGCGGAAACTGCCCCATCTCGTGCAACACCGGCCAAGCCAGTGTTCCGGAGAAGGTGCCCGATTCGGCGTCTTCCCCGGCCAGAGCATGGGCTCGGCATTCGACGTCGTAGTGCAGCAGGGCCTCGGGCGTGAGCCCGTCCAGGTCGATCCCGAAGACCGTCAACGCGTAACAGACGTCGGACTTCGCCCGGCCACGACGGGAGGAGCCGACGGGCAGCTGATCGACCCGCTCGCAGAACTCCTCCAGCCACGGATCATTCGCGATGCTGCGGAACCACGGGGTGTAGCGGGTGAAGGTATTGGAGCGCAGACCCAGCAGCGTGGGTCGGATCAACCGCATGGCAAAGCATCGGCCCGCCGCCGCGCTGAGCCGACGACTCAGGGCACGGTCGTCCCCAGCGACCCGGCCGACGGGAATGCCCGCGTCGTGGCCGGCCGCTTCCCAGCGCTCCTGCCAAGTACCTCCGGGAAATCCGGTCAGGTAGCCGAGGAACTCCTGCATTTCTTGACGTGCTCGCCACGTCTTGGAGCCGGCAGGCAGGAAGTGTCCGATGACCACCTCGGTGATCTCCTCGACCGAGGCCGTCGCGAAGTCCCCAAGCGAGCGAGGCGGCCGCATCGGCCGTGGCGGAGGGGCGGGAATGATGGCAGTGGGCTCGAAGTTTCCGGGCGACACCCAGCCTTCGGCACTCTCATGACGGCGGACCCGATTGGTAGTCGGGCCTTGAAGCCGCAGGCTGTCGCCGACTTTAGCGCCCGGCACCGAACACCGCCTCGATGTCGCTCGCCTCGTATCGCTGCGGCCACGTGGTCGGCTGGACCGGCCGTGCGTAGTGCTCTGCGAGCTTGTCCACCAGGTCGTCCAGCCCGACCACGGTGTAAAGCGCCGTGGTGCTGATATGGGCATGTCGCAGGATCGTCTGCACCTCCACCAATGTCAGCTCCGGGTCGCGGGCGAGTCGGGTCGCGGCGGTGTGCCGCAGGTCGTGCAGCGTCCAGTTCGCCCCGATCGCTTCGTCCGCGCGCTGGATGATGCGGCGGGCCGCCCAGTAGGTCGGCGGTCTCGGCTGGCCGCGGCGGGTGCGCCAGAGCGGCATGCCGTCGGGTGGGAGCCCGGCCTCCTCCAGGTAGGCGGCGAGGTGGGCGGCGAGGGCCTCGGGCGATACCGGAACCGGTTGTCGGGCCCGGCTGCCTTTGGAGATCACCCACAATTGGCCCTTGGTCCAGTCGACGTCTCCGAGTTCGACCCCGAGCAGTTCGGAGGCTCGGGCGCCAGACGAGACGTAGCAGGACAGCAATGCCCGGTCCCGTGCGCACTTCATCTGCGTGAACAGTTCGTCCCACTGGTGATCGGGCAGTGCCCGCGGTTGCCGGGCAGGCACCTTCGGCCGCAGCCGGCCGCGCCGGTACGCGGCGCGCGCCTCGATGGGCGACAGGTGCGCGAGCGCAGCACGGCGGGCCCTGTTCTCAGGCACTGGGTTCACCACCGGACCCCGGCCGAAGTGCAGGTGAAAGGCGTAGAAACCATGAACTGCCGAGAGGTTGTGAGCGATGGTCGCCGGCGCGTACCCGGCCCGAAGCGTCGGTTTGCCCGTCTTCGGGTTCACCGTCCCGGCTCGGTGGCCACCGGCCCGGCGCTGGCGCTGTGGGTTGCGAGCCGAACGGAGCCAGCCCACCAACGCGGCGGTCTCCGCCTCGGTGGCCTGCTCCCAGCCCACATCCAGTGCCCAGAGCACCCGGTACCAGCGCAGCAGGTCAAAGCCGTAGCTGCGACATGTCAGCGGGCTGACATCGCCCAGCATCCGGTCCCGAAGGTAACTGCTGACCGGCTCGATCTCCCGACCAGCAGCATCCACCACCCGCCACGGCAGCGAAGGCGACTCGCCTTCCACCACCGCCCCCATCCGGGGCAGCCGTACCCGGCCGTCGATCAGATCTCGATGAATCGAAGGAGCTTCATGCACACCTGCATGCTCGTGAACCAAGGTCACGGAGTCGAGCCGTGGCCTGAGCTAGTGCAGTCAACTGACCAAGCCCTCGTTCCTGTGGATGATGTACCGCTGCGGCTGGGCGGGAAAGCCGGGCCAGCGGACGGTGCTGGCTGTCGAGATCGATCGCGAGGGCTTCGAGTGGGCGCTGCGCCACGCCTGTCTGTCGCACTACGTCTCGGGGCTCCACCCCGGCAAGGCGCAGTGGAAGCGGCAGTTGGGGCAGGCTCCGGCCCGGGTCCAGTGGGATCCCGAGCGTGATCTGAGCCTTGCGCCACTGCCCTACCGCTCGCTTCAGCTGGGGCTCGGGGGTGAGGCGTCGGCGCGATACGCGGACGAGTGGACGGTGGCCATCCAGGATGTGACGCCCCTCGCCCAAGAGATCCATCGGCTGGTGCGGGCAGGGGACCTCGAGGGTGCCGGACGGCTGTTGCCCGAGGAGCTGCCCTACCCGGCGGGGGAGGAGCTCCTCGGGCATCTGGTGCGGCGCGAGGGGTGACGTCAGAACCGCGAGTGCAGCAGCCTGTTCGGTGAGCCCAGGCGGGGATCGGTGACCTTGCCGCTGGTCGCCGCGTTGACCAGGGCGTTCCGGACCTGAGCCGGGGTCGCCGTGGGATGGGTCGCGAGATACAGGGCGGCGACGCCCGCGGTGTGCGGGGTGGCCATCGAGGTGCCGGAGATGGTGTTGGTCGCGGTGTTGCTGTCCTTCCAGGCTGATGTGATGTCCACACCCGGCGCGAAGAGGTCCAGGCAGGTGCCGAAGTTGGAGAAGGACGCCCGCCGGTCGCGGTTGTCCGTGGCGCCCACCGTGATCGCCTCGGGGACGCGGGCGGGGGAGTAGTTGCAGGCATTGGCCGGCAGTCCGAGGAAGTTGCCGTTGCCCGCTGCGATGGCGTAGCTGACGCCCGAGGCGATGGAGCGTTTGACGGCGTCGTCGAGCGAGGGGCTGGCCGTGCCGCCCAGGCTCATGTTGGCGACCGCGGGCTTGGTGGCGTGGGCGGTCACCCAGTCGACGCCCGCGATGACGCCCGCTGTCGTCCCCGAGCCTTCGCAGTCCAGCACGCGGACGGCGATCAGCTTCACGTTCTTGGCGACACCGTAGGTCCTGCCACCGACCGTGCCCGCGACATGTGTGCCGTGGCCCTGGCAGTCCTGTCCGTTGCGGCCGTCGCCGACGGTGTCCGTGCCGACGCTCGCGCGTCCGCCGAATTCGTTGTGCGAGGTGCGGATACCGGTGTCGATGACATACGCGTTCACGTTCGACGCGGTCGTGCCGTAGCTGTAGGTGGTGGACAGCGGCAGCTCACGCTGGTCGAGGCGGTCGAGGCCCCAGGGCGCCTTCGACTGGGTCTCGCTGATGCGGATGACGGCGTTCTGCTCGACATACGCCACACGCGGGTCGGCAGCGAGATGGGCGGCCTTCGCCTTTGTCATGGCGGCGGAGAAGCCCTTGAGGACCGAGCTGTAGGTGCGCAGGGGAGTCACGTCGTTTTCGGCGGCGAGGTCGGTGACCTGGGTGCGGCCGTCTTTGAGGACGACGATCCAGCTGTTCTGCACAGCGGTTGCGGTGGGGGCGAGACGGAGATCGCCGATCGACGCGCTCTGCGCGGTGGGGGTGACGGCGAACTGAAGGCCGGTGGTCACGGCGAGCGCGGAGAACACCGCACCCGTCCGTATGGACCGGCGGACAGGGAATCTCATCTCGTGCGCCTTTCTTTGATCGGAACACGACAGAACATCCGCTCGGCTCCGCGGATGTGCGGCACAGAGTGTCGTGCGGTGATCGGCACGCACAAGGGGTTGTTACTGGTGCGTTGGATTCAATGCCGGTGCCCCGTGCGCACTTTGGCGGACATCGCCCGACATCGCGGACGCAATGATTCCGTTTGGGTCGGCGCCGGGGCCGGCGGCGGCGTTCAGCGAGGTGTACCGCGTCTGGTGTACGGGTACGGCGCCCGGTACGACCCGAGGAGGGCGACGAGTTCCGCCTGGGGGCAGCCGCAGGTGGGGCGAGGGTCCGCTTAGGGTTCCACCATGACGATCCGACTCCCCCGGCGGGCAGCCGAGGTCCGGCGCCAAGGGCGAGGGCGAAGGCGATGGCTCGCGGGCATCGCCACCCTCGCCGTGCTCTGCGGCGCCGGAGTGTGGACGGCTGTCGCCTCCGAGGACGTGCCATCGGTGCACCGCGAGGACCGGATGCTCGACATGCCGGGAGCGAGGATCGACACCTCGTACTTCACCGCGGGCGACGGTGGCACCCGCAGGCCCGCCGTACTGCTGGGCCATGGCTTCGGGGGAAGCAAGGACTCAGTGCGGGCCCGGGCAGAGGCACTGGCGCGCGACGGATACGCCGTCCTGACCTGGACCGCGCGCGGCTTCGGGGAATCCACCGGGCAGATCGGACTCAACGACCCGGACCACGAGGTCAAGGACGTCTCCCGGCTGATCGACTGGCTGGCCGGACGGCCGGAAGTACGCCTGGACGCCGAGGGTGACCCACGTGTCGGCGTCACCGGAGCGTCCTACGGAGGAGCGATCTCGCTCCTCGCGGCGGGGCATGACCGGAGGGTCGACGCGATCGCCCCGGAGATCACCTACTGGAACCTCGCCGACGCGCTGTTCCCGGATGGGGTGTTCAAGAAGCTGTGGGCAGGGATGTTCTTCACCACCGGTAGGGCGGATACCGCCCAGCAGGCCGGTACCGACACGCCACTCCCGTCGGACGCGGCCGCCTGTGGACGCTTCCAGCCGGTGCTGTGCGACATGTACGAGCGCGTCGCCACCTCGGGGAAGCCCGACGCGGAGGCCCGCGCACTGCTGGAGGCACGCAGCCCGTCCGCCGTCGGCAACCGGATCAAGGTCCCCACGCTGATCGTGCAGGGGCAAAACGACTCCCTCTTCCCGCTCGGGCACGCCGACCAGATGGCCGCGGCGATCAAGAACAACGGCGCGCCCGTCGCCGTCGACTGGATCGCGGGCGGACACGACGGCGGGGACATGGAAGGCGCGCGCATCCAGCGGCGGGTCTCCGCCTGGTTCGACCGCCATCTGAACGGCGACACCACCGCGGACACCGGGCCTGCCTTTCGTGTCAGCCGCACAGGAGGCGTTGACTCCACCGACGGCCGGGCCACCCTGCGCGGCGCCACCGCGGCCGGCTACCCCGGACTGGGCGCAGGCGGACGCCCCGTCGAACTCAACGGCCAAACCAAGTCCTTCCGAAATCCGGCCGGCGCGGGACCGCCTGCTGTCTCCGCGCTTCCCGGCATCGCCGGCGGACTCTCCCAGCTGTCCTCCCTCGGTGCCGGACTCTCCATGGACTTCCCCGGGCAGTACGCCCGCTTCGATTCCCAGCCGCTGAACAAGCCTCTGACCATCACCGGCTCGCCCACCGTGCGCCTCACGGTGACATCCGACAGCGGTGAGGCAGTGCTTTTCGGCAAGGTGTACGACGTCGGCCCTGACGGACGCAGCCAGGTGCTGCCCGCCCAACTCGTCACGCCCATGAGGATCGAGGGTGCCACGAACGGAAAGTCCGTCGAGCTGACGCTCCCCGCGGTGGACCACGAGGTGGAGACGGGCCACCGGCTCCGCCTGGTCATCGCCGCCACCGATCTCGCCTACGCCTCACCGGCAGCACCCGCCACCTACACCGTCTCGGTCACGGGACCACTCACCGTGCCCACCGCCCCGGGCGTCAGCACCCAGCCCGCCGCGCTGCCCTGGTGGGTGTGGGGGCTGCCCGTCACCGGTGCGCTCCTCGCCGCGGCACTGCTGCTCACCGCCCGGCGCCGCACCACCGCGCCCCCACCCGACCCCGGACTCGCGGACGTCCCCCTCCAGATCACCGGGCTGACCAAGCGCTATGCGAAGTCCGCCGACCGCTATGCCGTGCGGGACCTGTCCCTCCGCGTCGAGAAGGGTCAGGTCCTCGGCCTCCTTGGTCCCAACGGCGCCGGCAAGACCACCACGCTGCGCATGCTGATGGGCCTGATCGCACCCGACGAGGGCGAAATCCGTGTCTTCGGGCACGTCATCAAGCCCGGCGCGCCCGTGCTCTCCCGTGTCGGCGCTTTTGTCGAAGGCGCCGGCTTCCTTCCTCATCTGTCCGGGCGCGAGAATCTCGAGCTGTACTGGCGGGCCACCGGCCGCCCCTCCGAGGACTCACACATCGACGAAGCGCTGGAGATTGCGGGACTCGGCGACGCCCTGGCCCGCGCTGTACGCACCTACTCGCAGGGCATGCGACAGCGCCTCGCCATTGCCCAGGCGATGCTCGGTCTGCCGGATCTGCTGATTCTGGACGAACCGACCAACGGACTCGACCCGCCCCAGATCCGTGAGATGCGGGATGTGATGATCCGGTACGCGGCCGGGGGCCGGACCGTCATCGTCTCGAGCCATCTGCTGGCCGAGGTCGAGCAGTCGTGCACCGATCTGGTGGTCATGGATCGCGGCAGGCTCGTCCAGGCCGGTCCCGTCGCGGAGATCACCGGGGCAGGCGACACCCTGCTGGTGACCACCGCGGTCGAGGTGCCCGAGCCACTGGTGGAGAAGATCGCCTCCCTCCCGGGGGTCGGCTCCGCCGTACGCACCGACGACGGCCGCGGGCTGCTGGTCCGTCTGGACGGGATGAGTCCCGCGGCCCTCATCGCTGAACTCGTCCGGCTCGAGGTGCCGGTGAGCGGTGCCGGCCCGCACCGGCGACTGGAGGACGCGTTCCTCACCCTGATCGGAGGGGCATCCGCATGAGCACTGTGCACACCACGCGCACCGAACCGACGGGGGCCACCGCTCCCGGCTACCGGGCGCGGCACACACTGCCGCTGCGCGTCGAGGCCGTACGGCAACTGAAGCGCAGGCGCACCCTGGTGATGGGCGCGATCCTGGCCGCCCTGCCGTTCATCCTGATCGCGGCCTTTGCCATCGGAGGTTCTCCGGACGGGGACGGCGGGCGCGGTGGCAGTCGGATCAACCTCATGGACACGGCGACCGCGTCCGGTGCCAACTTCGCCGCCACATGCCTCTTTGTCTCGGCGGGATTCCTGTTGGTGGTGCCGGTGGCGCTGTTCTGCGGGGACACCGTCGCGTCCGAGGCAAGCTGGTCCTCCCTTCGCTATCTGCTCGCGGCACCGGTGCCGCGAGCGCGGCTGCTGTGGTCGAAACTGGCTGTGGCGCTGGCCTTCAGCGCCGCGGCGATGCTGCTGCTCCCGCTCGTCGCGCTCGCGGCGGGCACGGTCGCCTATGGCTGGGGGCCGCTGAAGCTGCCCACCGGAGGCTCCCTGGCCGCGGCTGACGCGCTGCCACGGATCGCGCTGGTCGTTGCCTTCATCTTTGTCTCCCAACTGGTCACAGCCGGGCTGGCGTTCTGGCTGTCGACCAGGACCGACGCGCCGCTCGGTGCGGTCGGCGGTGCGGTCGGACTGACGATCATGGGTAATGTCCTCGACGCGGTCACGGCGCTTGGGTCCTGGCGTGACCTCCTTCCCGCGCACTGGCAGTTCGCTTGGGTGGATGCACTCCAGCCGCAGCTGGAGTGGGGTGGGATGGTGAAAGGCACAGCCGTGTCCGTGACCTACGCCGTGGTTCTCGTCGCCCTGGCCTTCCGCGGCTTCGCCCGCAAGGACATCGTGTCCTGAGCCGTCGGGCTCCTTCCCCTCTCGCTCTGGCTTGGGGCGCCTTCATCAGATCCAGCCGCGACGTGCTGCTTCCGCTCCGGCGCGGAAGCGGCTCGTCGTGCCCAGCGTGCTGAGGAGCTCTCCGACACGACGGCTGTACGTCCGGCCCGATATGCCGAGCCGGGTCGCGGCCGCCTCATCCGTGAGCCCGGCCAGCAAGGCGTCCAGCACCGGGCGCAGATGGGCGGGCATGGAGCCCTCGTCGGCGGCCTGGATCTCGTCGCCTCCTTCCCACCAGAGCTGGTGTGTGCGCACCAGCGCCTGGACGACCACGGGGTCGCGGATGAGCAGCAGCCCGTTGCAGTGCAGCCGCAGATCGAGCGGCAGCGCCGCGGCGGTGCGGTCCGCGACCACCAGCTTGAACGGGATCGAGTCCGTCACCCGCGCCTGGCCGCCCAGCTGGTCCGGCGGCGGTAGTTGAGGGAGCGCGTGACGCGGGACGACACGGCGGATGGTGGCCCGCTCCATCGCCGCTATCAGCGACGCGTGTACGCATGAGCCGGCAAGCGCACGGAACGGTTCGGGAACGCCGGGTGAGCCCGCCGGGTCGTCGAACGTGAGCAGCTCATGGCGAGCGGACTGAACGAGCCCAGTGAGCGCCGCGCCTACCTCATCCAGCCCTCGGAACGGCCGGCCGAGCTCCAGTTTCCCGGGCTGGACGGGCCTGCGCGCGACGGGCCGCCTCGGCCTGGTGATGACATGCGGCACGACTGGCCACCCCCGTTCCTGACGCCTTGCCACTCCATGTACTCACGTGACTGCACATCGTGACAACCCCCAGTTCAGGGGATGGTGAGTCCTTGCCATTCGCTTCCGTCCAAGCCTGGTCTGCCGTCAGTCTGGATGGGCGGACGTGATCGGCGACCTGCACGCAGATTCGGAGATCCGGAGAAGGGAGAAGTCCCATGGAACGAGTGCCGCGACGCGCGGCCGGTCGCCAGGGCGGGTGGAGCGGACGCGGGTCTCCGGCGCCGCCGTTGCCGCTTTGAGATTCTTCCGCAACGCGTTCGCATGCTCCAACACGCCTTCTCGCGCGTCACATTCACAGTGCTGACGATTCAGGGGGCGGAAGATGCATCTCTGCGCAAGGACGAATCAAGCAAGTGCCGCCGGGCGAGTGATCGCACGGGCAGGCGCACGGACAACCAGAGGGGCGCTCGTCGCGCTGCTGGCCGGATCCATGGTGCTGACCGGCTGCGGGGCGGGCGGGCAGGCCGACCGCGCCTCACGCGGTGATGGTGCGCACCGGGCCGAGCGTGGACAGCCGGCTCCGATGCCGCCCGACGGAGGAGGGCGCGCGGCTGAGGGTGACCGCGAAAGGGGGCGTGAGGGCGAGCAAAAGGGCGACGAGCAGCGGGATTTCGCACCTCCGGCCGACTATCTGTCCACGTTCGCGCTCGACGTGGACACGGCGTCGTACGGATACGCCAGGCGCGCGCTCGGTGAAGGGCGGCTGCCCGACCCGGCCGCCGTGCGTCCTGAGGAGTTCGTCAACAGCTTCCGTCAGGACTATCCGCGGCCAAAGGGGAACGGCTTCACCGTGACCGTGGATGGCGCTCGGATGGAGAGCAGGGCAGAGAAGGGAGCGGACGGAACCGGGGACTGGTCGCTGGTGCGCGTGGGGCTGGCCACACGCACCTCAAGCCGAACCGCTGAACGTCCTCCGGCGGCTATGACGTTCGTCGTCGATGTCTCGGGGTCGATGGCCGAACCCGGACGGCTCGACCTGGTCAAGGAATCCCTGGGCATCCTGACCGACCAACTGCGTGACGACGACTCGATCGCGTTGGTGACGTTCAGCGGGGAGGCCGAGACCCGGCTGCCGATGAGCCGGCTCGGCGGCCAGCGGGACCACATCCACCAGATCATCGACGGACTTGAACCGGGGGACTCCACCAATGTGGGCGCCGGAGTCAGCACTGGCTACGACGTCGCCGTCGACGGGCGAAGAGAGGGGGCCAACAACCGGGTGGTGCTTCTCTCCGACGCGCTCGCCAACACCGGTGACACCGACGCCGACGCGATCCTCGAGCGGATCGACACGTCGCGCCGGGAGTACGGGATCACGCTGTTCGGCGTGGGGGTGGGCAGCGACTACGGCGACCAGCTGATGGAGCGGCTCACCAACCGGGGTGATGGACACACCACGTATGTGTCCACGTCGGCGCAGGCCAGAAAGGTGTTCGTCGACCAACTTCCCGCCCATGCCGAGCTGCGCGCCCGGGATGCCAAGGCGCAGGTCGCGTTCGACCCCCAGACAGTGAAGGAGTTCCGGCTGATCGGATACGAGAACAGGGAAGTGGCCGACGAGGACTTCCGAGACGACCAGGTGGACGGAGGCGAGGTGGGCCCGGGGCACACGGTGACCGCGCTCTATGCGGTGCGGCTTCGAGAAGGAGTGAGCGGACACATAGCCACGGCCACCGTGCGCTGGCTCGACCCCCGGACCCGGGCGCCCCACGAGGCGACCGGCGCGGTGGAGGCGGCGGTACTCCAGCGCGATCTCTGGTCGAAGGAGTCCGCTCCGCGGCTGCGGGTCAGTGCCACTGCCGCGTACTTCGCCCAAGCGCTACGGGGCGCGGAGACACCCGGTGCTCTCCGCCTGGGTGAGCTCGCCGAGCAGGCGGAGGGCCTGGCGAGGACGACGGAGGACGCGTCCGTGCAGCAGTTGGCGAAGTCGATTCGCCAGGCGGACGAGTTGACGGCCCAATGACTCGTGACGGCTGACGTCTCGGTCTGATGTCCGACCGCACCCGCTCCCCGTTCGCCGTCGCTGAACGCTGAACGCTGAACGCTGAACGCTGAACGCTGAACGCTGAACGCTGAACGCTGAACGCGACCGCTGACCAGGCGGGTGGTGTCGGGGCGCCGGCCCGGCCACCGCGTCAGGCCCGGTCGCGGGGTGGAGGAGAGAGGCTGCGGGAGGGCGTTGGGGGCGCCATGATGTGTGTCATGGCCTCCTCGCTGCTCGCCCTCGCCGTAATTTCCACCGGCCTGTACGCGGGCTTTCTGCTGATCTTCCAGACCGGGATCATGCCCGCGCTGGCGAAGCTTTCGGACGACCAGTTCGTCCCGGCCATGAGGCGGATCAACGAGGAGGTGCCGCGGGCGGTGTTCATGGTGGTCTTTCTGGCCATCATCGTGTTTCCGGTGGCGGCCCTCGTCGTGCCGGCCGAGGGCCGTTCGGCCGCTCAGACGTGGCTCCTTGTGGCAGGGGTGGTGTGCGCGTCCCTCAACCACCTGATCACGATCACCGGGAACATCCCCCTGAACAACGCGCTCGCGTCATCCGGGAGTTCACCCGACTCCGCGGTGAGGGCGGCCTTCGAGGCCAAGTGGAACCGTTTCCATACCGTCCGCACGGGGCTCAGCCTGGCCTCGTTCGTCCTCATCGTGTGGGGCTCGCTCGTGTGACACCCGGCTTGGACCGGCCCGGCCTGGTCGTCCAAGCCGGGCATGGTTCCAGCCGGACCGCGCTCGGAGACAGGGCGGTCAGACCGAGTCGGGAAGCCGTTCTCCGCAGCGGCTGCAGTAGCGGGCGTCCGACTCCGATGCCAGACGGCCGCATTCCGCGCAGACACGGTCCAGCAGACAGGCGCGCTCGCCACCCTCTTCCTCCGCGCCCGTGGCCGGAGTCCGGATGGCCAGCCCCGGGCGTCGGCGATGGACGCTGAGCTGGATGAGGCCATCGGGGCCGGCGTGCAGCGCACGGCGGGTGCCGCGGGGGAGCCACACCACCGAACCCTCGGTGAGGTCCTGCCACATACCGTCGACGCGTAGCTGTCCGCTACCCGCGGTGACATACAGCAGTACATCCAGGGCTGGTTCGACGTGTTCCGCGACATGGGTGTCCGGTAGCAGCCGCACGAGATTGGCGTCCAGCTGGCGCCCGCCTGCCGCGAGCCGCCACAGGGCCCCGCCCTGATCCTCCGACGCCTCCCGGCTCAGCTCGGCCAGCCGTGCGAGCACACCCGGCCCGGAAAGGGATGCCATGTGGTTCCTCCAGCGCTCAATCCCCACGCGGTCCTCACCGGACCCCCGAAGCCAGAGAAGGGATGCTACCTCTGTCGGCCGACCCCAGGGCGGCCATCGGGGCGGTAGCCGGGCGGAAAGTCCACGCCCGACATCGCGCGGCAGTACGGAGAGCGAGGGGACCGCGACCCTAAGCGCTGTCCCGTAATCCCCGGCGGGCTCACGACGACAGCTACGGCACCTCGCTGCGTTGTCGAATCGCCCGAATACGCCCAGTATGAGGACGACCCTCCGCCTTGCGATGCACCGCATCTGACGCCGTGCGCTGATCCACCGGGGATTACGGGACAGCCCTTAGGATGCGCGCATGGCTCGCGGCAGCGTATACCGGGACTACTCTCCGTCAGGACGCAGGCGGTGGCGTCGATCGCGCATTGCGGTCACCGCAGTGGTGGCGCTCGCAGCCGTGGCGGGAATCGGCTACTGGGCCTACTCCACCCTGGTCGTCCATGCCGAGGATCCTCAAGTGCGCGCCGCGACCGCCCGCTTGCAGGAGTTCCTGGACGCCTGGGAGGCGGGGGCGGCAAAGGAGGCCGGTTCGTACACCGGCACCCCCGCCTATGCCGAGTCCCTGATCACGTCCGTCATGACGAACCTGAAGCCGTCGAAGGCGGAGTTCACGGCGCGGAAGGGCCGCAAGCAGGGCAGCACGGAGGTTCGGATTCCGTTCACCGTCGCGATGACGATCCCCGGTGCCGGTGACTACACCTGGGAGTCGAAGGCCAGGCTCCTGCTGAAACAGAGCGAGGAAAGAGGGGAATGGGAGGTGGAGTTCACCACTCCGCTGATTCACCCCCGTCTGGCCGTCGGCCAGACCCTCGCCCTGCAGACGCAGCAACGTGCCGCTGTCCTCGACACCCGCGGCGACACCCTGCGCGCGCCCTCGATCGTCGGTCTGGTCGATCCGAGGAGCGGCAGGGGCGTGTCCGGACTCGAAGCCCGCTACGACCGGCAGCTCACCGGTGGAGCAGCCGGAAAGAAGTCCGTCGTGATCGTGGACCGTGCCTCCGGGCGCGCCGTGAAGACGCTCGGCAACGGCAACGGCGACGGTGCCAAGGGCGGAGTGCCGGTGCGGACCACCATCGACCCGAGGATTCAGGAAGCCGCCGCCGAGGCCCTGGACGGCGTACGGAAGAACGCGGCCATCGTGGCGATCGATCCGGCGACCGGTCGCATCCTCGCCGCCGCCAACCGACCCGGTGGCATGAACCGGGCACTGGAAGGACGCTACCCGCCCGGCTCCACCTTCAAAGTCGTCACCGCGGCCGCTCTGCTGAAGGCCGGCATGGGCCCGGCCGACCCCGTCGAGTGCCCGGTGTTCGCCCGTGTCAACGGGCAGCGGTTCGAGAACCACGACCAGTTCAGCATGCCGGGCGGTGCCACGTTCGCGGACGCGTTCGCCAGGTCATGCAACACCTTCTTCGTCAACGCCCGCACCAAGTTGAAGAAGGCCGCGCTGCACGACACGGCGCAGGCCTTCGGAATCGGAGGCACCTGGGACGTGGGAGTCGCCACCTACGACGGCAGCGTGCCGATCGCCAGCAGCGACAACGACAAGGCCGCGGCCACCATCGGGCAGGCCCGGGTCCAGGCGTCGCCCCTGGTGATGGCCTCGATCGCGGCGACCGTGAAGGACGGCACCTTCCGCCAGCCGGTGCTCGTGCCCGCCGCGGTGAAGAAGCCGCACCATGCGACGGAGCGGCTCCGCCCGGCCGTTCTGTCCGCCCTGCGCACCATGATGCGCGCCACGGTCACCGAAGGTACCGCCCGGGTACTGGGGGACGTACCGGGCGAGGCGTATGCGAAGACCGGCACGGCGGAGTACGGGGACCAGACCCCACCGCACACCCACGCCTGGATGATCGGTTACCAGGGCGGCCGGAACCTGGCCTGGGCGGTGCTCGTGGAGGACGGCGGCTCGGGTGGCGCCGATGCCGGGCCCATCGCCGCCCGGTTCCTGAAGGCCGTCGGCTGATGAGGCGAGAACCCCGGGACCTGTGGTTCCGAGCCGGTCTCCACTGGTGCTGAAGGCGCGTTCGGCAGCCTGGGCGCAGTCGCGCGGCCATGAGGGCAGCGTCTCGAGAGGAGTTGCCATGCCTCAGCCGGTCGGGACACTCCGGCACCAGGTCACCGGAGATGTCTACGCCGAGGTCCAGACCTTCTACGCCCACCAGATGCGCCGGGTCGACGCCCTCGATATCGAGGGGTTCGCGGACACCTTCACCGATGACGGAGAGGTCGTCCACGCGGGCGGGCACCGTCAGCAGGGCCGCGAGGAGATGATCGCCGGAATGAAGGCGAACCTCCCGCGCTACCAGGACATCGCGGTCCGCCACTGGTTCGACCATCTGCTGATCGAGGTCGACCAGGCGGACGTGGACCTCCTGCGGGTCTCGTACTACACCCTCGTCACCCAGACCAACCGCGAGGGCAACGTCAGCTTCCAGCCCACGTTCACCGTCGACGATGTCCTCGTCCGGGTGGACGGCAGGCTGCTGACCCGGTCGCGGGTGATCCACCGCGACGAGCCGGCCGCGTCCTCGACGTGACGAAGCCGTAGAAGCAAGAGAGGCAAAGGAAGCAAGAGCAGCAAATGAAGTGAGAGCGGCGGCAGAGACGGGCGAGCACCCCGTACCGAGACCGAGGTACGGGGTGCTCGCCCGTCTCCGCGCGTCATCCAGTCAGTCGATGCCACGGCAGATATGTGGTTCGCTGCCGTCGTCGTCCGGGTCACCCGCCAGCAGCAGGGGCACCCAGGCCGGTGTGGGGCGGGGCGCCGGGCGCGGTGGTGCCACCGTAGGCGTCAGCGTCGTCAACGGAGGGAGCGGAGGCAGGGTGTGTCCCACCGTCAGCTCCAACGGGGGCAGAACCTCTCGCACGGTCCGTTCCAGCAGGATCGTCATCGACGGCTCCTCTCAGCGTGTAGGTCAGGCATGGCAGGCGGGCAGGCCGCCGTGGTAGGCGACCATCTCCTTGAAGGACGCCAGTACGTCGATTCGCGCCCCGGGCGCGAGCCCTTCGAGCTCCGCGTACGCGCGGTGGAGATTGCCCACCAGCCGCTCGGAGTCCACGAGCCCGGCGAACTCGCCGGGGTCCGCCTCCTCGGCCGCGCGCAGCGGGCCGATGCCCCGGCGCAGACCCTCCTCCGCCAGCAGCTGGACCCAACGGAGATACGCCTCCGTCTCATCGATCAGCTCGCCGCCGCCGACCGGCCCGTGGCCCGGTACCACCGTCGCTGCTCCGAGCTCCCGCAAACGCGCCAGGGCGCGCAGCGAGCCCGTGATCGACCCCATCAGGACGTACGGCGTGACGCCCGACCACACCACGTCGCCCGTGAAGAGCACCGAACGCTCCGGTATCCACACCACCACATCGTCGGGGGTGTGGGCGGGCCCTACCGAGAGCAGCTCGACACGCACATCCCCCGCGTGCACGGTGAGCGAGTCGCGGAACGTGAGTGACGGCAGGACCAGCGGGGTCTCGCCCCACTCCACGTCCGGCCACAGGTTCCGCAGGCCGAGCCCGGCCTCGGCGCTGTCGGAGCGGCAGCCCTCGTGCGCCACGATCACCGAGCGGGGAGCGAACTGCCCGTTGCCGAAGGTGTGATCACCGTGGAAGTGCGTGTTGACGACGAAGTCGACTCCGGCCGGGGCCAGCCGCTCGGTCTCCTCGCGCAGCCGCCGGGCGCGTGCCTCGGTGGCCGCGGTGTCGACCAGCACGCTGCGCTCCGAGCCGACGACGAGACCGGCGTTGTTGAGACACCAACCCCCGTCCGGCTGGACGAAGGCGTACACCCCGTCCGCCACGGGCCGCAGGGAGGGCGGCGCCGTGGCGGACACGTCGGACACCGCTGTCATGCCGCCGCCTCCGTCGCAGCGGCGGCGGGCAGGCGGGAGAAGCGGCCCTGGTGGAAGACGAGCGGATCGGAGCCGCCTTCGGTGGTGGCCAGGGCCACCACCCGGCCGATCAGCAGGGTGTGGTCCCCGGCCTCGTGTTCGGCGTCGAGTACGCACTCGAACGACGTCTCCGCCAGGGGCAGTACGGCGTTCCCGGTGATCCCCTCGACCGCGCCGAGCCGGCGCATCGCCGCCAGGCCCGCCGGTCGGTCCGGGCGGCAGAACTCCTGGGCCAGTTCCTGCTGATGGCTCCCCAGCACATTGACGGCGAAGCTGCCGGCCTCGACGACCCGGGGGCGCATCCGGCCGTCCGCCTTGATGGAGACCAGGATCAGCAGGGGGTCCAGCGATACGGAGGTGAGGCTGTTCAGGGTGATGACGCTCGTGCTGTCTCCGCTGCCCTGGGTGAGCAGGGTGACACCGGTGGGGAAGCGGCCCATGGCCGCCCGGAACGCGGCCATCTCGGGCGGTGCCAGCACGGCTGTGGCGGACGGCGCGGACGGTACGGACAACGCGGACTCAGTCGGTTGGGAGAGCGGGGAAACCTTGGCCATGGTGAGGACTTCCGTCTCGGTTCGCATCAGTAGTTGCCCAGCCCGCCGCAGACGTTGAGCGCCTGCGCCGTGATCGAAGCCGCCACGTCGGAGATCAGATAGCCGACAAGTCCCGCCACTTCCTCCGGAGTCGAGTAGCGGCCCAGCGGGATCTTCGCGTTGAACTTCTCAAGGATGTCCTCCTCGCTCACGCCGTAGTGACCGGCGTAGCCCTGGCGCACCCGCTGCGCCATCGGCGTCTCCACATAGCCGGGGCACACGGCGTTGACCGTGATACCGCTCTTGGCGAGTTCCTTGCCGACCGCCTTGGTGAAGCCGATGACGCCGTGCTTGGAAGCGGAGTACGGAGCGGCCAGCTCGACGCCCTGCTTGCCTCCGGTGGAGGCGACGTTGACGATGCGGCCCCAGCCGCCGTCCCCCATCCGTCCGGTGCTCAGCACCTCACGGGTGACACGGAAGGTGCCGTTGAGGTTGGTCTCGATCACGTCGTCCCAGAGGGAGTCCTCGATCTCGGCGGTCACCCCGCCGCCGCCGCGTCCCGCATTGTTGACGAGGATGTCGATCCGGCCGTAGGTGTCGACGGCCGTCTGCACCGCGGTACGGATCGCTTCCGGCGAGGTGACGTCGCAGACCGTGCCGGAGACCTCGTGGCCCTCCGTCCGCAGCCGCTTCACCAGCGCGCGTATGTCTTCGTCGCCCCGGGCCACACCGAACACGGCTATGCCCTGCCCGGCCAGCAGCTCGGTCACCGCGAGCCCGATTCCGCTGGTCGCGCCGGTGACGAAGGCGACCCGTCGTGCCGTATCTGTCATCGTGCTCTCCCGTCGCTCGTCCAAGTGGACCGACCGTGGCGCCGGGGCCTTGCGCGGTTCTCGAATCCGGCTCGAGGCGGGGCCGTTCGAGTCCCGGTCGACGAGGGGTTGAGCGGCGGGCGGGAAGGTGACCGGACCGATCGATGTGACGCGAGCGAGGAGGGGTCCGTGTCGGAGCAGACGATTCCGGACGTACGTAAGTCGGTGACGGTGCCGGCATCGCCCGACGAGAGCTTCAAGATCTTCACCGAGCGACCCAAGGACTGGTGGCCCCCGTCCCATGTCCTGCTCAAGAAGGAGCGCGTGGGCCTTGCCTTCGAAGGCGGAGTGGATGGGCGCTACTACGAGTGGGATGTGGAGGGCAACGAGATCACCTGGGGCCGCATCCTGGAGTGGGAGCCGGGGCGCCGGCTCGCGATGACCTGGCGGCTCGACGGCAATTGGCAGTCGATCCCGGACGACGAGCGGGCCAGTGAGATCGAGGTGACCTTCGCCCCGGCCCCCGGTGGCGGCACCACGGTGGAGCTTGCGCACATCAAGCTGCACAAGCATGGAGAGGGTGCCGAGCGGATCTTCCAGGCACTCGACGGTCCGAGCCCGGGGGAGACCCTGGAGCGGTTCGCCAAGCTCTTCTGAGCCCGGCCGTCTTCCGCGGAGGCGGCCTCGGGCCCCGGTCGACGAGGACCGGGGCCCGAGGCATGTCCGGGGGAAGGTACGACTGGTACGGCGGGACCGGGCCGGTACGGCGGACACGGCATGCGCACGGCCGGTACGGCCCGTAGGCCGCGGCGCGCACGGCAGGAACGGCGCGCAGGCAGGAACGGCGCCCGGCAGCAACCCCAGACGCGCCCCCTAGCCGCGTTGCACCCGGTTTCGAGGTGCCCCCGGCAGGGTGAGCCACCGGACCGCGCACCGCGAAGCGTTCACCACAGGAGGTCACGAGGATGGCTGCCGTCATACAAGGGGACACCGGGCTGGCCGAGGCCGCCGACAAGCTGCGCGCCCTCGCGGCCGAGCACGCCGCCGACGCGGACAGCACCCGCCGGATCGCTCCCGAGGTCACGGAGTCGATCCGGCAGTCCGGATTCGCCCGGCACTTCGTGGCCGCCCGCTGGGGCGGTACGGAAGGCAGCTTCGGTGAGCTGACCCGGGCCGTCGTCGCCGTCGGCGAGTCCTGCGCGGCGACCGCCTGGTGCGCCTCACTGGCCGCCTATTCGGCGCGGTTCGCCTCGCACCTGCCGGAAGAGGGGCACCGCGCGATCTGGAACGAAAGCCCCGACACCGTGATCGCCACCGGGCTGATGCCCGCCGGACGGGCCAGGGCGGTGGACGGCGGCTGGCGGCTCAGCGGACGCTGGAGCTACGTCAGCGGGGTCGACTTCGCCGACTGGATCCTCGTCTGCGCCGCAGCCGCCACCGGCGCCGAAGGACCGCCGCAGCTGCGCTTCTTCGCACTGCCCCGCGGGACGTGGACGGTGCAGGAGACCTGGGACAGCGTCGGTATGCGAGCCACCGCCAGCCACACCGTGGTGCTGGAGGACGTGACCGTACCGGCACATCTGTCCTTCGACCGCGCCGACATGCTGACCGGACACAACGAGACCTCCGCCGCACCCTGCCACCGGGTGCCGTTCCAGGCGGTCGGCGGGCTGACCTTCATCGCCCCCGTGGTGGGTGCGGCCACCGGTGCCCTGGCCGCCTGCGCGGGAACCATGACCGGCCGGCGCCGCAACCACGCGGGTGAGCTGATCCTGGTGCGTGCGTCGGGGCGGATCGACGCCGCCCGCCACCTCGTCGACCAGAACGCCGCGGTCATCGACGAGCAGCTCTTCACACCGGAGCTGATGGCCAGGAACGAGCGCAACGCGACCTTCGCCGCCGAGCTCCTCCAGGAGGCGGCGGGCCTGCTGGTCCGTGGCGCGGGCACCGGCGGACTCGGCGAGGCACACCCCTTGCAGCGGTTCTGGCGTGACATCACTTCCGCCACGAGCCATGTCGCGCTCCAGTACGACACGGCGGCACGCAAGAACTACTCGGCCGTGCTGCTCGGTCCCGAAGAGGAGTGACCGGCCCGAAGCCGCATCGACCAGCACCCACGCCGCCGCCCCGACCACCCACGACAGACCCCACCTCGCGGAGGTATCCGATGTCCGCCTGCCCCGTGTCCGATGTGTCGGACGTCTACCCCTTCCCCGGGTCGAGCTACCGCGGCCCCGCCCCGCGGTACGCCGACCTGCGCACCGAACAGCCCGTGGTACGCGTCCCCACCGCGGGCGGCGTCGACACCTGGCTCATCACCCGGTACGAGGACGTACGGGCACTGTCGGCCGACCCCCGCCTCAGCCGCGCGCTGGCCTGCGGGGAGGGCGCCCCGCGTATCGGCGGCACGATGCACACGACCCCGGAGATGATCATCTCCCTGGACTCTCCCGAACACTCCAGGCTGCGCAAGCTGGTGGCCGGAGCATTCACCCTGCGCCGCGTCGAGCGGATGCGGGCCGGGGTGCAGAAGGTCGCCGACGAGCTCCTCGACGACATGATGGCCAAGGAGGGCCCGGTCGACCTGGTGCAGCAGCTCTGCCTGCCGCTGCCGCTGACGGTCATCGGCGAGCTGCTCGGCGTACCCGCCAAGGATCTGCGGGACTTCGAGAAGTGGGCCAGGGCCTTCGCGACGGTCGACGACCGCGCGGGCGGTGAGGAGTCACTGGCCGGGCTGGCCAAGCTGAGCGAGTACATCGTCGGGCTGGTCGCCGAGAAGCGCGCCAATCCCACGGACGACATGCTCTCCGACCTGATCGCGGCCCGCGACAACGACGACCGGCTCAGCGAGCAGGAGCTGGTGACCTTCGGCTTCACCCTGATCGGCGCCGGCTTCGACACCACCGCCAACCAGCTCGCCAATTCGGTGCTCGCGCTGATCGCCGACCACCCCGAGCAGTGGCGGTGGCTCGCCGAGGACCGCGACCGCATCCCGGTGGCCGTCGAGGAACTGCTGCGGCACGTCAACCTGTTCGCGACCGACACCTCGGGCTTCCCGCGGATCGCCGCCGACGACATCGAGGTCGGCGGGGTGACCATCCGCAAGGGCGACGCGGTGCTGCTGTGCCTGGCGTCCGCCAACCGCGACGGAGAGGTCTTCGACGACCCCGACCGGCTCGACCTGGCCCGCGCCCACAACCCGCACATCTCCTTCGGCCACGGGGTGCACTACTGCCTCGGCAAGCACCTCGGCCGGATGGAGATGGAGATCGCCATCGACGGCCTCATCCGTCGCTTCCCCGGCCTCAGGCTCGCCGTGCCGCAGGAGGAACTCCCCTGGCACACCGGCGAGATCAATCACACCCTGACCAGCCTGCCGGTGGTCTGGAAAGCCCCCTGAGGGCCTCACCGGCCCACAACCATCCCACCTGGTACGGAGGACAGTGATCATGACATCGGGAGCAGCGACGACCCCGGACAAGGCCCGTGAGATACGGCTGGCCAAGCACCTGGAGGGCGACCTCACCCTCGACCACTTCGAGCTCGTCGAGGTCGAGGTCCCGGAGCCCGCCCCTGGCGAGGTCGTCGTACGGATGGACCACCTCGGCGTCGCCGCCGCGTACCAGGACCGGATGCGCGCGGAGTGCCAGCTCCCGCTGCCGCCGTACCAGGTGGGCGGGCGGATCGGCGGCGGGGAGACCGGCACCGTCGTGAAGTCCAACAGCCCGGATCTCGCCGTCGGCGACCTCGTGCAGTCCATGACCGGCTGGTGCGAGTACGCCGTCGGACCCGCCCACACGTTCTTCAGACTGCCGCAGGGCGTCTTCCCCGACACCTCCTACTTCCTGTGCCAGGGGCCCACGGCGTACTACGGCATGGCCGACATCGCCCGGGTCGGTGAGGGCGACGTGGTCTTCGTCTCCGGTGCGGCCGGGGGTGTCGGCTCGCTCGCCGGGCAGATCGCCAAGCGCCGGGGCGCGGCCCGGGTCATCGGCAGCGCGGGCAGCGCGGAGAAGGTGGCGTACCTGGTGGAGGAGCTCGGCTACGACGCCGCCTTCGACTACCACGACGGACCGGTGGTCGAGCGGCTGCGGGAGCTCGCCCCCGACGGCGTCGACGTGTTCTTCGACAACGTCGGCGGCGAGCAGTTCGAGGCCGCGATCCAGGTCGCCGCCCCGTACGCCAGGTTCGCCCTGTGCGGCGCCCTTTCCGTGCAGAACGGCGCCGGCGAGGACGGCCTGCCCCGGCTCGACCTGATGACGGCGATCACCCGGCATCTGGAGCTGCGCCCGTTCGCCTGCTACCACACCCCGGAGCAGATCGGAGCCTGGGTCCAGCACTTCGCGACCTGGCTGGGCGAGGGAAGGTTCGTGTTCCCGCAGACCGTGGTCGAGGGGGGCATCGAAGCGGCCCCGGAGGCGCTGATGGCATGTCTGAAGGGCGCCTACCGGGGCAATGTGTCGATCCCCCTCTGAGGAGGGACCGCCACCTGTCCCTGGCCGGTGCGACGAGCCCGTGAACACCTCTCGGCGTTCACGGGCTCTTCGTGCGCGTGTCGTCAATGCTCCACGTCAGGACGGGGCGAGGACACAGAACTCGTGGCCCTCCGGGTCGGTCAGGCACGTCCACGGGACGTCGCCCTGGCCGAGGTCGAGGTCGGTGGCGCCGAGGGCGCGCAGCCGGGCCACCTCCGCCGCCTTGTCGTCACCGGGGTAGGGCAGCAGGTCGAGATGGACGCGGTCCGGCACGGTCTTCACGCCGGGCGTGCGAAGGAACTTGAGATACGGGCCGACACCCTTGGCGGAGCGCAGCACCGCGTGATCGTCGGTCACTTCGTGCAGGGTCCAGTCCAGAGCCTCATCCCAGAACCGTGCCATGGCCCGCGGATCCGCGCAGTCGACCACCACCGCGGCGATCGGACCGGTGTCCCGGTAGACCTCCCGGGGCTCCAGCACGCAGAACTCGTTGCCTTCCGGGTCGGCGAGGACCGTCCACGGCACTTCGCCCTGTCCCACGTCGGCGGGTGTCGCACCGAGAGCCTTCAGGCGGGCGACCAGCTCCGCCTGATGAGCCGCGGAGGTGGTGGCGAGATCGAGGTGCACACGGTTCTTCGTCGTGGCCTTGGGTTCCGGGACGGTGATGACGTTGATCCCGACGGCGACCGGGTCCGGCCAGACGAAGCCGCCGAAGGGGCCGACGTAGGCGGTCACACCGGGTCTGTAGACACTCCAGCCGAGTGCCTCCGCCCAGAACCGGCCGACCGCCGAGTCGTCAAGAGCCTTCAGGTTCACCTGAGCAGGTCGCAGCGCCATGCCGCCGATCCTATGCACCCCCTCTGCGACGACATCCGCACTGTCGCCGGCAGAGATCGACTGGCTCACCAGCCGTGCTGCTCGGTCCGCGGACGAGAGCGCTCAGCGCCCTCGGGCGTACTGCTCACTCGTCAGATGAAGCGCTGAGTCACACACGGGTTTCCCTGTCGGGTTCCGTCAGTCCCGGACGAGGCAGAAGGGATGGCCCGCCGGATCCGAGAAGACCCGCCAGCTCCGCTTCCCGTCGCCCGCGTCGAGCAGTGTGGCGCCCTTGCCGAGCGCTTCCTCCTGCGCACGGTCCAGGTCCTCGACCGCCAGGTCGAGATGGAACTGCTGGGGGCGAGCGGGGTCCGGCCACCGCGGCGGCCGGTGGTCCGCCACGCGCTGGAAGGCCAGCACCAACCCGTCCTCCGTGTGGAGTGTCGCCCAGCCGTCGCCGAGCGACCACCGGGGGTCGGGCTGGTTCACCGTGCCGCCGAGCAGCGACTGGTAGAACCGGGACAGCTCGTCGGCATCGGCGCAGTCCAACACCACACACTGGAGCTTGGCGATCATGAGTGCAGCGTCTCACGACGGGCGTCGCGCCGATATCCCGACCCTGGCCCGGCGGCTCGGGCGGCCCGTGCGGTCGTGCACCACCGAGGTGCCCGTGCTGCTGAAGGTGTCGCCGCTCAGCGTGGCCCGCTGCACGATGTCCACCCAGCCGGTGCACGCGCCCGAGTCGTCGAAGACCGGCTCGGCGACCCGGAAGGCGAAGGCACCGGCACCACCCGTGGCACGCCAGCTCCCCGCGCCGCCCGACGCGAGGAACACCCGTCCGTCCACGGTGAAGTGCAGTACGCCCGGGTAGGTGCCGCTGGGCCGGGCCACCTGGACCGCCCAGGCCCCGGCCGGTGTCAGCGTGCCGGAGTCCACCGGGGCCGAGGTCCTCACGCCGCCGTCCGCGTCGTAGCCGCGTTCGCCTGCCAGGTCTTGAAGTCGAAGTCCGGCCGGGCCGCCTCGTCCGGAGACGGGCCCGGGGTGTCCGAGGCCAGCAGGCGGCGCGTGATCATGTGGTCGGCCGGGCGGTTCACCGACTCGGTGCCCACCAGCCGGTCCCCGCGGAAGCAGAGCACCGAGAACCGCCGCCCGGCCGGGTCGCCGACGGTGACCGTGCGGTCATGGCCGCCGGTGATGCCCGCCATCTGGACACGCAGGTCGTACTGCTCGGTCCAGAACCACGGGACGGAGGTGTACGGGACGGGCTTGCCGCACAGTGCGGCCGCCACGCAGCGGGCCTGGTCGGAGGCGTTCTGGACGGACTCCAGACGCAGCAGGCCCGACGCGGGAGGGGCATACGGGGTGGGGAAGCGGGCGCAGTCGCCGATGGCGTACACAGCGGGGTCGCTGGTGCGCAGGGACGCGTCCACGATCACGCCGTCGCCCACGTCGAGGCCCGCGTCCGCTGCGAGGTCCACCGCGGGCAGCACACCGATGCCCACCACGACCACATCGGCGGCGATGCGCCGGCCGTCGTTCAACTCCACGACCCGGACATGGCCTTCGCGGTCGCCGTCGAGGCCGGTCACCTCGGTGCCGAGCAGGATCCGTACCCCACGCTCCGCGTGCTCTGCGGCGAGGAAGCCCGAGACGGCAGGGGTCACCGTACGGCCCATGATCCGGGGGCCCGCCTCGACGACCGTGGTGCGGACGCCCAGCCCTGTCGCCGTGGCCGCGAGCTCCATGCCGATGAAACCGGCCCCGACGACCACCAGGTTGGCCGCCCCGGACAGTTCCCGGCGCAGCACGTCCGCGTCCGCGAGGCTGCGCAGGGACAGCACACCGGCCAGGCCCGTGCCAGGGACGGGCAGCGGGCGCGGGCGGGCGCCGGTGGCCAGCACCAGGCGGTCGTAGGGAAGCGCGCGCCCGGAGGCGAGGACCACCCGGGACGCCTCCCTGTCGACGGAGGTCACCCGGTCGCCGCTCACCCGCTCGATGTCCTGCGCGGCGTAGAAGTCCTCGGGCCGCAGCTCCAGTTCGCCGGGGCCGGCCTTGCCCGCGAGATACGCCTTGGAGAGCGGGGGGCGCTGGTACGGGACGGGCAACTCGTCGCCCACCAGCACGACATGGCCGTCGTAGCCCCCCGCGCGCAGGGCGGCGGCCGTGTCCGAGCCCGCCTGTCCGGCGCCCACGATGACCACCTGACGCCCGGCCATCAGCTCTGCCTCTCCGGCAGGTGCACCACCAGGCCGTCGATGGCGTCCGAGACGGGAAGCTGGCAGCTGAGCCTGCTGCTCTCCCGGCGCGGGCTGGCCGTGCCGTACAGCACGTCGTCCTCGACATCGTCCATCGGCGGCAGCGGGAGGGTGTTGGCCTCGTCGATGTACACATGGCAGGTCCCGCACTGCGCGGAACCCCCGCACTGCGCCTCGATGCCGTTCACGTTGTTGAGCTTCGCGCCCCGCATGACGGTGTTGGGCTCGGGGACATCGAGCACGGTCTCGCTGCCGTCGGGATGTGTGTACCTGATCTTGGCCATGGCGCCTCCTCGTGGGATCCGTCCGCTTGTACGCCCGGTACGCCCATGCGGCACGCGACTGTGACAACGGAGGCTGGGGGGCGCCTTGAAGTCCCCTCGAACACAGGAGGAACCCGTCCCCGGTCGACCAGGGCCCGAGCGGGCGTCGATGCACCGGGCCCAGCGTCCTGGTATGACCACCGCTGAGAGCCTGCGTACATCCGATGCCGCCCCCACCGAGGCAGGCGGCGGTCGTCGCCTCCGCCTGATCCTTCTCGCATGCTGCCTGGGCCAGTTCATGAACGTGCTCGACGCCTCGGTCGTGAACGTGGCCCTGCCGTCGATCGGCGCCGAGCTGGGCTTCGCTCCCACCAGGCTGAACTGGGTGAACAACGCCTACACCATCGCCGTCTGCGGCTTCCTGCTGCTCGGCGGGCGGCTTGCCGACATCTTCGGGCAGCGCAGGGTGTTCCTCGCCGGGGTCGCCCTCTTCACCCTCGCCAGCAGCGTTGGCGGGATGGCCGACGACCCGGCGACCCTGGTGCTCGCCCGCGCCTTCCAGGGCCTCGGGGCCGCCGTCATGGCGCCCGCCACCCTCACCGTGCTCGGCACCACCTTCACCGCGCCCGGCGCACGCGCCAGGGCGTTCGGGATGTGGAGCGTGGTGTCGGGCGCCGCGGGCGCCGTCGGTGTGCTGGCGGGCGGACTGATCACCGAGTGGTTCTCCTGGCGCTGGATCCTGCTGGTGAACGTGCCCATCGGGCTGCTGCTGCTCGCCCTGGTGCGCTGGGTGGTACCCGAGACCCCCGGCCGCGGCGCCGGACGGCGCGCCCTCGACGTACCGGGCGCGGTCACCGTCACGGCCGGGCTGATGGCCCTGGCGTACGGGATCGCGGAGTCCCACACCTATGGCTGGGGTTCGTCCCGCGTGCTGGGCGCGCTCGGCGCGGGCGCCGTGCTGCTGGTGCTGTTCGTGCTGGTCCAGGCGAAGTTCGCCGCTTCGCCGCTCGTGCCGCTCGCCATCTTCCGCAACCGCTCGGTGAGCAGCGCCAACCTCGTCGCCTTCTTCAGCATCGCCGCGCTCTTCAGCACCTTCTACTTCTTCACCCTCGCCCTCCAGCAGGTGCTCGGCTACAGCCCCCTGCGGACCGGGCTCAGCTATCTGCCGCTGTCGCTCGGGATCGCGCTCGGCGGGTGGGGCGTCTCCAGGCTGGTGCCCCGCACCGGCCCGCGGCCCGTGCTGGTCACCGGGCTCGCCCTCGCCGCGGCCGGCCTTCTGTGGTTGTCCGGGATCGACGCGCACTCCGGCTACACCGCCGACATACTCGGCCCTGCCCTGCTGCTCGGCTTCGGGATGGGCGGCGTACTGAACGCCACCACCAACGCCGCCACCGCCGGGCTCCCGCCGCGCCAGGCCGGTTTGGCCTCCGGCCTGCTCAACACCACGCGGCAACTCGGCAGCGCCATCGGACTGGTGACCCTGGCGGCCGTGTCCGCCGCCCGGGCCGAGACGGCGCTCGGCGGGGGGAGGGCGTTGCCGGAGGCCCTGGTCTCCGGATACGGCCTCGCCCTCGGTGGAGCCGCTGTGTTCTGCCTCGCCGGGCTGCTCGCCGCGCTCGCCGTGCCCGGCCGCGTACCCTCCGCATCCCACCCGGTCCGGAGCTGATCCAGGATCCAGGACCTCTCGAGGCGCTGACGAGACGCTGCCCGCCTGACGCGAATTGGAGGTTCTGCGGTGGCAACCATGCGGTCCGCGACGACACCGCCCGACGCGCTGAGCGAGTTCCGCGCCCAGCAGCCGCGGTGGACCACGAACACATCCGACGACGGCGGCGGCACGGTCGAGCACACGACCATCGAGGTGCCCGCCGACTACACGAGGCCGGAAGGGGAGCGCCTCACGATCGCCCTCACCCGCCATCGCGCGGCCGACCCCGGGCGCCGGCGCGGGATCCTGCTTTCCGTCAACGGGGGGCCCGGCGGCGACTGGGGCCGGGGCCGGAAGCTCGCCGCCGCCTACGCGGACACCCCCGTGCACGAGGTGTACGACCTCATCGGCTTCGACCCCCGCGGTACCGGTGCGTCCACCCCGCTGCACGCCGAAGTGACGGTACCCAGGGCGCCGTTCGACTCACGGCCCCCGGACTCCGCGTTCGACGCGCTCGCCGAGGACATGCGGCAGCGGGAGCTGGGCTGTGAACGGGGCGGCGGCACCCTGCGCCCCCACATCAGCACCCGCAACACCGCCCGAGACATGGACATCATCCGCTCCGTGCTCGGTGAGGAGCGGCTCAGCTTCGTGGGCTACGCCTACGGGGCCTATGTGGGCGCGGTGTTCGGCAGCATGTTCCCGGAGCGGCTCGACCGCAGCGTGCTCGACTCCTGCGTCAACCCCGACTGGACCTGGCGCGAGCAGTTCCTGTGGCAGGGCGACGCGGTCCAGCGGAACGTGGTCCAGTGGGCCCACTGGACCGCCGACCGGCACGGACGCTTCGGGCTCGGCCGGGACGAGCGTCAGGTGCTGGCCCGGGTGGAGGAGGTCGTCGCCCGGCTGGAGAAGCTCGACGACGGTCCCCAGTTGCGCACGCTGTTCGACGGTGCCGTCGGCACCCGCGCCACCGACCGGTCCCTCTGGGCCGACCTCGGCGGCCTCGTCGCGCGGCTCGCGGACGCCGGCACCGCCGGTGACGCGGAGGCGGCCCGCGGACTCCTGGCCGAGCAGGGCACCTGGCGGCCCCAGGACAACGAGGGCGAGCTGCGCACCGGCGTGCTGGAGGCCATCACCCTGGAACACGCCTGGCCCGACGACCTCGAGGTCTACTACCGGGACATGCGCGAGTTCCGCACCCGCTTCCCGTACGGCTACGGCGTGCTGCGCGCCCAGCCCTGGGTGGGAGCCTTCCGCACCTTCACGCCCGCCGAGCCGCCGACCGCCATCGCACGCGACGGCTACCCGGTGGGCCTGGTCGTCCAGGCCGACGGCGACCCCCTGGACCACTACGCGGGCGGCGTCGCCATGGCGGAGCGCCTGGGACACCATCTGATCACCGTGGCCGACTCGGGGGACCACGAGGTCTACCGGCTGCTGGGCAACCCGGAAGTGGACGCCCTGGTCGACCGCTACCTGGTGGACGGGACGCTGCCGCCGTCACGCGTGAGCGTCCCGGGCACCACACAGAGGCCGGACATCCCGGCCGACGACTAGGGACTCGTCCGGGGCTTTCGTGTCGGCCCCTCGACGCCCACCGCGCATGAAGCGGGCCCCGCCCTCCAGGGCGGGGCCCGCTTCATGCGCGGTGCCGGAGATCACCAGCCCTCGACGGGCAGCTCCCACAGCCCGTAGATGACCGCGCCCTCCTTGCGCTCGATCTCCAGGAACGGCTTGGCCAGCTTCAGACCCGGGATCCGGTCGAACAGCTGGCCCCACACGATCTCGAGCTCAAGGCGCGCCAGGTCCGCCCCGATGCAGTGGTGCACCCCGTGACCGAAGCCCAGGTGCTTGCGGCTGCCGCGGCTGATGATCAGCTTCTCCGGCTCGGGGAACACCTCCGGGTCGCGATTGGCCGCGAGCCCCAGGCACAGGATGCCGTCGCCCTTCCGGATCACCTTGCCGCCGATCTCGATGTCCTCCAGGGCGACCCGGGGCACGGCCGTGTCACCGATGGTCGCGATCCGGACGAGTTCCTCCACGGCCGGCTTGACCAGGGACTTGTCGTTCCTGAGCAGTTCGAGCTGGTCGGGGTTCTCCAGCAGGCAGGCGGTACCCAGCGAGATCTGGCTGGCGGTCGTCTCGTGGCCGCCGTTCATCAGCAGCCGGACCATGTTGAACAGATCGCGGTCGGTGTACTCCTCGCCAGACTCCTCGTAGTCCGCCATCGCCCGGCTCAGCAGGTCGTCCCCCGGCTCCCGCTTCTTGAGCTGGATCAGTTCCTCGACATACGCGTTGACCTCGACGATCGCGGCCTGGCGCTCCTCGGTGGAGCTGTGGCCGCCGAGCAGGGCCGTGCCGTGCTTGATGAAGAAGTCGTGCCGGTCCTGAGGGATGCCGAGCAGCTCGCAGATCACGGTCATCGGCACGGCCAGCGAGAACACCCGGTGCATGTCCACGGGCGGTTCCATCGCCAGCATCTTGTCGATGTGCTCGTCGACGATCTCCTCGATACGCGGACGCAGCCGCTGCACCTGCCGGTTGGTGAAGGTCAGCGCGGCCTTGCGGCGGGTGGAGGAGTGCTCCTTGCCGTCGTAGCCGATGAACGAGGTCTCGGTGCGGTACTCAGGCGGGGCGATGAAGTAGAAGGGGAAGTTCGCGTGCTTGCGGGAGGCGCTGACCCGGGGGTCGGTGAGCAGCTTGCGGATCGTCTCGTAGCCGGTGACGGTCCATATCCGCAGCCCGGAGCCGGTCAGCGTGACCTGGGAGACGTCCTCCTCGACCATCTCCGTGTACTGCGGCGGCGGGGTGAACGGGCAGCCGCGGGTGTACGGGAAGGTCGGGGACTGCTGTTCCGGGCCGGACTCGGCGGCGTGTGTGGTCACGGTGGGTCCTTCCTGAAGGGCGATGGGTCAGCGCAAGGGGCCGAAGAACGCACGCAGTTCGGCCATCAGCAGTTCGGGCTGTTCGAGTGCGGGGAAGTGCCCGCCGCGGTCGTGGTCGGTGAAACGGCGCAGATCGGTGAAGCGCCCCTCGATCCACGGGCGCGGCATACGCCCGTCCTTGGGGAAGTTGGAGACCGCCGCGGGGATCCCCACCGGTCCGAGAGCCACCTTGTTCTGGCTCTCCCAGTAGATCCGGGCCGACGAGGCGGCGGTGCCGGCCAGCCAGCCCACCGTGACGGCGTCGAGCAGCCGGTCGCGCGGGATGACCTTCTCCAGGTCGCCGTCGTGGTCGCTCCACGCCCAGTACTTCTCCGCCATCCAGGCCAGCTGGCCGGCCGGTGAGTCCGTCAGCCCGTAGCCGAGGGTCTGCGGCCGGGTGGTCTGGATGACCGAGTAGCCGCCCTCGTTCTGCTGGAACTCCTTCATCGCGGCGAGGCCCGCCATGTCCCGCTCGGAGAGCTCCGCGTGCTGCTCGGGCGGGCGGGCGAACGGCATCGTCAGATGGACACCGATGAGCCGGCGGGTGTCGGCGGGCCGGGTGGTGTCGCGTTCGCCCAGGATGGCCGTGACGAACGAGCCCCAGTCGACCCCGTGCGCGGCGTACCGCTCGTAGCCGAGCCGGGACATCAACTCGTCCCAGGCGCCGGCGATGTGCTCGGCGGTCCAGCCGCAGGACGCGGGACGGTCGCTGAATCCGTAGCCGGGCAGCGAGGGGCACACGACGTGGAAGGCGTCGGCCGGGTCCTCGGGGTCGGTCAACGGGCCGATGAGGTCGAGGAACTCGACGACCGAGCCGGGCCAGCCGTGGCTGATCAGCAGGGGTACGGCGTGCTCGTGCCGGGAGCGTACGTGCAGGAAGTGGATGCCGAGGCCGTCGATCTCGGTGCGGAACTGGGGAAGGGCGTTCAGCCGGGCCTCGGTGGCCCGCCAGTCGTAGCGGTCCGCCCAGTACGCGCACAGCTCCTGTACGTACCCGAGCGGCGCGCCCTGCGACCAGTCGGACACCGTCTCCCGTTCCGGCCAGCGGGTGCGGGAGAGCCGCAGCCGCAGGTCCTCGAGCTCGGACTCGGGGGTCTCGACACGGAAGGGAGTGATTCCGGTGCCGCTCACGACTGGTCACCGCCGACGTCCATACCGCCGTCGATGGTGATGATCTGACCGGTCACCAGGTCGCTGGACGGGTCCGCGAGACGGGTGATCCAGGAGCTGACGTCCTCGGCCTCGGCCACCCGCCCGAGCGGGATGCCGTGCGCGACCCCGGCGAACAGTCCCTCCACCTGCTCCGGGCTCAGCCCGTTGGCCGCGTACGCGTCGGTCCGCACGAAGCCGGGTGCGACCGCGTTGACCCGGATGCCCTGACCGGACAGCTCCGCCGCCCAGCTCCGGGTGAAGCTGTGCAGCGCGGCCTTGCTCGCCGAGTAGACGGAGCTGCCGGGGCCCGGGTTGTGGCCGCCCCGGCTGGAGACCAGCACGATGCTGCCGCCGGGGGAGCGCAGCAGCGGCAGCAGCCGGTGGGTGAGCACCAGCGGACCCAGGACGTTGATGTCGAAGACCTCACGGGCCACGTCCGCATCGAGCGCGGCGAGCGGGCTGAACCGGAACACCCCGGCGTTGTGCACCAGGACGTCCAGGCTGCCGCCCGCGACGGCCACCGCGTCCGCCACGGCATGCGCGCCCTCGTCGGTGGTGACGTCGGCGGCCACCGGGACCACGGCGGGGCTGAGGGCGGCGGTGGCGTCGAGGCGGTCCTTGCGGCGTCCGGTGACGATCACGGTCCGGGCACCGAGGCCCGCGAAGGCGAGGGCGGTCGCGCGGCCGATGCCGGTGCCGCCTCCGGTGATGACGACGGTGCGGCCGTCGAACGGCTGGTCGGTCATGACGGATTGCCTCTTTCCTCAGGATCCTCGGGGTGGTGGGGGCAGTGGGGGCAGTGGGGGCACGGGTGCGCGGCGGTACGTGCGCCGGGGACACAGATGTGCGAAGTGTCGCCGCTGCCGCTCGGGCCGCCCTTGAGGGCCCGGCTTGAGGCGTTCTGTAGGGTCCGTCCCTACGGTGCCCCGCATGCTGATCACGCATCGTGCGAACGGGCAGCCCGAGCGGCAGCGGCCCGGCGGGCTGCCCGGCGAGCGGCCCCGCGGACCGCTGAGCGGACTGCGGGTCATCGAGCTGGCCGGGATCGGCCCCGCCCCCTTCGCCTGCATGCTGCTCGCCGACATGGGCGCCGATGTCGTGCGGATCGACCGCGCCGACGGACAGCGGTCGTTCGGCGACTGGCACCGGTACCTGGACCGAGGTCGCCGCTCACTCGCCCTCGACCTCAAGCACCCCCGGGGCGCCGAGACCGTGCTGCGGCTCGCGGAGCGCAGCGACGTGCTCGTGGAGGGCTTCCGCCCGGGCGTCACCGAGCGCCTCGGCATCGGCCCCGGCCAGTGCGCGGAGCGCAATCCGGCGCTGGTGTACGCGCGGATGACGGGCTGGGGCCAGGACGGTCCGCTGGCGCAGACCCCGGGGCATGACATCAACTACATCGCGCTGAGCGGTGCGCTGGACGCCATCGGACCCGCGGACGGGCCTCCCGTGCCACCCGTGAATCTGCTCGGCGATTTCGCGGGCGGGGCCCTGTACCTCGTCGCGGGGATACTCGCGGCCGTACACGAGAGCCGGGGTTCGGGACGCGGGCAGGTGGTCGACACCGCGATCACCGACGGAACGGCATCCCTGCTCGGCATGCTGCTCGGCATGGCCGACGCGGGGGAGTGGGGGCACGGACGCGGAGGCAACCTGCTGGACGGCGGGGCCCCGTACTACGGGGTCTACCGCTGCGCCGACGGGCGGTATGTGGCGGTCGGGGCGCTGGAGGAGCGCTTCTACCGGGCGCTCACCGACGGGCTGGGCTTCGGCGGTGCGGACGGCGAGCGGCTGCCCGACCGCACGGACCGAGCGAACTGGCCGGCGTTGCGAGCAGCGTTCGGGAAACGTTTCGCCACACGCGACCGGGACGCCTGGGCCGCCGTCTTCGACGGCACCGAGGCGTGCGTCAGCCCGGTCCTGACCGCGGCGGAGGCGGCGAGCCACCCCCATCACCGGGCCCGCGGCACCTACGTCCCGACGGCCGACGGCGCCCAGCCCGCCCCCGCGCCCCGCTTCGGCCGCACGCCCGCCACCCTGCCCCCGCCGGCGCCCCGCCCCGGCGCCGACACCAGACACCTACTCGCCGAGTGCGGATGGACCCCGGCCGAGGTGGAGCAACTGCTGCGCACCGGCGCGGCCGCGGACGATCCCGGGTCCGGTCGCGGCACCGGGCGTCGACCACCGCTCCAGGTCTTCCCGAGCACAGCGCCGGACGGTGGGCCGACATAAGCCGCCGTGTGACGGGCATGGGCGGCGCGAGTGAGGAGGGGCGGGATGGCCGAGGAGAGCCTTCAGCTCTACGACACGACCCTGCGCGACGGCAGTCAGCAGGAGGGCATGGTCCTGACGGTCGATGAGAAGCTCGCCGTCGCCCGCCACCTGGACGTCCTCGGTGTGGGCTTCATCGAGGGCGGCTGGCCCGGAGCGGTGCCCAGGGACACCGAGTTCTTCCATCGGGCCCAGACCGAACTCCATCTCAGGAACGCCCAGTTGGTGGCCTTCGGCGCCACCCGCAGGGCCGGGGTCCCGGTCTCCCTCGATCCACAGGTGCGCGCCCTGCTGTCGGCCGGCACGCCGGCGATCACCCTCGTCGGCAAGAGCCACACCGGACATGTGCAGCGTGCTCTGCGCACCACACTCGCCGAGAACCTCGCCATGATCGGCAGCACGGTGCGCCACCTGGTGCACGCCGGCCGGCGTGTCTTCCTCGACGCCGAGCACTACTTCGACGGATACCGCCTCAACCGCGACTACGCATTCGCCGTGGTGCGCACCGCCGCCGAGGCCGGGGCGGAAGCCGTGGTGCTGTGCGACACCAACGGCGGCTGTCTGCCCGACGAGGTCGCCGAGATCGTGGCCGAGACCATCGCGATGACGGGTGTCGCCGTCGGCATCCACTGCCACGACGACACCGGCTGCGCCGTCGCCAACACCATGGCCGCCGTGGACGCCGGAGCCATGCACATCCAGGGCACCGCGCACGGCTACGGCGAACGCTGCGGAAACGCGAACCTGTTCACCGTCATCGGCAACCTCGTCCTGAAGAAGCAGCACAAGGCGGTGGACCCGGAACTGCTCGCGGGGATGACCGCCACCAGCAACGCCATCACCGAACTCACCGGCATACCGTCCCGCCCGTCCGCCCCCTACGTCGGCGCCTCCGCCTTCACCCACAAGGCGGGCCTGCACGCCTCCGCCCTGCGCATCGACCCCGGCCTGTACCAGCACATCGACCCGGCCGGTGTCGGCAACGCCATGCGCACGCTGGTCTCCGACATGGGCGGCCGGTCATCAGTAGAACTCAAGGCGCGCGAGCTCGGCTACGACGTGGCCGCGGGCTCCGACGAAGTGGCCCGCGCCGCCGCCCGTATCAAGGAAATGGAGAGCGACGGCTACAGCTTCGAGTCCGCCGACGCCTCCTTCGAACTGCTGCTGCGCGAGGAACTGGCGGGCGGGCCCGTCGAGCCGCCGTTCCAGGTCGACTCCTGGCAGGTGTCCGTGGCCCGCGAGGGCGACCACGAGGTACGCACCGAGGCCGCGGTGCGGCTGCGGATCGACGGCGTCCCGCTGGCCGCCACCGGGCACGGCAACGGCCCGGTCAACGCCCTGGACCGGGCCCTGCACCAGGCGCTCGACCCGTTCTTCCCGCAGCTCGCCCGACTGGAGTTGGTGGACTACCGGGTACGGGTGCTGACCGGCGAGACCGGCAGCGGCGCCCGGGCCCGCGTACTGATCTCGTACCGCGACGGCGAACGCCGCTGGGGCACCGTCGGCGTGGACCAGAACACGGTCACGGCGAGCTGGCGCGCCCTGCTCGACGCCGTCCACTACGTGCTCCTCGATGACGTACGCCCCGGTGGCGGAGCAGTGCCGCTCGCCGCCGCCTGGGCGGGCTGACAACCTCGAACTCCGGGAGTAGCTGTGCGCGTGGAAGACATCTACATACGGGGGACGTCCGTACGGCTCCCCGGCGTGGCGTCCGTCGCCGACGCCGTCGCACGGGGCGCCTGCCCACCCAAGGTGGCCTCGTCCACCGGCATGGTGTCCGTGGCGTACTCGTCTGACGAGTCCGCCGCCGAGATGGCCGCCGCGGCGGCCCGTACGGCGGTGGAACGCGCCGGCTGCGCCCCCGAGGACATCGATCTGCTGCTGCACGCCGACACCTACCACCAGGGCCAGGACCTGTGGCCGGTCGCCTCGTACATCCAACGGGAGGCACTCGGCAACACCTGCCCGGCCCTGGAGATCCGGCAGATGTCCAACGGGGGCCTGGCCGCGATCGACCTGGCCACCGCCTACCTCAGCGCGGGCCACGGCAGCTGCGAGGCCCTGCTGACCACCGCCGACCGGTTCTGCGAACCGGGCATCGACCGCTGGCGCACCGACCCCGGCACCCCCTACGCGGACGGGGCCACCGCCCTGGTGCTCTCCCGCCGCGGAGGCTTCGGGCGGCTGCTGTCGCTCGCCCTGCTCGCCGACCCCGACCTCGAACCGCTGCACCGGGGCGACGAGCCCTTCACCCGCGCCCCGTTCGGCCACCGCATTCCCGTGGACTTCGACGAGGCCAAGCGGGCCTTCATCGGCCGGGTCGGTATGTCGTACGCCATCACCCGCGCCCACAACGGCCAGCAGACGGTCATCAAGCAGGCGCTCGCCGACGCGGGCATGGAACTGGCCGACGCACGCTGGGTCATCCTGCCCCACTTCGGCCGGCGCAGGCTCCAGTCCATCTACTACCAGCCGTTCGGCATCGACCCAGACCGCACCACCTGGGACTGGAGCCGCACCGTCGGACACCTCGGCGCGGGCGACCAGTTCGCCAGCCTGGACCACCTCGTGGTGTCCGGGCGGGCCAGGCCGGGTGACCGCTGCGTCCTGATCAGCGTCGGCGCCGGATACAGCTGGGGCTGCGCCGTCCTGGAGATCACCGGACAGCCCGCCTGGGCGGCATGAGTACCGCGGACCACCGCTGACCCACGATCCACTCCCGCTCGAGCCCGCTTCGAGCCCCCCTCTGTCACTCTGAACCGGCCGCTCTCACGGCCGCACTGAAGGGAAGGTACGCCGTGGCGACCGTTACGCCCGACACGTCGGCACCGCACGTCACCGAGCACTCCGTCACCGTCTCCGCCCCCGTCTCCACCGTCTACGACCTGATCGCGGACGTCTCGGCCTGGCCGCAGGTCTTCGGCCCCACGGTCCATGTCGAGGTCATCGAGGAGGCACCCGAGAGCGGCGGCGAGCAACTGCTGCGGATCTGGGCCATCGCCAACGAGCAGGTCCGCACCTGGACCTCGCGGCGGGTGCTCGACCCCGAAGCCCGCAGCATCACCTTCCAGCAGGTCGTCCCGGCCGCCCCGGTGGCCTCCATGGGCGGCGCCTGGCGCCTCGAGCCCGTGGACGACGGCACCACGCGAGTGGTGCTGCTGCACGACTACCGCGCCGTCGGCGACGATCCCGCCGCCGAGGAGCTGATCGAGCAGGCCGTCGACCGCAACAGCCGCTCCGAGCTCGCCGCGCTCAAGAACGTCGCCGAACTGGGCACGGCGCGCGACGAACTGCACTTCACCTTCTCCGACTCGGAGTCCGTCGCGGGCGCCGCAGGCGATGTCTACGCCTTCCTGGGCCGGGCGGACCTGTGGCCCGAGAGGCTGCCGCACGTGGCACGCCTCGACCTCACCGAGGATGAGCCGGGCATCCAGCACATGGACATGGACACCCGCAGCCTTGACGGCTCCCTCCACAACACCACCTCCGTACGGGTCTGCTTCGAGGACCGCCAGATGATCGTCTACAAGCAGCTCCGGGTGCCCGTCGCCATGAGCGGCCACACCGGCCGCTGGGTGATCGAGTCCCTCGGCGACGGCACGGTGAAGGCCACCTCCTGGCACACCGTGACCCTCGACCCCGAGGGCGTACGCAGCGCGCTCGGCCCGGAGGCCACCCTTGCCGAGGCCCGTGCGCTGGTCCGCAAGGCGCTCGGCACCAACAGCTCCACCACCCTGCGCCACGCCAAGAAGTTCGCGGAGGACACGCGTGCCGGAACGTGATCCGAACGGACCGGTCACCGTCATCAACCGGTTCGACGTCAAGGGCGACATCGCGGAGTTCGAGCGGGAGTTCCGGCGCCACGCGCAGTTCCTGCGGCGCCGTCCGGGCTTCGACTTCCTGGTGACCGTCCAACTGGTCGACCAGCCGCGGGTGTACGTACACCTGGGCCACTGGCGCCGGCTGAGCGGCTTCCTGGACACCGTGCACGACGACACCTTCGTCGCGCATGTCCAGCGGCTCGGCCCGCTGGTGCACACCGAGGCCGACCAGGCCCTCAGCGTCGAGCGGACGCTGAGGGAGAACGCGGCCGTGGGCGACGCCGCCGTGGTCCTCATCTCCGCCCATGTGCACCACGACCCGGCCGGCTTCGAGAAGCGGTACGCCGCGCTCGGCGAGGCCTGCGCGGCGATCGGCGGCTTCGGCGGCAGCGACCTGCTCCGTTCCACGGTCCGGCCGCTGTCCTACACGGGGGTCCACTGGTGGCGGGACGGCGACTGCTGCGCGGACGCCGTCCAGTCCGGGGCCTACCGGGCGGCGCTCGACGACCTCGCCGAACTCGCGGACGTCACCATCGAACGGAGCCGGCACCTGGCCTATGAGCGCGTGATCGACTGATTTCCCGCACAAGCGCGGACCGGTACGGACGAGAACTGACCAGCACGGACCAGTACAGACCAGCATGAACGGCTACGGGACAAAACCGCACGGAACAGCATGTACCCGACCACGGGGACGCCACCCCTTCCCTTCCGAGACCTCTCCAAGGGGTGCGCGTCCCCCGGCGCGTTTCCGTCCCGAACGGACGCTCGGCCGCTGTCCGTGTCGCCCGCGAGGCCCCCTCGAGCGCCCGGGCGCACTCTTCCCCCATGGCAGAAGAGACAGGAATCACCGTGCTGCGCGGCCTGCCGGACGCGGCGGAACTCGCTGCCGTGACCACCGTGCTGCTGGCGGTGCTGCGCGACAGGGCGCGGCAGGCGGACGGGCCGGAACCGGCCGCGTACGCCGACTGGAGCGTCAAAGGCACCGGTGGACAGGTCCCGGCGGCCTGGTCCGCCCGGCAGACCCGACGGAAGGGGGGACTGCGGTGACCGGTCAGCGGACCTTCATCGACACGTTCGAGACCGTGGCGGCCGAGACACCGGAGCGGGACGCGCTCATCCTGCTCACGGAGGACGACGGCCGGCTGAGGCCCGAGAGCGTGACCTACGGGGAACTCAGCGCCCAGGCGAGGGCACTCGGCGCGCGGCTGGGAGCGCATGCGTCGCCCGGTGACCGCGTGCTGATCCCGCAGTCGTCGCGGCGGCTGTTCGCCGCCTCTTTCCTGGCCTGCCTCCACGCCGGGCTCGTCGCCGTCCCCGTACCGCCACCCGGCAGCAGGGGCCACCATGACGAGCGGATCGCGGGAGTCGTCAAGGACGCGGCGGTGAGCTGTGTGCTCACCGAGAGCCGCCACGCCCCCGAGGTGTCCCAGCTACTGGCCCGCACCGGTTTCGGCGCGGTGACCTGCCTCCTCGCGGACACTCCTGCGAACGCCCCGGCGGGTGCCCCCGCACCCGCCACCGCGACACCGCCCGGACCGGCACTGCCCCCTCCCGGCCCGGACGAGATCGCGTACCTCCAGTACACCTCGGGCTCCACCCGCGAGCCCCGCGGTGTGATGGTCACCCAGGGCAATCTCGTCGCCAACATGGAAGCCATCCACCACGCCCTGGGCACGGACCCCGGATCGCGGTTCGGCGGCTGGCTGCCCCTGCACCACGACATGGGCCTCGTCGGCCAGTTGCTGCACCCGCTGTGGCTGGGGGCGACCACGGTGATGCTCTCCCCCCAGGCCTTCGTCAAGAAGCCCTTCCACTGGCTCGACACCGTGTCCCGCTACGGCCTCACCATCAGCGGCGCCCCCGACTTCGCCTATGAGCTGTGCCTGCGCAGGATCAACGACACGCAGCTCGCCACGCTCGATCTCACCCGCTGGCGGCACGCCGTCAACGGCGGCGAACCGGTGTACCCAGGCACCCTGGAAGCCTTCGCGGAGCGCTTCGCCCCCGCGGGGCTGGGGCCGGGCGCGCTCACCCCGGCCTACGGGCTCGCGGAGGCCACCCTGATGGTCTCGGGCGGCGGCGCCCCGGCTCCGGGGGCCGGGGCGCCGAGCGCCCGCAACCCGTTCGCGCCGTGCGGCGCGCCCGCGTCGGCCGAGGTCAGGATCGTCGATCCCACGGCCCGCAAGGAGCTCCCCGACGGACGGATCGGCGAGATCTGGGTACGCGGCGACAGCATCGCCCCCGGCTACTGGGGCCGCCCCGGCGAGACCGCCGAGGTCTTCGACGCCCGCCTCGCGGGCAGCGGCGGGTATCTGCGCACGGGCGACCTCGGGATGATGGAGGCAGGGATCCTCCATGTCACCGGCCGCATCAAGGACATGATCGTGGTCGCGGGACGGAACCTCTACCCGCAGGACCTGGAGCGCACCGTCCAGCAGGTCAGCGGGCTGTTCGGCCCTGCCACCGCATTCGCCGTCCCCGGTGCCCGCGAGCGGGTCGTCGTGGTCCAGGAGCTGCGTGCCCGCAGCCAGTACGACATCGACCTCGACTCGCTGGCCGCCGCGGTGGAGGCAAGGATCGGGGAGGAACACGAAGTACGCACCGGGGGACTCCTCTTCGTCCGCCCCGGCACCGTACGCCGCACCACCAGCGGCAAGGTGGAACGCGCGGCGATGCGCCGGATGTTCCTGCGCGGCGAGCTCAGTCCGCTGCACCAGCGGATCGACCGCGAGATCGAGCGGCTGCTGGCGTCCGGGGCCGGCTCATGAGGCCCGTGCGGGAACGCGCCGACGCGCTGGAGCGGTCCTTCGGCCCGCTCGACGATCCCGCCAACCCGCTCGGCGGGGCCGCATTCGTCGCCGCCGACGCGGCGGGCGAGGTGCCGACCGCCGCTGAGGCCGTACTCGACCACTACGGTCTGAACGAGGAGTTCGTGCCCGCCGCGCAGGGCGGCAGGCTGCGGCGGATGGACGAACTGGGCCGGGTGCTGCGCCCCGTCTTCCGCCGCGACGCCTCCCTCGGCTTCGGCTACGGTCTGAACTGCTTCTTCGCCGCGACTCCGGTCTGGACCGCGGGAAGCGAGGACCACCGCAAGCTGGCGGCCGGGCTGCTGCTCGGCGGGGACCGGATCGCCGTCGCCCGCCACGGAGTGGCCCACGGCAACGACTTCGTACGGGACGAGTTCACCGCGCTGCCCGTGCCGGGCGGGGGGCTGCTGCTCAGCGGCAGCAAGACCGGGATCGCCAACGCCTCACGCGCCCGCGGTCTGCTGGTCTTCGCCCGCACCGGACCGGCCGGGCAGGCCCGCAGTCACACCGTGCTGCTCCTGGACCGAGAGGCCCTGCCGCCCGGCCGGGTCACCGACCTGGGGCGGCGGGCCACCACCGGGATGCGCAGCGCCGAGTTCGGGGGACTCGGCATCGAGGAGTGCCACGTACCGGAGTCGGCCCTGGTCGGCGGGCTCGGCGACGGATACGAGCTGTCGCTGCGCTCGTCCCTGGTCATCCGGGGACTGATCCCGTCCATCGTGCTCGCGGGCGCCGACACGGCGTTGCGCACGGTGGCGGCCTTCGCCGTACGCCCCAGGTCCGACGGACGCTCCTCGCTCGACGTCCAGCATGTGCGGGACGTGCTGACCGGGGCGTTCCTCGATCTGCTGCTGATCGACTGCCTCGCGCTGGTCGCCACCCGGGCGCTGCATCTGCTGCCCAAGCAGATGAGCGTGTACGCCGCCGCCGCCGCGTATCTGGCGCCCAAGCTCATGGCGGAGGCCATGGACGAGATGTCCGCCGTGCTCGGCGAGGTGACCTTCGCCGAGGAAGGCGCCTACGCCATGTTCCAGAAGCAGCTCAGGGACCTGCCCGTCACCTCGCTCGGCCACGCGGGAAGCGCGGGACGGCAGGTCAGCATCCTGCCCCAGCTGCCGTTCTTCGCCCAGCACGCCTGGTTCGCCGACCCCGAGCCCCCGCCCGGTCTGTTCCGGCTGCACGAGGACCTGCCGCCGCTCGACCTGGCGCAGCCCGCGCTGCTCGGCGACGCCGATCCGCTGGCGGCGACCCTGGTGGCGAGCACCGATCTCTTCGAGTCGGTCCCGCTGCCCCGGCAGGGCAGGGACGGCGGAGTGCTGCGCTTCCTCAGCCGCGCCTTCGCCATCGAACTCGACGATCTGCGCAAGGCGTTCGCCGATGTCCCGCAAGGCGACCGCAGGGCGCTGGCGAGCCCGCACAGCCTCGGGCTCGCCGACCGCTACACGCTGGTGCTCGCGGCCGCGGCCTGCCTGGGGGTGTGGCGTGAGCAGCAGTCCGCGGGCCCCGAAGCGGACCGCTTCCTCGCCGACACGGCCTGGCCGTCGGCCGCGCTGTACCGGCTGTGCCGCCGGCTCGGCCTGGCGCTGCCGGACCGGCCGGCCGCGGCGGAGCAGCGGGTGCTCGCGGAGGTGCTCGCCCGGCTGCACGGCCGCCGCAGCTACGACCTGTACGCGTCCTCGCTGGCCTGACCCGCCGCGCACGCGTCGCCCGAACCCCGCTCCCCTCCCTGGCCCCTCCCCCTAGTCCCCCTAGGAGCACACGATGTCCACGCAGGAACACGACGGTCACAGCGACGTCTACCGTGAATGGCTGCTGGAGCGGCTCCGCCACTATCTCTCCCGGCCGGTGCAGGACTCGGTGCCGCTGGTGGAGTACGGCCTCGACTCGGTCGCCGCGCTGAGCCTCTACGGAGACATCGAGGAGGAGTTCGGACCCCTCATCGAACTGGACGACATCTGGGCGTTCCCGACCGTGTGGGAGCTCGCCCGTCACATGGCGTCCCGCGATGTCCGCAAGAGCGGCGGCGGGGTCCGGGCGGCCTTCGTGTTCACCGGGCAGGGATGCCAGCACCCGGGTATGACCTCGGCCCTCTACCTGAACTCCTCCAGCTACCGCAGCCAGCTGGACGAGGTCGCCGACGCCCTGTTCCCCTACCTCGGGCTCTCGGTGGTCGACCTGATCCTCAGCGAGGACCCCCGTATCCACCAGACGGCCTTCACCCAGCCCGCGCTGTACGCCGTCGAGTACGCGCTCGCCCGGACGCTCGAGATGGTCGGGGTGGTCCCCGTGGCCGTACTCGGCCATGGCATCGGTGAGTACGCGGCGGCCACCGTCGCGGGGGCGCTCGGACCGGCTGACGCCGCCAAGCTGATCGCGATGCGTGGCGCCTTCATGCAGTATCTGCCGTCGGGCGGAGGAATGATGGCCGCCCCCATCTCGCCGTACGAGATCGCCGAACTGGTCGCGATCGAGCCGGGGGTCGGCATCAGCGCCGTCAACGCCGCCAAGGCGACCGTGCTGTCCGGCGAGCTCGCCGGACTGGAGCGGATCGAGGACGGGCTCGCTGCCCGTGGCATCAGATGCCGGCACCTGCCGGTGACCCATGCCTTCAACTCGCCGCTGATGGAGCCCATGGCGCCGAAGTTCGAGGCTGTGGCCCGCCGGGTGCCCGGTGGCGCCGCGCGGCTGCCGTTCTACTCGACCGTGTACGGCCGGCTCGCCGCAGAGCCGCTGTACGCCTCGTACTGGACCGAACAGCTCACCGCACCCATCCGGTTCGCCGACGCGGCCCGCAACATGCTGGCCCAGCAGAACCCCACGCACATCGTGGAGATCGGCCCGCGCCCGGTGCTCACCCCGTATCTGCGCCGGATGGGCAGCCCCACCTGCATCCCTATGTGCCCGCGTCCCGACACCGATGCCGTCGACCTGGCGGGGGTGATCTCGGCCCTGGACGCCGGGCCGCTGGCCGCCGCACCGGCAGGTG
This sequence comes from Streptomyces sp. NPDC019396, assembly GCF_040632375.1. Classification (NCBI taxonomy): domain Bacteria; kingdom Bacillati; phylum Actinomycetota; class Actinomycetes; order Kitasatosporales; family Streptomycetaceae; genus Streptomyces; species Streptomyces sp. NPDC019396. The sequence goes on along the minus strand of NZ_JBEYBS010000003.1, from coordinate 305,847 downwards.
CATGAGAGTGACCGCCCGTATCGGACGGCCGCTGCCCGCACTCGGTCCCACGGGCCCCTGGGACCAGGTCGGGGACGAACTGACCGGCACCGGAAGCGTCCTGGTGTACGGCACCATGCCCGGCTGGCTGCCACGCGGCGAGGCCGACTCGGTGCGCCGCATCCTGGGCCGCGACTGGCGCCGCTACGAGAACCTGGCCCGGCAGGGGATGCGGGACCGGTTCGTGGCCTCCCGGCTGTTCCTGCGCTACACGGCAGCCGCGGTGCTGGACACCACCCCCGACCTGGTCGACCTCTCCTACCAGCCAGGCGGCCGCCCCTATGTGCGCGGCTGCGACCAGATCGACGTCAGTCTCAGCCACACCGAGGACATGATGGTCGTCGCGGTCACCCGCCGCGGGCGCATAGGCGTCGACGTGGAGCGCGCCGACCGCAGACTCGCCCGTACGGGATCCGAACTCCAGGCGTGCACTCCCTACGAGATGGAGCGGCTGGACGAGGGTGGTGAGGAGGCCCGCAACGACACCCTGGTGCGGATGTGGACCCTCAAGGAGGCCTACAGCAAGGCACTCGGCCAGGGCCTGCGCTTCCGCTTCACCGAGTTCGGCTTCGCCCTGAACGGGCCGGGCACCCGGCTGGTGCGGCCCGACGGCACCCAGGCGGCCGGTGACGACTGGAGCTTCGGCACGTTCCCCGTCGGGGAGCGCTATGTGGTCAGCGCGGCCGTACACGACACGGGCTTCGGGGACATGGCGGACCTGTCGGTGGCCACGATGCTGGACGAGGGTCTGTTCGACACCCTGCTGGGCCTCGCGGGTCCCGGAGGCTCCGGTGGCGCGGAGTGGGGACCTCCGTCAGGGGATCCAGCCGGCCTCCTCGGCGATCCGGATCGCGTCGATACGGTTACGGGCACCGAGCTTGGTGACGGTCGCCGTGAGGTAGTTGCGGACGGTGCCCTTGGACAGGAACAGGCACCCGGCGATCTCGGCGGCGTCCGCTCCCTGGGCGGCGAGTCGTAGCACCTCCAGCTCCCTGGGCGAGAGGGGATTCTCGGGCGAATCCCAGGCACTGAGCGCCAGCTGCGCGTCCACCACCCGGCGCCCGCCCGCCACTGCCCTTACGGCCTCGGCCAGTTGGTCAGGAGGCGAGTCCTTCAGCAGAAACCCGGTGACATGGGCTGTCAGAGCGCGGCGCAGTGTGCCGGGACGGCCCAGGCTGGTGAGGATCAGGGTCCGGCAGCTCGGCAACTGCTCGTGCAGCTCCGCCGCCGCGGTGAGCCCGTCGGTTCCCGGCAGGTCGATGTCGATGATCGCCACATCCGGTCTGGACTCCAGCGCCGCCTTCACGATGGTGTCCCCCCGGTCGACGGACGCCACGACCTCCAGATCGGGTTCGAGCTCCAGTAGTGCGACCAGCGCGCCTCGAATCATGTGCATGTCCTCGGCGAGAAGAATCCTCACGCACAGCATCAGTCCCCCCCCGGGCGAATCAGGTCGTCGTTCTCAAGCGGCTGTCCTCTCGCCGGCACGCGATCCGGTGTCCCCTGGCGCTTCGTCGTCTCCGGTCCGCGGCCGTGTGGGTGCGTACGCCTCGAGGTGGAAGCGGCCGCCTCCGCGCAGTTCGGCGGTGAGCCGTCCGCCGATCTCCGTGATGCGCTGCCGGAGGTTGTCCAGCGCGCCGTTCGCCGGCCGCTCGCGTGTCAAGGCCTGGTGGTGCTGTGCTCCGTCGTTGACGAGGCTGAGCAGGACCGCTCCGTCGTCAATGGTGGCGGAGATGCTGCACCTTTGTACCTTACTGTGTCGCAGCGTGTTGGTGACACCCTCACGGAACGTACGGCCACGGCGGGGAACCGGCACCGGCTCGCTCAAGCGGCCACCTTCTCGTCGGCGCGCGGTCCGGTGTCCCGTGGCGCTTCGTCGTCTCCGGTCCGCGGCCGTGTGGGTGCGTACGCCTCGAGGTGGAAGCGGCCGTCCTCGCGCAGTTCGGCGGTGAGCCGTCCGCCGATCTCCGTGATGCGCTGCCGGAGGTTGTCCAGCCCGCTGCTCGCCGGCCGCTCGCGAGTCGGGGCCTTGTGGTGCTGTGCTCCGTCGTTGACGAGGCTGAGCAGCACGATTTCACCGTCGACCGTGGCGGTGATGCTGCACTTCTGCACCTTGCTGTGGCGCAGTATGTTGGTGACGCCCTCACGGAGTGCGGTCGCGAGTACGGTGTCGACGACCGGATGGAGACGGCCGCAGTCGAGGTCGACCTCCGTCTCCACATCGGCGGCCGAGAGGATCGCTGCTGCGGATTCGGCTTCGTCAAGCAGGGACATGTCGCGGTAGCCGCTGGAGACGAGACGTACGTCGGCGAGTGCCTGGCGGGCGACCCGGAGCAGATCAGCCGTCTCCTCGCGGGCGTCCTCCGGGCGGGTGTTGATCAGGCGGTGTATCAGCTCGCCCTTGAGGGCGATGGCCGAGAGGCTGTAGCCGAGCAGGTCGTGCAGGTCCCGGGCGAAGCGCAGCCGTTCCTGGACCACCGCCATCCTGGCCATCTCCGCTCGCTGGGCGTGCAGTTCGTGCACGAGGTCGGTCAGCCGGCTGAGTCCGTAGATCACGAGGCCGGTGAGCATGCCCGCGATGACGTAGTACCCGACCTGTGCGGGGGGTTCCCCTTCGATCGTCGCGTAGACCGGGATGCTGGCCACCACCAGGGCGAACAGCGACCAGGCGATCCGAGAAGGCAGAGCCAGCAGCACGGTCGCGGCCAGCGGCCCCTCCATGCTTCCCCACGACGTCCCGTACCAGATCACCGGCAGATAGGTCAGCAGTGCTTGAAGGATCAGCACAGCGACCTTGCTCCGCATACTCCAGGAGCGGGCAGCAGGCGCGGAGACCACGAACTGCACGCTGAAGACGATGACGATCAACGTGATGCTGACGGTGAGGCGCAGCGTGGTCGGGTTGCCCCACCGCAGCACGTTCAGGATGGTGACCGTCCCGTAGCACAGCAGGGCGACGACGGTGATCGCCCGTGCCATGTGCGGTGCCGGAAGTTCCGGCCGGTGTCTGTGCTCGGCGGATTCCGCACGGAGGCTGCCGGGATTCTGCCCCCGGTTCATCATGCCTCGGCCAGCTTGTCTGCCATTGGTTGAATCCAGGACAGCATTTCGGGAGCGGTCCGGCATCGCAGCCTCCTCGGGGGACTGTGGCAGAACCGCATGCTAATGACGAAAGGGTGACGGTGCCCGCCCTAACCGACAACAGCCCGGGTTTCAGACGAAGAGGGAAACCGGGTTCAACTCCTCGTATGGTGTGGCTCGATCACACCACCCCATCTCCACGGGTACGTCGAAGAGGCGGCCGGGCGCGAACCGCGCCCAGAAGTGGCGTAGACCGGGCACGACGACCTTGACCACGGGCAGCCCCACGTCGGGCCTGGTCTGGTCCAGTACCAGCAGTTCCATGCCCCGGGCCCGAACTGCGGATTCCGCCGCCGCGACGTCCGCCCGCAGGTCCGCCCGCGGGACATAGGCGTAGTCCCCGGGAGCCTTCGCGGACTGGCCGGGATCAGGGAGCACATAAGGCTGATTTTCGACGGCTGCCGTGCGCCACCACTCCATCAACTCCGGTGGCAGTCCTGGTCTTCGACGCAGCGGCTCACCCGTGTCCGGGGGCGGGAGCAGCTGGCACATTTCCGTGACAGCCCGGCGCAGTGCCAGCCGTGGGTCGAAGTGCGCCCCGAAGCCGAAGGAGATGTTCTGCTGTGGACCGTCGGTTCGGGACACCGCGCCCATCACGGGGATACCGAAGTCCGCGGTGAGATCGAGAACCCACAACGAGCGGCCTGTCCGCGCGTATGCGTTGCGGGCCCGGGCCAGCCACGGCTCGTCGAAGGCATCGAGGTCGACGGCGGGCCGTCGCAGCCGGTTGTACCACCACAGCGCCACCGCGTCGCGCTCCACCAGTTCCAGGAACCCCTGGACGACGGCGTCCTCCGGACTTGAGCCTGCCGCATTGCCGTTGGAGTCCGACCACGGCGGCTGTTCGACGCCATCCGGCCCGGGGCCGTAGTACAGCATCGACGTCGGCAGCATCCGGTGGCGGCCCTCGGTGAGCGACCACACCGGGGTCCACTCGCGCGGTGCCCGCTCGTCGAAGCGCGGCGGCACCGTGTGCATCGCCGAGTGGCTCGCGTTCCAGTGGGCACGGTCGCGGAACTGCCGGTCGGCGAAGAGCTGGACGGTGTTCGGGTGCACGGCCTCCCCACCGAGCGCCCAGAACGAGTCCCGCACCGTCGGCTCGTCCCCCTGCCGGGTGCCGCAGTAGCGCTCGATCGCTTCGCACAGTGCTCCGGCCTGCGCCTCCTCCGGCGTGACGCCCTTACCACCACTGTGGCTGCGCAACCCCTCGGGGGAGTGCCCGCGCCAGGCCAGATTCCGCCCGGACACCCAGCGGTTGAGCCCCTCGGGCGTCCCCGGCGACGGCCGGAGCGACGACACCACACCCGTGACGGGGTCGACCAGATGCCGGTAGCGCGCGAGCACTTCGGTGGGCGGCAAAGCGCGGTGGTTGCTGCCGGTCTCCCCGGCCTTCGGCCTGGAAACCAGAACCACGGGGCGGCGTACCCGTTCGGCGACCAGCTGCGGATCCCCGCAGTCGGCGCACTGGGGACGCTTGGCCACCTGATGGTGATGGGTGCGCAGAGTACGGGTGTCCAGCCTGCACACCGCCCCCTGGCCCTCGTACCGCATGCCCGCCGCCCATTTGAGGGCCTCCAGCACCGTCGTGTGCAGCCCCATCATGCGTACCGCCGTCAGCGAAGCCTCCGGCAGCGGCACCGGTCCGGGCAGCCCCAGGGCGTGCCGGACCGGTGCCTCGGAGGAACGATGGCCACGCAGCCTGTGTGCCAGACAGGACCAGCACGGCCCGCCGTCCGCGCCGAAAACCGGCCCGACCCACACCTCGGGGCCACACGGGCGAGCCAGCAGCCAGGGCCGCCCCGCCGCCCGGTACCGCGCGTCCACCTCGGCCAGCGCGGGGTCGAGATAGTCGTCGCACAGCACCAGCCCGAAGGCGGCTGTGTCCACCGTCTGAGCCAGGGACAGCCCGGCGGCCAGGCACTCCGCCCTGGCCGCCGCGCCATCCGTCCGACCCAGCGGCGCCACCTGCACCGGCGTTGCGGCGACCACCGCCGCGACACCGGGGCCGCCGATCCCGGCGAGCTCCCAGTACGCCTCGGCGGCGGAGTCCGCACCCGGATCCCGGTAACTGACGAGATCGGCCCTGGCGAGAGCGGCGATCACCCGCCCTACTTCCTCTGCCGGTACGACCGGAGTCGCCTCGGCAATCAGCGCCGGCAGGGTGCGCGTACCGTCGAGGAGCGGCGCCAGGGCGACGGCCTGCTTTCCCCGCAGCACCGTGGTGCCGCGTTCCGACAGCAGATACACCGCCTCCCCGGCCACCGTCTCCACGCGCAGGTGGCGCTTGAACCCCACCGGAAGACCGGCGTGATCCGGGTCCGTGGCGGTCACGAGCTCGCCGCGGAGATGGTGGTCCAGTTGCATCCGGCAGTGATCGCCGCGGCCGTGTCGTCGAAGCTCTCCAGCAGCACGCCCAGCGGGCGCCCCGCGTCCTCGTCCAGGTAGACCGGCTCCGCCGCGACCAGGCCGAACTCGGCGAGGACGGACAGCGGGTCGGTGGTGTAGCGCAGGGCCAGGTCGGGTTCCAGACCTGTCCGGGCGGTGAGCAGTGCCAGACGGTGATCGTCGGTCTGCGTTGTCGGGGCCTTGCCGGGTACGAGCGTGGTCGAGCCGATCATGGGTTCCCCTCCCAAGTCAGTCGTACGAGTTTTCGTCGACGTCCTGTGGGTCAGGATTGTGAGCCGTGGATCTCGCGGCGGCCCAGTGCCCGGTTCACCATCGCGGTATGACATTTTCACGTCGACCTTCGTGAGCCGCTCACTGGGGACGCGACCGTCGTTGATGCGAACCTCGACCCTCAGCAGTGCTCCGCCCCGAGCACCGGAGCGTGAGACGGGGAATCGAGGCAAAGGGGAACGAACGATGGAGATCAATGTTCTGGGACCGCTCGCCGCCATCGAGCACGGAGTCTCCGTGGTCCCCACCGCGGGCAAGCCGCGCCAGATCCTCGCGCTCCTCGCCCTCCAGGCCGACCGGGTGGTCACCGTGCCCACCCTGATGGAGGAGATCTGGGGCGAGGAGATCCCGCGCAGCGCGGCGACCACCCTCCAGACGTACATCCTCCAGCTACGCCGCAAGCTCGCCGCGGCGCTGGACGGTGATCCTGACCGGCACGCCAAGGACGTGCTGGTCACCCAGCACGGCGGCTATCTGCTCCAGGTCCAGCCTGGCAGGGTGGACGCCGAGGAGTTCGGCCGGCTGGCCTCCTCCGGACGGGACGCGCACGAGGCCGGCGACTACCACGCCGCATCCGAACTGCTCGGCACAGCACTGAAGATGTGGCGCGGCCCCGCCCTTGTCGACGTCAGAGTCGGCAGTGTGCTGGAGCTCGAGGTGCTGGGGCTCGAGGAGGACCGGATGGCGACCCTGGAGCGGCGCATCGACGCCGACCTGCGCCTCGGCCGGCACACCGAGATCGTGCCCGAGCTGCGGGTCCTGGTCGCCAAGCACCCGATGCACGAGAACTTCTGCGCGCAGCTGATGACCGCCCTGCACCGGTCGGGCAGCGCCTGGCGGGCCCTGGAGTCGTACCAGCGGCTGCGCGGCACCCTCATAGACGAGCTCGGTCTTGAGCCCTCGCCGAGGCTCCAGCGTCTGCATCAGGCCATCCTGTCGTCCGACCCGGAGCTGGACCTGACCGTGCCCGCCACCGGCTGACCGGGACCGGGGCCTCGCTGACGGCCCCGGGACGGCGGTCTCTCCAGGCTGCTCCACCGTGCTTCGAGGAGCCGTTCCTACGTTCGGCCAATGACGATCCTTGACGAGCTCACGGTCACACCGGCGGCCCCGGACCTGCGCCGCTCCACCGACGAACTGCGCCGCCTCAAGGAAGAGGTGAGCCGCGGCCCCGACCCGGCCGCCACTCGCCGGCAGCACGAGAAGAACAAGCTCACCGCCCATGAACGCCTCGAACTGCTCTTTGACGAGGGCACGTTCACGGAGATCGAGCCGCTGCGCCGGCACCGGGCCAGCGGCTTCGGCCTGGAGCACCGCAAGCCCCACGGGGACGGCGTGATCACCGGCTGGGGCCTGGTCCACGGCCGTACCGTGTTCGCCTACGCCCACGACTTCCGGGTGTTCGCCGGGGCACTGGGCGAGGCGCACGCCGAGAAGGTCCACAAGGTCATGGACCTCGCCGAGGCCGCGGGCGCCCCCCTCGTCAGCCTCAACGACGGCGCGGGGGCCCGTATCCAGGAAGGCGTCACCGCCCTCGCGGGCTACGGCGGCATCTTCCGCCGCAATGTCGCCGCCTCCGGTGTCATACCCCAGATCAGCGTGATGCTCGGCCCCTGCGCGGGTGGCGCCGCCTACTCGCCGGCCCTCACCGACTTCGTGTTCATGGTCCGTGAGACCGCGCAGATGTTCATCACCGGACCCGACGTGGTCCAGGCCGTCACCGGCGAGAAGATCACGCACAACGGACTCGGCGGCGCCGATGTGCACGCCACCACCTCAGGGGTCTGCCACTTCGCCCATGACGAGGAAGCCGCCTGCCTGGAGGACGTGCGCTTCCTGCTCGCCCTGCTGCCCGCCAACAACCGCGAGATGCCGCCCGCCGTGGTCTCCGACGACCCGGCCGACCGGCGCACCGACACCCTCGCCGAGCTGGTGCCCGCCGAGCCCGGCCGCTCGTACGACATCCGCAAGGTCATCGAAGAGGTCGTGGACGACGGCGAGTTCCTGGAGGTGCACGAGACCTGGGCGCAGAACGTGGTGTGCGCGCTCGCCCGGCTCGACGGGCACCCGGTGGGCATCGTCGCCAACCAGCCCGCGTCGCTCGCCGGGGTGCTCGACATCCACGCCTCGGAGAAGGCCGCCCGCTTCGTGTCCTTCTGCGACTCGTTCAACATCCCGCTCGTGACTCTCGTCGACGTGCCCGGCTTCCTGCCGGGGGTCGACCAGGAGCACGGCGGCATCATCCGGCACGGCGCCAAGCTGCTGTACGCCTACTGCAACGCCACCGTGCCCCGGATCTCCCTGGTGCTGCGCAAGGCCTACGGCGGCGCGTACATCGTCATGGACTCCCGTTCCATCGGCGCCGACCTGTCCTTCGCCTGGCCCACCAACGAGATCGCCGTGATGGGCGCCGAGGGCGCCGCCAACGTCATCTTCCGGCGTGAGATAGCCGCCTCTGACGACCCCGAAGGGGTACGGGCCCGGCGCATCGAGGAGTACAAGTCCGAGCTGATGCACCCGTACTACGCGGCCGAACGCGGCCTCGTGGACGACGTCATCGACCCCGGCGACACCCGGCGCGTGCTCGTCCGCTCACTGGCCATGCTGCGCTCCAAGCAGGCCGAAGTGCCCGCCCGCAAGCACGGAAATGTGCCGACGTAGTGCGGTTTTCCTCGGTCCACGCACACGCGAGCCACGGTCGAGAGCACACCCGTTCCATGGCTGGACCGAGCCCGGCGACAAGTCACGAGCGAGTCGCCGGACAGGTGCCCGGCCGGCCGGGGTGGGGAGGACCTGACCCTGAACCGCCCCGGCCGCCGCATCGATTGCAGGAGCGTCACGGAAGCGTCACGGACGAAGGGATCGACAGTGACCCCCACAGTTCCAGCCGGCTGGTGCGCGACGGCGCACCCGGCCCCGTCGAAGGCCAGGTAGACCATGCGCAGAGTCGCCATCACAGGCCTGGGCGTCGTGGCCCCGGGCGGGGTCGGTGTCAAGGAGTACTGGGACCTGCTCACGGCGGGACGTACCGCCACCCGCAGGATCAGCTTCTACGACCCGTCCCCGTTCCGCTCCCAGGTCGCCGCCGAGTGCGATTTCGACCCGGGGGCAGCGGGACTGTCCCCGCAGGAGACCCGGCGCCTCGACCGGGCCGCCCAGTTCGCGGTGGTCTCCACGCGTGAGGCCATCGCCGACAGCGGGCTCGACATCGCCACGCTCGACCCCGGGCGGATCGGCACCTCGCTGGGAAGCGCGGTCGGCTGTACCACCAGCCTGGAGCGGGAGTACGTCGTCGTGAGCGACGGCGGGCGCCTGTGGAACGTCGACCACACTTATGCGGTACCCGAGCTGTACCGGCACTTCGTGCCCAGCTCGATGGCCGCCGAGGTGGGCCAGGCGGCCGGGGCCGAAGGACCCGCCGCGGTGGTCTCCACCGGCTGCACCTCCGGACTCGACTCGCTCGGACACGCCGTGGAGCTCATCCGCGAGGGCACCGCCGATGTGATGATCGCGGGCGCCACCGAGGCGCCGATCTCACCGATCACCTCGGCCTGCTTCGACGCCATCCACGCCACCACCCCGCGCAACGACACCCCGGAGAGCGCCTGCCGGCCCTTCGACCGGACGCGCAGCGGACTGGTGCTCGGCGAAGGCGCGGCGATCCTCGTCCTGGAGGAGCTGGAGAGCGCGAAGCGGCGCGGGGCCCATATCTACGCGGAGATCGCGGGATTCGCCTCCCGTTGCAACGCGTTCCACATGACCGGTCTCAAGCCCGACGGGCGCGAGATGTCCGAGGCCATCGACGTGGCTCTGGCCGAGGCCCGGCTCGCACCCGACACCATCGACTACATCAACGCCCACGGCTCCGGCACCAAGATGAACGACCGCCACGAGACAGGCGCGTTCAAGCGCAGCCTGGGGGACCACGCGTACCGCACCCCCGTCAGCTCCATCAAGTCGATGATCGGGCACTCGCTCGGCGCCATCGGCTCCCTGGAGATCGCCGCCTGCGCGCTGGCGATGGAACACGGAGTGCTGCCGCCCACCGCCAATCTGCACGAGCCGGACCCCGAACTCGACCTCGACTACATCCCGCTGACCGCCCGCGAGAAGCAGACCGACGTGGTCCTCAGCGTGGGCAGCGGCTTCGGCGGGTTCCAGAGCGCCATGGTGCTGGCCCGCCCGGAGAGGAGCGTCGCATGAGCAGGACCACCGTGGTGACCGGCCTGGGCGTGACCGCGCCCAACGGCCTGGGCACCGAGGAGTACTGGAAGGCCACGGTGGCCGGGCAGTCCGGCCTCGGCGAGGTGACACGCTTCGACGCCTCCGGGTATCCCTCGCGGATCGCCGGTGAGGTCGCCGACTACAACGCCGAGGAGCACATCCCCAGCCGTCTGATGCCGCAGACCGACCATATGACGAGGCTCGCGCTGACCGCGGCCGACTGGGCACTCGCCGACGCCGGGATCGACACCACCGAGATGCCCGAGTACGGCATCGGTGTCGTCACCTCGGCCTCCGGAGGCGCCGTCGAGTTCGGCCAGCGGGAGCTGGAGAACCTGTGGAGCAAGGGCAAGGAGTACGTCAGCGCGTACCAGTCCTTCGCCTGGTTCTACGCCGTCAACACCGGCCAGATCTCCATCCGGCACAAGCTGCGCGGCCCGAGCGGTGTACTGCTCACCGAACAGGCGGGTGGCATCGACTCCATCGGGCAGGCGCGCCGGCACATCCGCAAGGGCTTCCCGGCCGTGATCTCCGGCGGTGTCGACGCGGCCGTCTGCCCCTGGGGCTGGGTGCCGCAGATCGCCTCCGGACTGATGTCGACGGTCGACGACCCCGAGCGCGCGTACCTGCCGTTCTCGTCGGACGCGAGCGGCTACGTACCGGGCGAGGGGGGCGCGATCCTGCTGCTCGAGGACGCGGAGGCGGCCCGCGACCGGGGTGCCACCCATGTCTACGGGGAGATCGCCGGTTACGCGGCCACCCTCGACCCCGCTCCCGGCTCGGGCCGCCCGCCCGGCCTGCGCAGGGCGATCGAGAACGCCCTGGCCGACGCGGGATGCACCACCGCCGACATCGACGTCGTCTTCGCCGACGCGTCGGGAGTGCCCGAGCTCGACCGCGCGGAGGCCGAGGCCCTTGCCGCCGTGTTCGGACCGAACGCGGTCCCCGTCACCGCGCCCAAGACCATGACCGGACGCCTGCTCGCCGGAGGCGCCGCCCTGGACGCGGCCACCGCCCTGCTCGCCCTGCGCGACGGGGTCATCCCCCCGACCGTCCATGTCACGGCACCCGCCCCCGGACTCGGCATCGACCTGGTCACGGAGACGCGGGAGGCCGATCTGCGCGCCGCGCTCGTCGTCGCCCGGGGCCACGGCGGCTTCAACGCCGCGCTGGTCGTGCGCCGTCCCTAGAGCCGGTACGAGCTGCGATCCCCACCCCCCACAAGTCCCACAGCGTCACCTACCTACCCGCCCAGCCCGACCGAGAGGACGTCACATCATGACCACCAGCACCACGACCACGACGACGACCACTGTCACCCTGGCCGACCTGACCCGCATGCTGCGCGAGAGTGCGGGCGAGGAAGAGGGCGTCGACCTGGACGGCGATGTCATCGACACCCCCTTCATGGACCTCGGTTACGACTCCCTCGCCCTGCTCCAGGTGATCGGCCAGATCCAGCGCGAGTACGGCATCGAGATCCCGGACGACGCCGTGGTCGACGCGGAGACCCCGAGGGCCCTGCTCGCCCTCATCAACGCAGACCAGACCACTGCCTGATCTGCACTCTTCGCGGTTCGGTACTCCCCCTGCCGAGCCATCCCGACGCGGCCGTCCTGCCTGAATCCCCCGTGGGGCGGGACGGCCGCCCCCCACGCACCACCCGCATCGCGCACGCCAGGGCGGCCGGAGGGCCGCGGCCCACCAGGAGGGAACCATGTCGCTCACCTCGTACAGCGCGGTCGTTCGGAGGCTGGTCGTCAGCCCCGGCACCGCGCAGCCGCCCCGAGGACGGATCGTGGCATCGGCCGCCGGCGTGTCGGCGGTGCTGCGGGCATTCGGCAAGCCGCCCGAGGAACTGCCCGTACGCACCATCGTGTACGTCGGCGCCGCCGACCCGGACCCCGCACTCGGCACCCGGCACGAGGGCTTCACGGTGCGCACGGTGTCCACCCCCGGCCGCGCCCTGCGCCTCGCCGACCGCGAACTGCGCGACGGAGTCGCCGACTTCGCCATGGTCGCCGGATTCGGCGAGCTGGACCCCCACACCATCACCGTCTACGCGGTCAAGCGGGCCGCCGAGGCCATCGCCGAGGGCGACCGCGTGCTCGGCGTACTCGACGTGAGCGGCGGCGGCGACGAGATGCCCGCCCTGCGGCCGCTTCACCACGGACGCCGCGCCACCGACCCCGAACACCACCGGCTGCTGCTCTGGTCCGGCCAGGACACAGCCGACGAGAGCCGCGTCCGCAGCGAACTGCTGCCCCTGCTCAGCGGGTTGCACAGCGAGGCGTACCCGGCCCTGCCCACCGCCGTGCCCTGCGGCACCACGCCCGGTCCGGTGCGCGGCGCCGCCGTCGCCGTATCGGCACTGGCCGCCGCCACCGTCCATCAGGCCAAGTCCGTGGCCGCCGCCCGCCCGCGTCCCATCGCGCTGCTCTTTCCGGGCCAGGGCTCCCAGCACGCCGGCATGGCCGCCGGACTCTATCTGCGCGAACCCGTCTTCACGGCCGCCGTCGACGCCGCGCTCTCCCACATGGGCGACGAAGGGCACCGGATCCGCGAGGACTGGCTCAACTCCACCTCCCCGCGCATCCCCATCGACGACGTACGCCGTGCCCAGCCACTGCTGTTCGCGATCGACTACGCGCTCGGCCGCCTCATCCTGAGCTGGGGGATACGCCCCGCCGCGCTGCTCGGACACAGCGCGGGTGAACTGGTCGCCGCGACCCTCGCCGGAGTCATGGCGCTGCCCGACGCCGTGGCCATGATGATGGCGCGGGTGCGCGAGGCGGTACGGATACCGGAGGGCGGCATGCTCGCCGTCGCCGCGAGCGAGGAACAGCTGTACCCGTATCTGGAGGAGGACGTGGCCATCGCCGCGGTCAACGCGGCCCAGCAGGTGATGCTCGCCGGTTCGGCCGCCCCGCTGGCCGACGTCGAGGCCGGGCTCAGGGCCGACGGGTTCACCGTCGTCGCCGTCCCCGCCACCAGTCCCTTCCACTCACCGGCGATGGCCCCGGCGTCCGACGCGGTGGAGACCGTCTACCGCGGTATCCCCCTACGTGAGCCCCGGCTGCCGCTCTACTCCGGGTACACAGGCGGCCTGATGCGTACGGAAGACGCGCTCAGCCCCCGCTTCTGGGCCCGCCAGATCACCGACACCGTGTACTTCAAGGCCGCGCTCGAAGAGCTGCTCGCGGTGGACGACATGCTGCTGGTCGAGGCCGGTCCCAGGCAGACCCTCACCGCCTTCGCCCGCAGGCACCGCGCCGTTCGCCTCGGCGCCAGCGCGGCCACCGCGGTGCTGCCCGCCCGCCGGGGTACACCCGAGGCCGACCGCCAGTCGGTGCTGACGGCCGCGGCACGCATCTGGACCGAGGGTCACGATCTCGACCTCGACGCGTTGTCCCGGCTGTGGACATGGAGCGACGAGGAGCCCGTGGCGACCGTGACCGCGGCGGGAGCGAGTTGGGAACCGGCCACCGCGCTGCGGTCATGAGGCTGCTGATGAGGGTGGTGCACGGCTGTTACGACGCCCTCGTGGCAGCGGGGTGGATGTGGATCGGGGTGCCCGTGCCCGCGCCGAGGACGGCGCACCCCGGGCTCCGCCCACCCCCGCCCGGTCATCCGGAGCGGGTGCGCCCGGACATCCCGCTGACTCCGGTGGAGCGGGTGCTGCGGCGTCAGTTGGTGTCACGAAACTGATTGCACATCTCACCTGACCGAGCAGCCGCAGAGTATCCCTTGTCATCGACATTCGAGCATCCAAATCAGAAGAACTGATTTGTTTTTTTCGTTTCTCGAAAATCCACGACCGCTACTGCGTGACGTGTCCGCCCTCTGTTTCGTTTCCTGCTCGGAGGGGTGAGGTCAGATCCTTCCCCCGCTGCAAGAAGGGAATTAAGGGTGGAGAGCAAGGCTCAGCGCATTCTCCTCGCAGCCTGCCTGGCTACGGGGGCGACCATGGCCGGTGCAGGAGCGGCCCTGGCGGACAGCGGCGCCGTCGGAGCCGCGGAGGGTTCACCCGGGATCCTCTCGGGCAATGTGATCCAGGCCCCGGTGCACGTGCCGGTCAATGTCTGCGGCAACACCGTCAACGTCATCGGTCTTCTCAACCCGGTGTCGGGCAACGCGTGCGCCAACGGCGACGGCACCACCGTGGGCGAGGTTCCGACGGTCCCCGGGGCCGAGGAGCCCACGGTCCCGGGCACTGAGGAGCCGCCGGCCAATGAACCGCTGCCGCTCCCCGAGCCGCTCCCGGAGCCGGAGCAGCCCGAGCCGCTGCCGGTCCCGCCGGTCGAGGAGCCGCCGGCCGTTCCGCCCGCCACGCCGGCCGAGAACCCCCAGCCCGAGGCCCCGGCCCAGCCGCAGCCGCCGGTCGTCAGCACGCCCGAGACCCCGGCCACGCCCGAGACCCCGGCCACGCCCGAGGTCCCGGTGGCGGAGACGCCCGAGACTCCGGCCGTCACCCCGGTCGTGGACACCCAGCCGGCCGCCCCGGTCACGCCGGGTGCGACCCTGGCCGAGACGGGTTCCGAGGCCAACGCCGGCATCATGGCGGCGGTCGCGCTCGCGCTCGCCGGCGGCGGCGCCGTCGCGATCCGGAGCGCCAGGGCCTCGCGGCGCTGACCACGGGCCACGGGCATGCCCGCGGTAAGGAAGTCCCGGACACGGCAGCCGCGTGTCCGGGACTTCTCCGTGTGTGGCTGACATGGCATCCGGTGAATACAGTCTGACCAATCGTCCGTAAGAAGAGAAAAGATTCGCTCCCGTACCGATTTTCCAGGCGGTCAGTGGTAAGCGCTGTACAAATGTGCCATGACGAACTGGGCGAAAAGAACTATGGGCTCGGCTCTGTTCGCCGGGCTCGGGTTGGCGAGTGCGTGGCTGGGCGGGTGGGGAGTGCTCGGTGGGCCTGTACCGGCAATGGCGGCGCCCGCGAGTGCCGCCGCCGGGCCGTCAGGGGTCCACGCGAGACTCGAAGCGGTCGCCGACGGCGTACTCGGCCTGGTCAATGAGGAGCGGGCGCGCGGCGGTTGCGACCCCGTCCAGGCTCATCCGGTGCTGGAGCGGGCCGCCGAGGAGCACAGCGAGGACATGGCCCTGCGGGGACGGCTGACGCATACGGGGACGGGCGGAGTCTCCGTGTCGGAGCGCCTGCGCGACTCGGGATACCGGAACGAGTACTTCGGTGAGAACCTGGCGCGGGGTTCACTCACCGCCCGGTCCGTCGTGACCAGCTGGATGCACAGCCCGGAGCACCGGGAGATCATTCTCACCTGTCTCTACGAGGAAGCCGGTGTCGGTATCGCGCTGGACGCGGACGGTCCCTGGTGGACGGTCATTCTCGGCGCCGCCCACCCCTGATGGGCCGCCACGGCTGCTGCCGCGCCCTTGAGGCGAGTCCCGAACGGTCCTGAGGCGCCCGGCCGGGAGGAGGGAGCCGGGCGCCTCGGGCAGCTGGTGGTACGTCAGAAGCGCGCGCACGTAACGAAACCGTCGACCTTGCGGTTGCCTGACTCTCTGCGCGCTGTGCGATTCCGGGTCGGACAGCACGATGGCATCGACGGCGGAGTCCGCTGGCAAGTACGTGTCGGCGCGCTCGGAAATCAGCCCGCTGGATGCGTGGTCCGCCTGTCGGATCATCCGACAGGCGGACCCGTTGGGATTCTGGGCAACTGCCCATGGGGCGAACGCAGGTTCGGCGTTGTGGGGTTGCGGTGGGGGCGGTCGTAAGTTATCGGCTGGCGTCTTGGTCGCCTTTAGTTTTTGGCTCTCTTTGTGTTGAATACGTCGAACCTGCGAGTTCAAAAGCCGTGACAGGCGTTTATGCGTATGTGGAACCGCGTGAAGTATGGGAAAGAAATACAATCCTAGCCAAGGCGTTCTGCGCCAGCGACGACAAGGTCAGGGCGGCGCAGACCGCTCTGAACGAGGCGCAGGCCGACCGCACGAGGAAGCTCGCTGCCTTCGCCGTGATCGTCGGTGACGACGGAAGCGTGGCCGGGATGATGGGTCTGCACGAGCGCGAAGTCCGCGTGGCGCGCAGGACGGTCGGCCGGGACGGAGCCCGTACCGTGGCCGCCAATCTGCTGACCACGGGCCAGGACACGATCAGGGACGCCGTCACCGAGCCGGTACCCGAAGCCTCGTATCCCGCCGCCCCGGTGGAGCCGGCGCCCGTGGTCCCGCCGCAACCGGTGGCGGCACCCTCGGTGCCCACGCCGGCGGCTTCGTCCCCGGTCCCGTCCCAGGTGTCCGCCTCGATCCCGGCCTCGTCCGCGGCCACGACCGCGGCCTCGATCCCCGTGATCCCGGCCCCGAACCCGATGCCGGGGCCCGCGCCCGCGTTCGAGGACCACTGGACCGAGGCCCACCAGCCCACCGTGCTCTGGACGTCCGCCATGGACTCGGTGCTGGTGTGGAGCTGGCAGTCGGGCGTGGACCTGATGGTCGTGGCCAACGAGCTGGGCGTCGATCTGCGCTCCGTGCTCCAGCGGGTGCAGATCCTCGCCGCCGACGGGCATCTGGCCAAGCCGGACCTGCCGAGTACGAGGACCACGCTGGGCCGCCACCGCCGCTACGAGGAGGACTTCGAGTTCGCCGGCGCGGTCAGCGGCGAGGGCGACCTGTACCCGCCGCCGAGCTGGACCTGAGGTTGGGCAAATGGTGTACGCCACCCCGTGGTTCTTAGGCCATACGGTGCCTCCGCCGCCTTGGCGCGCAGACAATCGCGGCAAGCCGCGATGTATCGGTAAATATGTCACGCAGGGGTCGTCAGCTGTCGGCCCGAAACCTTCCGAGGAGCGTGAACACATGAGGACGTCCCCAAGGCGTGCCGGCCTGGCGGCCATGGCCGCCTCCACCGTCGTCGGAGCCGTAGCACTTATCGTCGCCCAGCCCGCGTACGCCCAGTACCCGCCCGTCCCGCTTCTGGTGCTGGACCCGACCGTGGTGTGCCCGGGGGACTCCGTCACCTTCCATGCGACGGGGTTCGCGCCCGGGCAGCAGACGACCCTGCGGCTCCTGACCAAGTCCGTGGTGCTGGGCCAGTTCGACGCCGACCCGCAGGGCGACGTGGACGGGACCGTGACGATCCCGCCGGGAACCCACAGCGGGAAGCACACCGTCAGGCTGGAGGCGGTCGATCCGGAGCGGGACCTGTCCGCGAAGCTGACCGTGAAGAAGCCCAACGACTGCACCGGGAGCGCTTCCAGCACATCACTGGATGAGTCGGGGAACGCAGGCGCCCTCAGCGCCCCCGAACTGGCCGCGACCGGTCGTGAGGACGACTCGCTGAAGCTCTTCGGTGGTGCGGCCGGCCTCGCGCTGCTCGGTGGCGGCACGGTCATGGCCGTCCGGCGGTTCAAGAGCAGCTGAGCACCACCTGCGTGCGGCCGTGACGCTCCCGCCCGCACTTCCCCTCCCCGTCAGTGCCGTGTTCGCGCGTCGTCCGGCACCGGCGGGGTCGCCTCCGGCGCCGGGTCCCTCCCGGCGCCGGGGCAGGCGTTGACCGAAGGACTGGATGTGCGTCTGTACCCAGGAACCCCCGGAACCACGTGCCGGCCGCCGGTCGCCGTCTGCGCGACGGCGGCTGTGTGCGCCGCTCTGCTGATCGCCTCGTGCGCCCCCGGACATGGCCGGGGACTCCCCGGCCCGAGCGCACCCGCGCACGGTTCGGATCAGCCCGGCCGCGCGGACCGTGTCGAGCGGCTGACGGTCAGGGTGCTCGAGGTGCTGCCGCACGACAAGAGCGCCTTCACCCAGGGATTCGAGCTCGATGGCAACACCCTCTACGAGAGCACGGGCATGGCCGGCAGGTCCTCGGTGCGCTCCGGCCATCCCGACGGAACGAACCGGCTGCGGGTGGCGCTGCCCCGGCCCCTGTTCGGCGAGGGCCTGACCGTACTCGGGCCCACCCTCTGGCAGCTCACCTGGCGGGACGGGGTGGCGATCGAGCGCGACGCCCGGACCCTGGCCGAGCGGCGGCGGGTCCGCTACTCCGGGGAGGGCTGGGGGCTGTGCCACCAGGCAGCGCGCGGCAGGCTGGTGATGAGCGACGGTTCCGCGCGGCTCGCCTTCCGCGATCCGCGTACCTTCGCGAAGACCGGGGAAATCACGGTGACCTCGGGGGGCGAACCGGTGTCCCAGCTCAATGAGCTGGAATGCGTCGGGGACACCGTCTACGCCAACATCTGGTCGTCGGACCAGATCATGCGCATCGACGCGAACACCGGGAAGGTCACCGGAAGGATCGACGCCTCCGGTCTGCTGACCCCGCCCGAGGCGAGTCGAGCCGATGTGCTGAACGGTGTCGCGGCGGTCCCCGGCACCGATGAGTTCCTGATCACGGGCAAGCTCTGGCCCAAGACGTTCCGGGTGGTCTTGGTGCCCGCCCCCTCGCAGGCTCCCGCCGTCGACGGCGGACAGCGTCCGTGAGCCGCGGGACGTCACGGCGCCGAAGTGCAGATCGTAGAAACATCGTCGTACGGACGGGAGCCCCATGAGCCTTGGACTGAGGCCGCCACGGCCGCGACTCCTGTCGCGCCTTCTCTCGCGTCTGCCTCCACGCCTGACCCTGCCCCCGGGCCTCCTGCGTCGTTCCCTGCCTCCGCGCTTCGGACCGGTCAGGCTCCTGCTGGTCGCCGCCGCCGTGCTGCTGGCGGCGGGCGCCGCCTGGATCGCGGTGACCGGGCTCTTCGCACGCGCCGAACTGCTCGCCGCGAAACGCGATCTGGAGACCCTGCGGCAGTCGG
Organism: Streptomyces sp. NPDC019396; assembly: GCF_040632375.1. Lineage (NCBI taxonomy): Bacteria > Bacillati > Actinomycetota > Actinomycetes > Kitasatosporales > Streptomycetaceae > Streptomyces > Streptomyces sp. NPDC019396. The sequence continues at coordinate 287,008 of NZ_JBEYBS010000003.1, read as the reverse complement.
TCACCGGCGGCGGAACGGCGCCGGGCCAGGGGAGCGGCTCCGCCTCCGCGGTCGCCGGAGCCACGGACGCCCGGCGCACGATGGGCTCCGCCGCGGACCACGCCGGGCTGGCGCACCGCCTCACCACCGGGCCCGCCTGGTATCTCGCCTCACGTATCCCCTTCGTCGGCCGCCCCGTTGACACCGTGCGCGGCGCCACCCACGCGGCCGACCGGCTCACCCACGAGGTGTTCCCGGCGCTGGTGCGCATGGTCCCCGACATCGCCAGGGACACCCGGGGCCGCGGCTTCCAGGCGCTGCTGTCCGCGCTGCGCGGCAGCGCACCGGGCATCGACCGGGCGGCGCGTGCAGCCGCCGAGACGGAGGCGGCGGTCGCCGAACTGCCCGGCGACACCTGGCTGCCCGCCGCCGACCGGCTGCGGGAGGAGCTGGCCCGCCGGCTCGACGGCCTCACGTCCGTCATGACCGACGCACGCGTCGCCGCCCGGGTGCTGCCCCCGATGCTGGGCGACGAAGGGCCCCGGCGCTTCTTCGTGGTGTTCCAGAACACGGCGGAGGCACGCGGCACCGGAGGCATGCCCGCGGCCTTCGCCGTCGTCACCGCCGACGAGGGACGGCTGAGCTTCGAGACCTTCGGCAACGAGACCTCGCTGGCGAAGGCGAAACCGGTCGTGGACCTCGGAGCCGAGTTCACCTCCCGGTACGGGCCGAGCAACCCCACCAGCACCTGGGCAAACAGCAACCTCAGCCCGCACTTTCCCTACGCAGCCCGGATCTGGGCGGAGGCCTGGCGGGCCCAGAGCGGCAAGCATGTGGACGGTGTGGTCGCGCTCGACCCCAGCGCGCTGTCCCTGCTGCTGCGCGCCACCGGCCCGGGACGGCTCTCCGACGGCACCGCGCTCACCGCCGGCAACGTCCTGGACCTCACCGAGCGCACGGGCTACGCACGCTACGCGGACCCCGCCCGGCGCAAGACGGTCTTCTTCGACGCCGCCCGCACGGCGGCCACCCGGCTGGCCGGCGCCGTCGACGACCCACGGCGCCAGCCCGCCGTACTCGACGCGCTCCACCAGGTGCTGGAGCAGGACCGGTTGAAGGTCTGGAGCAACTGGGAGGAGGAGCAGCGCCTGCTCGAAACGCGACCGCTGGGCGGCGTCCTGCCTTCCGACGAGGGACCCTTCGCCGGACTGGTCGTCAACAACACCACGGGCGGAAAGCTGGACTACTACCTCGACCGAAACCTGGAGTGGATTCCGGGACGCTGCACCCCGGACGGCCGGCCGGTCATCGTACGGATCAGTCTCCGCAACCGTGCGCCCGCGTCAGGGCTGTCCGGCGATGTCACCCTGCGGGCGGACAAGCCGTCGTACCCCACCCGGCCCGGTGACAACAGGCTGCTGGTCTCCTACTACGCCAGCGCCGGTGCGGAGCTCACCGGCGCTGCCCTGGACGGTACGCCGGTGATGGCGGGTACCGAGATCGAGCACGGCCACCCCGTCTACACGACGGACCTGGAACTGCCGGCCCAGCAGACCCGCACGCTGACGCTGACGCTCATCGAGCCGCTCACCGACCGTGCCCCGACTGTGCTGCGCCAGCCGCTGGTCAACCCCCTTCGGGCGAGCGTCGAGCCCTATCCGCCCTGCGTGAGCTGACAGCTCCTGCGGGGAGCACGGGGCTCCGGCGGCGCGAAGGGCTCGCTGGGCGCCAGCAGCGCCGCCAGCGCGGCGACCGCCGTTTCGATCTCGTGCGCGCACCGCATGAGGGCTCCAAGGCCGCCACCCTGGGGATCGGCGATCTCGTCGTCCACGGCGGGCACCGGGTACGGGGTGCCCCGCGCGACCGCGACGCGGGCGATCAGCTCCCTGGGTGTTCGGGTGTGCTCCGTCACCCCGTGCACCAGCCTCAGGAACTCCTTGAGGGTGAAGGTGCGCCGCAGTGCCGCCGGACACATCCGCACCGCCTCGTCGCGGTGCTCCCGGGCGAGCCCGAGCACCAGGTCCGCCGCGGCGATCAGCTCCGGGGTCAGCACCGTCGAGGCGAAGCCCGTCCCCTCCCCGCCCAGCGACTCCAGCGCCGCAAGGGTCGCCGCGTCCATCCCGGTACTGCCCCAGGCCCGGGTACCGGCGCTGGACACCCGGGCGTTGGGCAGCCGGGGCGCCAGCAGTCGCTCGGCGAGCGGCGAGCGGTACATGTTCCCGGTGCAGATGAACAGCACCCGCAGCTCCGGGGCGCCGGTGGTGTCGCGGGTCATTCAGGCCTCGCTGCCCGCAGTCGCCGAGGCGCGCGGACGAGGCGCCGTCACGGGCTGCTCGGTACCGGTGGGATCGCCGTAGCCGTACGTGGACCCGTGGCCGCCTGCCATCCGGTTGGGGACCGGCGCCATGCTGAGCACGGCTCCCAGGGTGTGGACACCCACTTTGTGCAGCGACTCCGATGCGGCGATGATGCGGTCACGGGGTGTCTTCCCGGCCTGCGCGATGAGGATGACGCCCTGCGTCAGCGGGGCGAGCCCCACGGTGTCGGCGACGGGCAGCAGCGGCGCGCTGTCCACGATCACGGTCTCGTAGCGGGCGGCGAGTTGGTCGAGTACCTCGTGCATCCGGTCGGACGCCAGCAATTCGGCGGGGTTGGGCGGAATCGGCCCGCTGGTGAGGACCGAGAGCTGCCCGGTCTGCTGGATCACCTCCTCGATCTCCGCCTGGCTGATGAGCACGCTGGCCAGACCGGCGTCCGGGACCAGACCGAACGCGGCGGCGATACGCGGCCGGCGCAGATCGGCGTCGACAAGGCAGGTGGACGTACCGGAGTCGGCGAGTGAGAGCGCCAGGCCCATGGCCGCGCTGGTCTTGCCCTCCCCGGGATGCGCACTCGTCACGACGATGACGCTCGACCTCTGGCCGACCTGGGTGAACTTCAGATTCGTCCGCAGATGCCGGAACGCCTCGGCGCGAGGCGAGTGCCCGAGTGCGCCGACGGCGGGCGGCAGGCTGGCGGACTTCCTGTCGAAGGGGATGGCGCCGAGCACCGGCAGCCCGGTGTGCTCCGCGAGAGTCTCCGTCGTCTTCACCGTGGTGTCGAGGGCCTCGCGCAGCACCGCGATGGCCCCGCCGAGGAACAGCCCCGCCAGCAGTCCCATTCCGGTGTTGAGCATGGGGCGCGGGCTCACCGGGGCCGTAGGGGGAGTGGCCGCGTCCGTCACCCCGATCTTCACCGGGGAGTGGGTCTTCGGGGACTTCCCCCGTGGGGTCTCGAGCCGCTCCACCACCTCGCTGAAGCGCAGCGCGACAGCGTTGGCGATTTCCGCTGCCCGGTCGGGATCCGTATCGCTGACCGCGACGTTGATGAGCACCGTGTTGAGCGGCGCCTCGGCGGTGATGCTCCCGGCGAGCTGTTCCGCAGTGGTGGGGAGGCGCAGCATCCTGACGACGCCTTCGGCGACCTGACGGCTGGTCACGATCGACGCGTACGACTGGACCCTGGCCTGCGAGAAGGCATTGCCCTGCTGGAGCTGGGCGATGTCGGTGGCGCCCGACTGGGCGGACACGAAGAGCTGGGTGCGGGCTTGGTAGACCGGCGTGGCGAAGGCCGTGGCGGCCCACGCGGTGCCGACGCCTAGCAGCGTGCAGACGAGGACGGCGGGCCAGCTGCGCAGCAGCGCTCTGAGGACGATGCGGAGTTCCACAGACAGCACCTCGTTGGGCGAGTTCGGATCGGGGCGCCCCCAGATTAGTCAAAAATAGGGCATACATTCCGTTGTGGGCGTTTTCCCTCGCAAGAGGGTGGCGCCGGTCCAGATCAGGAGAAGAGCCGGTGATGGTGCTACGACGCATTCCGCGAGCCCTTTTGACGGCTGCTGATTCGCTGATCAGAACCGGGGTCGCCCGCTGCGCGGGGCTGCTTCGGCGCAGCCGTGGGCGCTGGCGTGCCCGGCACGTGCTGCTGGCAGGCGTGTCCCTGCTCCTTCTGACTGCCGGATGGCTGGTCGTCACGGGGCTGTACGCCCGCAGTGAGCTGCTCGCGGCCCGTCATGACCTGGAGGCGATGCGGAGCGCGATGGCGGGGGAGCAGGCGACGGCAGGCGGCCACCGGGGTGAGCGTGCCGAAGCGGCAGCGGAATCGGCGGCCGACCACGCGGCTCAGGCGTACGGGGCCACGACCGGCCCCGCCTGGTATCTGGCCGCCCGGCTTCCCTTCGTCGGTGCACCCCTCGAGACGGTCCGCGGTACGACCAGGGCCATCGACCGGCTGACCGGCGATGTGCTCCCCAGCGTCGTAGGGACCGTGAGCAGGCTCAGCGGTCACGGCGGCAGCGGCCGACTCGACCTCGCCGCGCTGCGCGGATCCGCACCGGCACTGGAACAGGCGGCCCGCCACATGGCGCGGGCCAGAGCCGAGGCACACGGGCTGCCGCGGAGGACCTGGCTGCCCGCCGTGGACCGCGTGAGGGGAGTGCTCGTCGACCGTCTCGACCGGCTGGCGCCCGCGGTCGCGGATGCCGCGACCGGTGCGCGGCTGCTCCCGCCGATGCTCGGGAACACCGCGCCGCGCCGCTATCTTCTGGTGTTCCAGAACACGGCCGAGGCACGCGGCACCGGCGGACTCCCGGGGGCCTTCGCCGTCGTCACCGCCGACCAGGGACACATGCGCTTCGAGACCTTCGGCAACAACACCATGCTGGAGAACGTGAAGCCCAAGGTCGATCTCGGAGCTGAGTTCACGGGCCGGTACGGAGCCTACGACCCCACCGGCACCTGGGCGAACACGAACCTCAGCCCGCACTTCCCCTACGCGGCCCGCATCTGGGCGGCGACCTGGCGGGCCTACGGCGGAAAGCCGGTGGACGGCGTGGCCGCGGTCGATCCCAGCGCGCTGGCCCTGCTGCTGCGGGCCACCGGTCCGGGGGTGCTCCCGGACGGAACCCTGCTCACCTCCGACAACGTCCTGGACCTCACCGAGCGGACGGGCTACGCCCGCTACGCGGACACCACGCGGCGCAAGGCCTTCTTCCTCGACGTCGCCCGCTCGGCGGCCACCCGGCTCACCGCCGCACTCGACGATCCGCAACGCCTGCCGGCTCTGCTCGCCTCCGTCCACGAAGTGGTGAAGCAGGAACGGCTGAAGCTGTGGAGCACCCGGCCGGACGAACAGAGTCTCGTGGAGGCGCGGCCGCTGGGCGGTGTCCTGCCTTCCGGCGAAGGACCTTTCGCCGGGCTTGTCGTCAACAACGCCGCGGGCGGAAAGCTGGACTACTACCTCGACCGGCGGCTGGAGTGGATCCCGGGGCGCTGCACCCCGGAAGGGCGGCTCGTCACCGCAAAGATCAGCCTCGGCAACCGCGCCCCGGTCACCGGGCTTCCCAGCTACGTCACCCTGCGCGCGGACAAGCCGACGTACCCCACCCGGCCCGGCGACAACAGGCTGATGGTCTCCTACTACGCCAGCGCCGGTGCGGAGCTCACCGGCGCGACGCTGGACGGCGCTCCGGCCATGACGGGCAGCAGCGTGGAACACGGTCACCCCGTGTACAGCGTGGACCTGGAGCTGCCGGCGCAGCGGACCCGTACCCTGACCCTCCACATGGTGGAGCCGGCCAGCGACCGTGGGCCCGTACTGCTGCGGCAGCAACTGGTCGCCCCACTGCGGACCGTGGTGCGGCCGCTCCCTGCCTGCCAGAGCTGACACCACTGCCCGCCGCCGCTCCGGTGAGCGGTGCCGGACGGTGGCAGACGGGGAGCGCCGTGCCACCCGATGCTGCTCATCGGGTGAGAGTTCCCCGCCGTCGAGCGTCGCCACCGGCCGGATCGCACACATGACGCACAATCGCCAGTGCTGTCCCATGGCCGGCCCGTCCCGCAGACGGACCTGCCAGGCGATCCGCCGGAGCCGGCTGGAGGGTGAATGAGGCTGTTCGGAGCGACCGCACCCGGTGTGCCACCGACACGGCAGTCGCAGCCGACGCACCGTCGCGACCGGCCGGGACCCAGGCGAGAGCACGTCGGCAAACCCGTGTGGTACCTGCCGGTCGTGGTGGCGGCGGACGCGGCGGGAGTGGCCGCCCCGATGTACCTCGCCCTCCGGCACGGCGATGCGGCCCGTCCCGCCTGGTGCGTGGCGACCGCGATGGCCGCATGGCTGCTCGTGCGGGGCTCGCGTGCCCGCTACGCACCGCGCCACCTCGGCGAGAGCAACCGGGTCGGCCCGGTGCTGCGCGACTGGCTCGCGCTGGTGGGGCTGCTCGCCGTGCTCCGGGCGGCGAGCGGTGAGGGATCCCCCTTCCATCTCGCACTGACGGCGCTCGTACCGTGTGTCGTGGTGACCACGGTCTGCCAGTCACTCGTCCACCGCCACCTGCTTGCCCAGCGCCGTGACGGCCGCGCCGTCCGGCGGGCACTCGTGATCGGCGAGGCGAGCGCCATCGACGGTCTGGTGAGCCATCTGGCGCGGCGCACCGACCACGAATTCGTGGTGGTCGGCGTCTGCCCGATCGGCGAGCAGAACCCCGGACTGGTCGCACCCGTGGCCACCCGGCTCGACCAGCAGGCCCCCGCACAGCCGTCGGCCGACTCCGCCCCCGTCCTGGACGCCGCCCGGCACCTGGACGTGGACCTCGTCTTCATCGCGCCCGGGCCGGGCATGGCCGGTGAGCGGCTGCGCCGGCTGTCCTGGGCAGTGCACGAGGACGGCTGCCGGCTGGTCGTCCTGCCGGGGATCTCCGAGGTGGCACGACGACGGGTCGACGTGTCGTCGGTGGCCGGCCTCACCATGCTGCACGTCGCCCCGCCCATCCGCCGCGGTGCCGCCGTGGTGCTGAAAGCGGCCATGGACTGGCTGGGCGCCGGCCTGCTCCTGGCGTTGCTCACCCCCGTGCTCGCGGTGGTGGCGCTGGCCGTACGACTGGACTCGCCGGGACCGGCGCTGCACCGTCAGATCCGCGTCGGCCAGGGGGGCCGGCCCTTCCGCATGCTGAAGTTCCGGACCATGGTCAGCAACGCGGAGCAGTTGAAGGCCGAACTCGCCCAGGCCAACGAGCAGGACGGGCGGATGTTCAAGATCCGCCGCGACCCGCGGATCACCCGCACGGGCCGGGTGCTGCGCCGCTACTCCCTCGACGAGCTGCCCCAGCTGTTCAATGTGCTGCAGGGCCATATGTCCCTGGTCGGCCCGCGGCCGCCGCTGCCCGACGAGGCGGTCGGCTACAACGCCGTGGAGCTGCGCAGACTCAGCGTCAAACCGGGGCTCACCGGCCTGTGGCAGGTCAGCGGACGTTCTGATCTGTCCTGGGACGAGACGGTCGCCCTCGACCTGCGCTACGTCGACAACTGGTCCCCGTCCGTGGACTTCGGTGTCCTGTGCCGGACCCTGCGGGCCGTCGTCGAGGGCAACGGCGCCTACTGAGCGACGGCCTGCCGGCGGGCGGCCCGTCCCACCCGGCCAAGCCATCCCAGCCTGACTCAGACGAACGACTCCAGGTCCACGGAGGGCCCATGCAGACCAGTACCCGCACCCCAGGGGCCGCGACCGCCCGCACCCGGGAGTTCCTCGACGCCGACGCAGTGCTGGCCCTCGCCGATTGGGTCTTCCGTTGGGCGGACACCCGCGGCTGGGCGGGCCCCGATCCCTACGACGGACTCACCAGCCTGTTCGGGAGACTGGCCGTGCACCCCGTGCTGCGGCAGACGCTGCTGCAGACGGTCAAGCGCAGCCCCGTCGACCTGAGGCCCGTGCTCGGTATCCGCCCGCTGCGCACCGCCGCCGCGACCGGCACCGCCGCGACTGCATGCGCCAGGGTGGCCGACTCGCCTCTGTGGCACGAACGCGCCCAGCGACTGGGCCGGTTGACCGCGGCCGAACAGATGACGGGGAACTACGCGGGGCTGTGGCGCTACGAGTTCGACGTCCAGACGCGATGGGCGTACTACCCCGCCAGCGTTCCCAATCTGGTGGCGACCACCTTCTGCGCGGACGGCTGCCTGGATTCCGGGACACTCGGCGCCGAGGCCGCCGGGTCACTCGGGCGCGCTCTGCTGGAGCACTTGTACAACGGCGCGTTCTTCACCTACACACCGACGAGCGAGGTGCTGGTCCACAACGCGAATCTCATGGGTGCCTCGCTCGCGGCGCGCCTCGCCGTGTCCGGGCTGCTCCCCGACGGGCTGTGCCGGAGTCTGCGCACGGTGGTCGGGACCGCTGTCGAGCTGAGCCTGGACGGCCAGCGTCCCGACGGCTCCTGGCCGTACGGCCGCGGGAGCCGGCTGGGGTGGGTGGACGGATTCCACACCGGATACGTCCTGCTGCGCCTCGAGCAGGTCGCCTCACTGCTGGACCTCGACGTCCGTGAGTCGCTCGAACGGGGTACGCACTACTACCTGACCCATATGTTCGACGGGCCCGTGCCCCGCTACTTCGCCGGCGGCCGCAGCCGACCGGATCCGAACAACGACGCCACCGCGGTGCGGATGGCGGCGTGGGCCAGCGAACACGGCTTCGTCCCGGCCGACTTCGCCAGTGCGGTCCTCGCGGCGGTGGTGGACCGCTATCCCGGCACGGGCGCCCGTACGGGCGGCACATCCCGGCGCACGCCCGTGCTGTGGGCCTCGCCCCGGTGGAGCACGGCGCCGCTGGTGGACGCCCTTACCGCGCTCCACTCCGCCCTGCGATGACGCCCTGCGCCGACACTCTCCGCCGAAGTCCTGCGCCAACGTCTTCCGCCAGGGGCCGAGGCGCAGGCGGCGGGCCCTATGAGGACGTCCGGCTGAGGACCGGCTCGCGATAGCCGACCAGGGCGTCTTCGGCTCGGCCGGGCCCACCCGTCACATTGCGGTCCCACCAGACGGCGGCGCAGAAGAGCCCGAACACGGCGAGACCGCGGTCCTGCCGGCCCTGGATGTGTTCCTCGACGAACCGGTCGGCCGTCGCGCGGTCGAAGAGGTCGTCGAACACGGCGGACCGCCGTACCTCGGGCCACAGGCGTCCGCCGTGCTCACGCAGCAGCGACCGCACCGGTGCCCCGAAGCCGGTCTTGGGACGCTGGGCCACGAAATCCGGTACGCCGGCGGTGACCGCGGCCGCACGGAAGCGAGCCTTGCCGTTCCCCAACTTCAGCTGGCGCTCGGCGACGGCGCCCAGAGCGGTGGCGGCCACCGGCTCGCCCAGGAACGGCACCCGCAGCTCCACGCCCGCGCGCATCGAGGCGCGGTCGCCGTACAGCAGGTTCAGACCGGGCAGGAACAACCGCCGGTCGCACTCCACCACCGCCGCCAGCGGACTGCCGCCCCGGTCCAGCACCGCTCCGGCCACCTCCCTGTGCCGTTCGGTGACCGCGTCGAGACCGATGCCCGGTGCCAGCGCGTGCCACTCCTGCGCGGAGTAGTACGCCTGTGTCGCCCATGCCCAGTCCCGGGCACCGAGCCGGAGCAGCCGGTCGAACTTGTCGGCGCGTTCCCGGTAGCGCCTGGGCCGGGGGACGGCGATGGCGGCGCGCAGGGCGATCCGGGCCCCCACGGGCAGCCGCTGCAGCAGCAGCACGGCCTGGTAGCGCTCGTACCCGAGGAACAGCTCCTCGACCCCGAGCCCGGACAGCAGCACGGTGGCCTGGCCCCGCGCCGCCTGGGAGAGCTGCATCAGCGCGATGGCTGCCGGGTCACCGAAGGGAAGTTCCATGGTGGAGACCAGCTCCGGGATCCGCCGCAGCACGTCGACATCGAGGTCGACCCACTTCAGCTGCAGGCCGAGGTGCCGCGCGACCCGCTCGGCGTACGGGGCGTCGTCCTCGAACGGCTCGGCGGATGCCGTCGGGCGCATTCCCGTCCGCGCGGCGAACGCCGGCCCGGCGAAGCCGGCCTTGACCAGCTCGACCCCCAGCCAGGTGCTGTCCAACCCCCCGCTGAGCAGCAGACCGACGGTGACATCGGCCCGCACCTGTCGGGCGACCGATGTGCGGACGGCGTCACGGAGTTCCCCGGTGGGAAGCACCGGACCGGCTTGCCACAGCGGCGCGGCCACGTCGGCGTACGGAGGACGGCGGACGAGTACGGTCCCGGCGGGGACGGCCTGTGCCCGCTGCCAGCCCGTGCGCGGCGGAGGAGTCCACAGGAACATGGCGCCCTGCGCCACCGCGACCGGATCGACACCTCCCAGCAGCCCGCACACGCGCAGCGGTTCCAGCTCGCTGGTCAGTGCCACCAGACGGCCCGCGGCGTCCGTCGCCGTGTACAGCGGCTTGATGCCCAGCCGGTCCCGCCCGTACCACAGCCGCCCGTCGGGCAGGACGAGGACGAACGCGAACATCCCGTCCACCCGGTCGAGCAGGCGCGGAGCGTCCGGCTGCAGCAGGAGCTCGTAAAGGACCTCGGTGTCGCCGGTCGTCCGGGTGCGTACCCCCCGCCCCCGCAACAGGTCCAGAAGCTCAGGGGCGTTGTAGATCTCCCCGTTGTACAGCAGCACACCCCGCTCGGCCGAGCCGAAGGGCTGGTTGCTCCTGGCGTCGGGGTCGATGACGGCCAGGCGCCGGAAGTGCAGTGCCGCATGCCAGTCCGGCCCGCTCAGGTCCAGATGTCCACTCGCGTCCGGCCCCCGGTGCGCGATGGCCGCGCACGGATCCACCCCGCGCCTGCCGAGCGTGGCGTGCTTGCCCAGCAGAACGACGAAGCCGCACATCAGATCGTGACCGCGGACCGGGCGGGACCGTCGGCCGTCTGTTCCACGCCGACAGCCGGAGTGGGCACGCACCGGAGTGCCTTGGCCAGGGAGGGGGTGGACGGAGCCACCTCGACGGGCCGGCCGAGCGTGACCGAGCGGGCGGCCCGGCACGCCGCGAGGGAACTCCACAGGGCCGTACCGAAATCGGCGTCCGGGACTGTCTCGCCCCGGATCAGACGGACGAGCTGCCGCATCTCGGCGGCGTGTCCCTTCGGTGCGCCACGGTACTTGCCCGTGGTGGGACCGCCCGCGGCCCAGACGGTGAGCGTGCGAAAGTCGTCGAGCCGCGCGGCCACGCCGTCGGCGGCCACCTCCACGCACTCCTTGGGGGCTCCGGGGGGTGTGAGTCCGCCGTACACGATCGACGCGGTCGAGCCGTTGTCGTAGTCCAGGTGGAGTGTCACGCTCTGTGCCGTGACCGGGTCCCGGGTGTCCACCGCGGCGGCGCTGACGGAGACCGGCCGGGCGCCCGTGAGGAAGCCCGCGGCGTCGATGAAGTGGCACACCTCGCCGAGCAGTCTGCCGCCCTGGCGAGGGCTGAAGTACCAGTGGTCCGCGGGGAGCCGGCCGGCGAAGACCCGGTAGCCGACCTGAAGCGGCACGCCCGCGGGAAGCGCCTTCTTCAGCTCCTGCATCGCCGGGGCGAAGCGTCGGTTGAAGCCGGCCATCGCCGGGGCGCCGGAAGCCAGCCACGCGGTGGCGATCTCCTCCAACTCCACCTCGGTGAGCCCGAGCGGCTTCTCGCAGTACAGGGCCTTGCCGCCGCGCAGGACCTGCGCGGCGTAACGGCCGTGGCTGTCATGGCGGCTGAGGACCATCACACAGTCGGCCGCGGCGGATGCCAACCCCGTCTCGGCGCTCTCCGCAACCGTACCGAAGCCCCAGCGGCGTCCCTGGTGGGCGGCGGACAGCCCGCGGGCGCTGGCGATCCAGGAGAACTCGACTCCGCGCTCGCGCCGCAGATGGGGGAAGAGCATCCTCGTCGCGAAGTTCCCCGCACCGACCGCGGCGATGCGGACCGCGCCCCGCGGCTTGGTCCACAGGGCGGGACCGGACGGCTGCCGCGGCTTGGGCGGAAGCTGCGCGGTGCCCGGATAGCGCAGCAGCAGTGCCACATCGCGCTCTCCGTCAGAGGGCTTCAGTGCCGCGTATGCCGCGGCCGCGTCCTCGATCGGGAACACCCTGGGCCGCAGCTGCGCCAGGTCCAGCGCGCCCGCCGCCACCAGGCGCAGCACTTCGGAGAGATTGCGGCGCTCCGTCCACGGGACGTATCCCTCGGGGTACGGCTGGCCGTCTTCCTCGAAGCGGGAGTCGTACCGGCCCGGCCCGTACGACCGTGCGTACCGGATCGACAGCTCCTTGTGGTAGTACGAGGAGCGCGGCGGGGCGACGTTGACGTCACCGACGACGACCACGGCCGCACGGTCGCGGGCGAGCCGGCCGGCGGACTCGATCGGGTCGGTGCTGCTGGTGGCGGCGGTGATGATGACGGCGTCGGCCCCGGCGCCGCCCCAGTGCCGGCACAGCACACCGGCCAGGTCGTCCACGTCCCGCCCGTGGGCCGTGAGCCCCGCGGACCGCGCGAGCTCCACCATGACGGGATCCGGGTCGATGCCGGCACCGTCGTAGCCGTAGGCGCGCAGCAGGTGCAGTGTGAGCTGTCCGACCAGTCCGAGACCGATGACGGCGATGCGCGAGCCCGGAACCGTCTCCGTCTGGTGGATGCCCTGCAGAGCGATCGCGCCCACTGCCGCGAACGCCGCCCACTCGCTGTCCACGCCTTCCGGCACCGGCACCACAAGATTGCGGGGCACGGTGACGATCTCCGCGTGGGAGGCATAGCGTGCCCCGGCGGCGGCCACCCGCATCCCGGGGCGGATGTCGTCCACGCCTTCGCCGGCCTCGAGGACCACTCCGGCACAGGAGTATCCGAGCTGCATCGGGCGGTCCAGCCGGTCCTGGACCATCCGGTAGGTGTCCGCGACGCCCGCCTGCTTCAGCGTGTCGAGAACCTGCTTCATCTGCTCCGGCCGTTCACGGGCCTTGCCCACGAGGCTCTGTGCTCCCGTCGTGACCGTGGCCCGCTCCGTTCCCGCGCTGATGAGCGAGTAGTCGTTGCGGATCACCACCGTCCCGGGGGCTGCCCCGGGCGCGGGGATCTCTTCGACGGTGATGGATCCTGTGCGGGGGGACAGGAGCACGGTTTTCATCGGAATCGCCTTTTCAGAAGTGGGGACGGCACCCACAGCGCACTGTATGAACCGGAATTCGCCCTCCCAGGGCCTTGTCCTGTGCGCGGACCCGGATGGACGTACATGTCCATGCGTGAGGGTGAACGCCGGTCACACCGAGGCGGCGACCCGGTTCGAATGCGGATTCGCTGGTATCTGTGGGCGTTGTTGCGTGAGCCGGCCCCGATGCCCTGTATTCCCCGCACCCCGTGCATTTCCTGAATTCCCGGCGGTCGGACAGGTGTGACATCGGGATTCCCGGCACGGTGCGAATCCATGAAGAAGCGCGGCCGCCACGGTGTTGTCCGGCGCACGCCGGCGTGGGAGGAGACTCGGGTGAAGCGGTTGATGGTCGTCTACGGAACCAGGCCCGAGGCCATCAAGGTCGCTCCGGTCATCAAAGCCCTGCGCAGATCAGCCGACCTCGAACCAGTGATCACCGTCACCGCTCAGCACCGGATACTGCTCGACCAGGTGCACGCCCTGTTCGGAATCGAGCCCGATCACGACCTGGATATCCTCAGCGAAGGGCAGACCCTTTCCGACATCACCGTCAGGGCGCTGAGCCGGCTGTATCCGCTGCTCGCACGCGAACGGCCGGACGCCGTACTCGTCCAGGGCGACACCACCACGGCGTTCGCCGGTGCGCTCGCCGCCTTCTACCACCGCATTCCCGTCGTCCATCTCGAGGCGGGGCTGCGTACCGACGACAGGGAATCCCCCTTTCCCGAGGAAATCAACCGCCGGCTGGTGAGCCAGTTGGCGGCGGTCCATTTGGCCCCGACATCGGGCGCCCGCGAGAACCTGCTCAGGGAAGGGGTCGACAGAGCGTCCATCGTGGTGACCGGCAACACCGTGATCGACGCCCTGCACTGGGCGGTCCGGCGGAAGGCCGACTACGGCGATCCGGCACTTGCCGATCTGGACGACAGCACCAGCAGGGTCCTGTTGGTGACGGCCCACCGCCGCGAGTCATGGGACGGCAGGATGGAGGCCATCGGCGGCGCACTGGCTGATCTGGCGCGCACCGAACCCGAGTTGCTCATCGTGCTGCCCCTGCATCCCAACCCCGTGGTACGGGCCGCGATCCTGCCGCAGGTGCGCGGGATCCCCACCATCCGGATCACGGAACCCTTGGGATACGCGGGCTTCGCCCGGCTTCTCGACCGGGCGCACATCATCATGACCGACAGCGGAGGCATCCAGGAGGAGGGCCCCAGCATCGGTAAGCCCGTGCTGGTCATGAGGAACACCACGGAGCGTCAGGAGGCCATCCAGGCGGGCACCGCCTTGCTGGTGGGGACCGACCGGGACCACATCGTGAAGCAGGTGCGGCGTCTGCTGCACGACCGGTCGGCATACGCCTCGATGGCCAACGCGGTCAACCCGTACGGCGACGGCCGGGCCGCCGACCGTGCCGTACGGGCGATCGGTCACTGGATGGGGCTGTGCGCACGACCGGAGGAGTTCGGTCAGGCGCAGGCGCAGGCGCAGGGTCCGGCGCCGGAAGCCTCAACGCCAGAATCCGCGCGTGTCGAACACCGCCTTGCCGCGCAGGGCTGTCTGCTTGACGCTCCGGAAGGAGTCGTGGTCCACGAGCAGGACGACGACATCCGCGTCCCGCACGGCCGTGGTGACATCGACGAGTGCGACCCGACCCGTGTCGGCCAGTGACACCGGCAGTTCGCTGATGTGCGGCTCGACCGCCAGCAGCCGGCCGACCTCCTGACGGGCCAGCTCGTGCACGATGTGCAGGGCGGGGCTCTCTCTGAGGTCGTCGATGTTCGCCTTGAACGTCAGCCCCAGGCAGGCGATCACCGGATCCCTGAACCGGCTCGCGGTCCGGGTGACCTCGCTGATCACGTGGGCGGGTTTGGCGTCGTTGACCTGACGGGCCAGCCGGATGAGCCGGGCCTGCTGGGGTGCCGAGCCGACGATGAACCAGGGGTCGACGGCGATGCAGTGGCCGCCGACACCGGGGCCGGGGTGCAGGATGGCGACGCGCGGATGGCGGTTGGCGAGGGCGATGACCTCGGCCGCATCGATGCGCAGGTGATCGCACACCATCGACAGCTCGTTGGCGAAGGCGATGTTCACGTCCCGGAAGGCGTTCTCGCTGAGTTTGGCCATCTCGGCCGTGGTGGCATCGGTGAGCAGGCACTCGCCCTTGGCGAACATCGCGTACAGATCGCGCGCCCGCTCGGCGCAGCCCGCGGCCACTCCTCCGATCACGCGGTCGTTCGTCACGATCTCGATCATCGTCCGGCCGGGAAGGACGCGCTCCGGGCAGTGCGCCACCCGGACCGCCGCCGTGTCCCCCGCGTCGTGGGGGAACGACAGATCGGGCCGGTGCTTGGCGAGCCAGCGTGACAGCTCGACCGTGGTGCCGGGCGGCGAGGTCGATTCCAGGATCACCAGATCACCCGCTTTCAGCACACCGGCCACCGATGCCGCCGCGGCCCGTACGCAGGACAGGTCCGCCGTACGGTCCTCCTGGAGCGGCGTGGGGACGGCGATGATGAAGGCGTCGGCCGGCTCGGGGACGCCGGTCGCCCGCAGCCGGCCCATGGCCACGGCTCCGTTGACCGCCACGGCCAGGTCGGGCTCGACGAACGGGGCGCGCCCCGCGTTGATCAGATGGACGGTGGATTCACTGACGTCGACGCCGATGACATCGACGCCCTGGGTGGCGAGCGCGGCTGCTGTGGGAAGCCCGATGTAGCCGAGTCCGACAACGCAGACGGTGGAGAACACCTGAAGGTATTCCTTTCACTGGGTGACGGGGGACATCGTGTCAAACCACGCTGTCAGTACGTAGCCGACCAACAGCATGTCACTTCCAACCGGAGTTACTTGCGCAATGCGCCGTTCGAATGAACCGCCAAAACCGCCAACTGGGGCTCTGACGCGTCCTTGTTGATGGGGGTAGGGTTCGCCGGGTGAGTGAAACTGTGACATTTCCGCCGATGGGACTCCTGCAGGAGCGTGAGCACGGGGTCGGTCACGACTATGCCGCTGGCTCACCACACATTCGTCATCATCGTGTGAGAGCGCGAGTTGTCGAAGTAGTCCAGCGAGTGATCGGAGAAGTCCTCGACCGGAATGGCCGATGCCGGGTCGTGGAGCTGGGGGCGGGGCATGGAGCATTTACGGACCATTTGCTGGCGATGGGAGCGGAGGTCGCGGTCACGGAAATGAGCGGACCCAGCGCCGAACTTCTCGAAAGGCGGTTCCGCCACAACCCCAGAGTCACCGTGATCCACGATCCGACAGGAGACGTCCAGTTCGAGGGGTCGTCGATCGACTGCGTGGTGACCATCTCCGTGCTGCATCACATCCCGGACTACCTGACTGCGGTGGAGCGGCTGGTCGGTCGAATTGCCGAGGGGGGGGCGTTCGTCAGCTTCCAGGACCCGCTCTGGTACCCGCGCCGGTCCTCGGTCTCGATGGGCCTGGATCGCAGTGCCTATCTGCTCTGGAGACTGGGACAGGGAGCCTATGGCCGGGGCGTCGCCACCCGTCTGCGCCGGCTGCGCGGTGTCTACGACAACACGAACTCGGCGGACATGTCCGAGTACCACGTGGTGCGCAACGGCGTCGACGAGGAGCGTTTGAAGCAGCTTCTCGAACCGGCCTTCGAGAGCGTGCGGTTGCACCGGTACTGGTCTACCCAGTCCGGAGTGCTGCAGGCGCTGGGGGAGCGGCTTGCTCCACCGACGACGTTCGGGATTGTGGCTGAGCGTCGTCACGCCGCTCAGCACCCAGTGCGGCCAGCCAGCTAGAAAGCCGTCCCATCATTCCCTGGGGCGCACGACACCGGCTAAGGCACCCCCGGCTTCGTCGGGCGGCTTCCCCGCGCCGCCTTGTCGAATCGTCAGCATACGCCCCGTAGGTGATCCACTGGGGGATCACGGCCAGCTCCCAGCTGCCTGACCAGGCCGATTGCCCGTCGTCCCATCCGTTCTCGACAATCTGGAGACGCCATGCCAGTGCCCCCCACACGCCCGCGCGTGCGTCTCGTCGTGCCCACCATCGGTGACCGTCCCGATTACCTCGAGCTCTGTCTGACGTCCATCAGGAACCAGATCGAATCCGTGGAGCTCGTGATTGTCGGCCCTGCCACCGCCGCCTCCCGTCTCCGTGAGGTGGCCGATCGCCACAGCTGCCGGTTCCTGACCGAAGAGCATCGGGGGCTCAGCAACGCCATCAACCAGGGGTGGAGGGGAGCGGAGACCGAGTACGTGGCATGGCTCGGAGACGACGACATGCTCACCGGTCGAAGCCTCAGTGCTGCGTGTGACGCGTTGGAACGGAACCCCACCGCCGCGATGGTCTACGGACGCTTCCAGGTCATCGACGTGTCCGGACGTCCGTTGTACGTCCTGCGCCCCGGTACGTTCGCTTCCTGGTTCGCCGGGTACGGCCAGAACTTCATGGGCCAGCCGGGTTCGGTCTACCGACGTGAAGCCGTCGAACGGGTGGGGATGCTGGATCCGGCGCTTCGCTACGCCATGGACTTCGATCTCCACCTGC
This sequence comes from Streptomyces sp. NPDC019396, assembly GCF_040632375.1. Lineage (NCBI taxonomy): Bacteria > Bacillati > Actinomycetota > Actinomycetes > Kitasatosporales > Streptomycetaceae > Streptomyces > Streptomyces sp. NPDC019396. The sequence goes on along the minus strand of NZ_JBEYBS010000003.1, from coordinate 269,543 downwards.
GCCTGCGGAAGTGGGGCGGGATGCTCTACCTCCCGCAGGTTCTCGGGTGCTTCCGAGTCCACGCCACCTCGCTGACCGTGACGAACCAGAATCCTGAGCTGGAACAGCTGCGGGTGATGCGTCGATATCTCGGTCCGAAGGCCCAGCGGCTTGAGCTGCTGTGGTGGCCGCTGGCCCGAGTCGTGAGCCAGGCGTGGGGGTTGACGGCGAAGTCCGGGGTCATCGAGTCCACGGCCCGGAAGGTCTCCGCCCTCCGGTGCAGAGCCGCACACCAGGGCTCGTAGCAGGCGCATCAAGGCTCCTAGCAGGAGGAACGCGCACGGTATCCGACCGATCGTGGCCAGGCCGGTCGGCCGACCACCCCTACCGACCTGGAAGTGGCGACTACACCCAGGCTGAGCGAGCCCTGCCTCGATGACTCCAAGGAGGTTCATTGCTGCCGGCAAAGAACTACTCGACGCTGCACGGAATTCGCGGAGTCGCGGCACTGTGCATCGTGGTGCTTCACTCCCCACGCCTGTTCGGGACGGCACCGGCCTTCCTGGGAATGGCGGTGGACCTCTTCTTCGCGCTGAGTGGCTTTGTCCTCGCCCATGCCTACGAGGACCGTCTGCGACGGGGCATGACACCTCTGGAGTTTCTGCGCCGCCGTTGGGCACGGCTGTACCCCCTGTACGGGCTGGGTCTGCTGCTCGGGATCGTCCATGCCGTCGTGTGCATCCAGTACGGTTCACCCACGGAGCCTTGGAGCTGGGCCCGACTCTTCACCGTCCTTCCCTTCTCCCTGCTCATGCTCCCTGCGCCTGTGACCCAAGTGCTGTTCCCCCTCAACGGCCCCATGTGGTCGATCTTCTTCGAGTTGCTCGCGAACCTACTCTGGGTGGCCTTCTGGCGACCGTTGCAATCGCTCAGGGCCCTCGTCGTCACCGTCCTCGTGTGCGGAGTCCTGTACTCCTGCGCCGTGTACTACTGGGAGACCCCGGCAGTCGGCCTGACATGGGAGACCTTCCCCGGCGGGCTGGCCCGGGTGTGCTGTTCCTTCGCCGCCGGTCTGTTGATCCACCGGCTGCGTGACAGACTGCGCGCGCCGAGTGTGCCTCCGCTGTTGCTGATGGTGTCCCTTCCGGTGATGGCCCTCACCAGCCCTGGCCCGATCGCACAACTGGTGTCCGTGGTCCTGGTGTTTCCGGTCATCGTGCTGATGGGCGCGCGATCTGAGCCGTGGTCGGCTACCCGTGGCTTCTACGACAGGCTGGGTAAGGCTTCCTACTGTGTCTACGTACTGCACCGCCCGCTCGCGGCCCTGGTCTACGGCGCCGCGCTGCAGTTCGCCGGGCTGAGGATGGAAGCTTTCGCCCCCTGGGGCGGTGTGGTGTTCCTGGGCGGTCTGGTGGTTGGAGGTCTTCTGCTGACGGACAGGTTTGAAACCCCGGCCCGGTGGTGGCTTACCCGCAACCTCCCCAGAGCGGAGAAGCAACCGCGCTCCGTACCGAGTCGGGACGGCCTGCTCCTCGCTACCGAGGGCACGGGAGAGCAGACGGCCGCCGTGTCCTCGCCACGGCGGCCGGAGTCCTCACATGATCTCGAAGGCGCCTGATCACGCTGGATGCAGCGGCTCGCGAATGCGCTGCGGAGCTTCGTGAACATAGCTCAGATACCACGCGTAGGCTCGTTCGAGTCCTTCGTCGAAGCCGATCCGATGGCGCCATCCGGATCGGTGGAGGGGGCTCACGTCGAGCACCTTCCTGGGCATGCCGTCCGGTTTGGACGCGTCGAAGACCAGGTCGCCCTCGTACCCGACCAGGCTCCGGATCCGTTCGGCGAGGCTTCTGACGGAGATGTCCTCCCCGGTGCCGACGTTGAGGAACCGCGGGCTGCGGTGGTTCATGAGCAGCCAAACGACGGCGTTCGCGAGGTCGTCGACATGCATGAACTCCCGCCGACTCTCACCGGTTCCCCAGACCACGACCTCGGCCGCCTCGGATTCCTTGGCCTCCTGCATACGCCTCAGCAGTGAGGGGATGACATGAGAAGAAGACGGATCGAAGTTGTCTCCCTCCCCGTAGATGTTGGTCGGCATGCAGGAGACGAAGTTCCGTCCGAACTCCCGGTGGATGTACTCGCACAGCTTCATTCCGGCGATCTTCGCGTAGGCGTAGGCCTCGTTGGTCGGCTCCGGTCTGCCGTTCATGAGGTACTCCTCCCGCATGGGCTGCGGGCAGTCCCGGGGGTAGATGCAGGAGCTTCCCAGGAACAGGAACGTCTCCACGGACGTCTCCTTGGCGGACCAGATCAGGTTGTTCTGGATCGTCAGGTTCTCGTACAGGAACTCCGCAGGATACGTCAAGTTGGCCTCGATGCCGCCCACCCGGGCAGCGCTGTCGACGACGTACCGGGGCCGGTGCTCGACGAAGAAGTCCCTCACGGCCCGCTGGTCGGTGAGATCCAATTCGGATCGGGGCACGAGGAGCAGGTTCTCGAACCCCGCCGCGCGCAGTTCGCGGACGATCGCCGCGCCCACCATGCCGGTGTGGCCCGCCACGTAGATTCTCGCTCGTCGGTCCATTCCCTGCCTCCTCTCTCGTCGGGGGCCCGCATTCCTCATCCCGCCAGGAGCTCGCACAGAACAGTCAGTTCCTGCTCGGTCAGCTCCGGGTTGTTGCCGAAGTAGAAGCCGTTGGTGTGCACGAGATGCGCGTTCGGACGTGTGGTCGTGTCCTTGAAGTACTTGCGGTAGAAGGGCTGCCGGGGAATGTCTCCGGCGATGACGGGCCGGATCTCCACGTCCGCTCTCTCGAACGCGGCACGGTAGGAGCGGGCCAGTTCGGCAGTCCTGCATACGAGCGGCATGCAGAAGTTGGAGACGGTGTCCATGTGTGTCAGGTCGTAGGTGTAGAAGTCCTTGTTATCGGACATCGCCTCGTGGTAGCGGCGGAAGTTGGCCTCGCGCCTGCCGACGATCTCGTCCCAGTAGCCGATCTGACGGTTGCCGATGAAACCGTTGATCTCGGTGGGCCGGAAGTTGGACGCGAGGTCGTAGAACGTGTACCTGGCGTAGAAGTCGTCCACGCCGGCCCCGGCCCGTTGCTCCCGCTGCCTGGCCGGGTCCAGGTCGCGGTCCCAGCCGTGCGCACGGGACATCCTCAGCTGGGCATGGAGCTCTTCGTCGTCCGTGCACACCATGCCGCCCTCGATGGTCGACATGTGATGGCCGACGAAGAAGGAGAACGTCGAGGCCAGGCCGTGGTTGCCGAGCAACGTGCCACCCATTCGCGAGCCCAGGGCCTCGCAGTTGTCCTCGATCAGGAGCACACCGCGGTCGTCGCACATCTTCCGCACTGCGGCGAGATCGTCGCTGAATCCCAGGACGTTGGTCAGGAAGACGGCCTGAAGACCGGACAGATGCGGGTCGATACTTTCGGGCGAGACGTTGAGTGTGTCGAGCTCGCAGTCGATCGCGACCGGTTCCAGACCCAGCTGGATGAGAGGCATGACATTGGTCGGCCATGTCAAGGCGGAAAAGCCGACCCGGGCACCTCTCGTCAACCGTCCCTGGTTGAGGAGGGCCTGGAGCAGCAGCAGATTGGCCACGCTCCCATTGGTGACGAATACGGCGAACCTGCGCTCCTGCCTGGCGGCGAAAGCAGTCTCGAAGGCTCGGCACTGAGCGTTCATGCTCAGGATGTCCTGGCTGAGGACGAACTCGGCCAGGGCGCGCTTGGTCTCGGACTCGCGGTAGAAGCTGGACTTCACCAATTTGATCATGGAGCTGTACCTCTGTGTGTGGTGGGGAGGGGCTGGTCTCCGGCAAGGAGCCAGTGGCTGCCGCGCGTACGAGCCGTGTCTCATGCCCGGCGCAGAGCCCTGACGATCGCGGGTACGGCCACGAGAGCGGTGAAGGACGCGACTGAGCCGAGCACGGGACCTACGGCGCCCCAGCGCGCGAGCGGGATGGAGACGGCCAGATTCACCACGGCCATCAGGCTGAAGGCGGTCGCCTGAAAGCGCAGCCCCGCCTCATCCGTCAGCCATATGACGGCGGGATAGCTCACGGCCTGCACGAAAAGAAGGGCAGCGAACGCGACCATGAGGCCTGTACCCACCCGAAGTTGTTCGTGCATCATCCACGACCCTGCGACCGGGCCCAGAAGCGTGATGACGGCGCCCACGGCCAGACCGCCTGCCCCGAAGAGCACAAGCAGTCGGACGAGATCTCCGCGAGGCGTACCCGCCGCCGACCTCCGCTCGGCAAAGAGCGCCCATAGCGGCAGTCCCGCGGCGCTGAGTAGGCTGCTCGCGGGGGCGAAGAACTGGGCGCCGGCTGAATAGCCGGCCACCGCGGCCGCGTCCGCGGAGTGGCTGAGGACGAGCCGGTCCGTGGCGTAGGCCACGGCCGAGGCGGCCGTGACGATGGTCATTGGCATCGCCAGATGGCCGATGGGCTTTCTGCGTTCACGTTCCCGCGTACGAATGCTGCCGAGGATGATGGCCATAAGAGGCATGCCCAGGTAGCGGCCGGCGATCACCACACTCAACGCGCCCACGACACACTGCGAAAAGAAGAAGGCACCGATGAACACGGGCAAGGGGGCGGCGGTCGCGGCGGCGGCCAGTACCAGGAGAAGCAGCAGAACGCTGCCCCCGGCCTGCATGAGGAACGCGGTCTGATTGCGGTTCACCGCCATGAGGATGGACCTGCTGAGACCCAGTGGCATGCTGCAGGCGAACAACACCGCGGCGAGCGCGAACGCCAGATCGGACCCGGGCTGTGCGGCGTCGCCCAGCAGGACTCCCGAGACTCCGAAGAGGGCAACCATGACGCCGGTGAAGGCGATCAGCGCGGCTGCACACATCAGGTTGTGAGCAGCGGACAGGACCGTCCCCCACAGCAAGGTCCGATCGGGAGACTGGTCGCGTGGGATCGCCTGAACGATGGCGGCACCGGCGCCTAGGTCAGTGAGGGGAAGTACGGAGGGAAGGGTGGTCATGAGGGCGAACAGGGCATAACCCGGCACTCCCACCGCCCCGACGACGGTGTGCGCCATCACGAGCGTGGCCAGAGCTGTTACGGGCAAGGTGGCGGCTCTGACGCCGGCCGACTGGGCGATCGACCGGCGGAAGCCCGTGGCTCCACCGGCCCGCGTCAGGGGCGAGGGTCCTTCGGAGGTGTGCTGCCTCGCCTGCGTACCGACAGGTGGGAGGTCGCGGGGCCGTGTGCGGTCGGGCGCCAGTTCGGGAGGGGGACCTGACGCCGTCACGATGTGGTTCGCGACGCGTGGCGAACGATTGGGAGCATGATGGCGTTCCTTCCTCTGGTCCGGCTCTGGATCAGTGGGGGGCCGGCTGATGGCGGGCCGGAGCGGGAACGGCGCTCAATGTCCCTGGATCGCCGTGCCGGAGGGCCTCAAGCTCCGCGTCGGTCATCAGGCGAGCCAGTTCCGGGGCGTGTACCGTGGGCTCCCAGCCGAGCACCCTGGCAGCCTTGGAAGCGTCACCGACCAGGTCGTCCACCTCGGCAGGCCGCAGGTACCTCTCGTCGAACCGCACGTGATCCCGCCAGTCGAGGTCCACGTGCGCGAAGCAGCACTCGACGAAGTCCTGCACGCTGTGGCTGGTCCCTGTGGCGACGACGTAGTCGTCAGGTGCTGCCTGCTGCAGCATCAGCCACATGGCCTCGACGTACTCGGCGGCGTAGCCCCAATCGCGCCTGGCGTCGAGGTTGCCCAGGTACAGCGTGTCCTGGACCCCTGCCTTGATCCGGGCTGCCGCAGCGGCAACCTTGCGTGTTACGAACGTCGGTCCGCGCCGCGGTGACTCGTGGTTGAAGAGGATTCCGTTGACGGCGTATAGGCCGTATGCCTCACGGTAGTTGCGGGTGATCCAGTACGCGTACACCTTGGCGACGCCGTAAGGGGAACGCGGATGGAACGGCGTGAGTTCGTGCTGGGGCGGTGGTGTCGCGCCGAACATTTCGGAGCTCGACGCCTGGTAGTAGCGACAGGGCAGACCTGTCATCCGGATGGCCTCCAACAGTCGCGTGGTGCCCAAGGCCGTGGTGTTGGCGGTGAATTCCGGCTCGTCGAACGAAACGCGCACATGCGACTGCGCCGCGAGATTGTACACCTCATCGGGTTTTACGCGCTCCAACAGACACGCGATCCTGCTCGCGTCGGTGAGGTCCCCGTAGTGCAGGAAAAGTCGAGCCTCAGGATCGTGCGGATCGCGATAGAGGTGGTCGATGCGGCACGTGTTGAAAGTGGAGGCACGTCTGACAACCCCATGCACTACGTAATCCTTCGACAGCAGCAGTTCCGCAAGGTAGGAACCGTCCTGGCCAGTGATGCCGGTAACGAGTGCCGTTTTGGACACATGCCCTCCTTGCTGAGATTTGGCCACTGCTCCTCACGGTGCCGGAGAGTCATGTGGGAGCGGGACGCGCCCGCACCTCGCACAGAGTACGGATCCTTTTCCCGTAGCGGTGGCATCTCGAGGCGTGTTGCGAGCCTTCCGGCAACTGTGAGGCAGCAGTTATCGGAACAACAGAACAGTTGCCGATGTGTCGTTTCCTCGCTGCTCCGGGTACTACGGGGCGCTGCTCGGTCTGATGGAACGGAAGAACACCTGGCAGATCGCCCTGTGGGCGTCTCGCGCGGACAAATTCAAGGATCCGCTGCGTAAAACGGCGTGGGGCCCCGGCCGGGCTGCTGCGTCGTGGTTGTGGCACCTGCTGTTCGGCGACGCTCGGTCAAAGACGCGGGCGAGACGGCCTACTTCGCGTACCACCCGTACCGGCACCGCCTCGCGCACCCTCGTGAAGTCGGTTCCACGCCTTTCGGGGCTCATGTCACAGCACGGTAGAGGCCATGGAGCGGTGAGCTAGCGCAGGTCAAGTCGGCGATGACGCGGCCGCCGGGAGGGGCACGCCGTGCGGTCGTGATCCGTCGCGGGGCGGTGCGCCCTGCCCGCCCCGCGCCTTCGGCGCGCTTCGGGCGGCACCGCGATCCTCCTGGGGCACGCCCACGAGTGCGAAGGCGCACGAGAGAGCCAACCAGGACGGAAGCCCGATGAAGGTGGTCTCGAAGGCAACGTTGGTGAAGGCCGTGACGCACACCCCGATCATCACACCGAACCAGGACGCGGCAACCAGGTTGTGGCGGGCCTGCCACGTACGGCGCAGGGCTCCGAGGGCCATCAGAAGGAAGGTGAGTCCCGCAGGCCAGCCGAGATAGTAGATGTACCCGATGAATGAGTTGTGCGGACCGGACTTGGGGTCGTGGATCGGTTGCCCGGGGAGGCTCACCCCCAGTGGCCGTCCTGCCCCCGCTCCGAGGAGCGGCTCTTGGTTTGCCGTGTCGATCGCGGCCTGCCACATCGCGAACCTGAGCTCGACGTTGTTCGCCGCCTCGCTGTCCGGGCTCGATTCCAGCCGGCTCACCAGGCCCCCGACGACCGGTGCGTCGGAAAGGCGTTCGCCGGAGGTCGAGAAACCAATGATACCGATCACCGCCCCGATGGCCACCAGCCACGTGAGGACGGGGAGGCGCCGGACGTGCTGCCGACTGGACCTGCTGGCGATCGCCGCCGCGGCGATGGCGGCGAGCACCGCGAGAATGGCACCGCGTTTGCTGGCGACTGCGGTGAGGACGGCGGTTCCGACCAGCGTCCAGATCAGAGGCCGACTGTTGCCCTGGTGTCGCAGTTGCACGCTAAAGGCACCGGCGAGAGCTAGGTAGAGCCCCGAGGCCGCAGGAGTCACGGGCTCCTGGAGAGCCACGCTCAACATGACCCCCGAGGCGGGCACGTAGACCACCCAGCGCCACCGTCGGAGTTCGCTCGGGGGACGGGTCAGCACCCAGGTCGCGGCGAGCCATCCGAGAATCGGATACAGCCCCAGGATCGTTCCTTTGAGCGCGTCCGGATATCCCGCGTCCACGCCATTCCAGACGGCGGGGACGGTAGCGGCGGCCAGAAGGAGGGCGCCCGCACGGATCCCGCGCAGCCGAGGCTCCGACCAGGCGCGTGGCCCCCACTCGCCGATCGTCGCGAGCAGTGCGAGAACGGCGAGCACGTCCATGAGGTGGACGGGTGACGTGCCGAGCGTGGCGTACGCACGGCCAAGGAGCAGCAAGGGGATCACACAGGCGCCCCACATCAGCCATGTGACGCCTTGGATGCACCTGGCCAGAATGAGTATCCCCACGATGCAGGCCACACCGAGTACGGCCGCAAGTAGGAGCTCAGTATGGCCGGACAAGATCACGTCTTTTCCTTTCGCCTATCCCAATTCCTTGTATCACGGGCAATATCCTCTGCTGGCAACGGCTTCGCCGACTACGCAACCCGCAGAACTGGAAAAGCCAACGGAAGATTCGGCAGGCCCGCGGAATCGGTGCGCGCATCCAACCGTCTTGCCTTCGCTCCCGTGTCGCGCTGGTGTCGTTGATCGCAGAGTGGTGTCATGGAGGGATGTTGCGGGCGTCATGACATCGCTTCGGCGCCGCCGACTTCGGTCCGTTGGTCGGCCAAAGGCGCGGAGCCTTCGCGCATTTCGCCGCCAGCTGCATGGGGCATGGAACCTTAGAAGGCGGTGTTTCCGATTCGCAGAAGACGCCTGTCGTCGACGCCGAGGCCGACGGTCCTCGTCTTTCGGCACAGCACGGGGCTCGGAGGAATGGGTCGGGCCGCCGACTTCTTCACACCGGTCCTGCAGTCGTCCTGCCGGGTCGTGGCCGTGGTGCCGCTTTCCGCGAAACGCACCGGCTCGATGCATATCGCCGCCGCCTGGCCCGCGAAGGCGACCGCCGCCGTCGGGGCCGTACGGCGATGCACGAGCGCCCTCGCCACGAAGTCGCCGATAGCCGTCTATCTGCCGATTTCCCAGTGGGGGCTCCCACTTCTGCGTGACTCCCTCATCGTCGTCCTCGCCAGGATTTTCAACTGCTCCACCGTGCTTCACCTGCACGGTTCCCAGTTGCCGGCGCGCCTGGCGTCGAGTTGGGCACTGCGGAAGACACTCGAACGAAGCCACTGGCTCGTGCTGAGCGAGACCGTCGCCGCCGCGGTCGACGCCGCCGGATGCCGTGCCGCGTCGGTACATGTGATCAGGAATCCCGCACCTCCTGGCGGCACGCCCCGTGAAGTGGCACAGGCATCCTCCCGAACAGGCCAGCCGCTTCGCATCGGCTGGATCGGAACGATGCACAGCCAGAAGGGATTCGACATCCTGTGCGACGCGGTCGCCCGACTGAAGCATGCGGGCGCTCCGGTCAGTTTCACCGTCGCAGGATTTCGCAGCGATGTCCCCACCAGCCGTATGGCGTGCGTGGACCAGGACCTCGGCGTGCTCGAACCGGCGGACGTCCTGTCGTTCTGGAGCCGGATCGACGTGTTCGTGCTTCCCGCCCGCTGGGCCGAGGGGCTTCCCTTCGTCCTGCTCGAAGGTCTTCAGGCGGGGTGCGCCGTGGCGGCGACCTGGTCCGCAGGCAGCGCCGAACTCTTCAGCCGCGGCTGCGTGGAGCGCATCGGCAGCGATGTAGATTCGGTCACCGCCTTTCTCCGCGTCTGTATGACCGACATCGACGGCGTGCGGCAACGGCAGCAGAAACTCTGGAGGGAACTGCGTCCCCTCTACGACCCGGACCGGGTCGAGGCGTCCTTCGCGGAGTTCTGGCAGGAGGCGGACCTGTGAGCGGAACTCCACGGCGAACGGCGGGGGGCGCGCGAACACCCGGAGCGCACCAGGAGAAAACGCCCGTCGCTCCGACGGACCCGGTGCGGCCGTTGACGGTGTGCGGACTGCCGGTGCACCCGCTGACGCTGGAGGGCTCCGTGGCCGCCGCGGAGGCGCTGATCGCGGACGGCGGTCCGCACCAGCACGTGGTGCTGAACGCGGCGAAGGTGGTCCAGGCGCATGACGATCCGGAGCTGGCCCGGATCATCCGGTCGTGCTCGCTCGTCAACGCCGACGGTCAGTCCGTGGTCTGGGCGAGCCGCCTCCTCGGCAGACCGCTTCCCGAACGGGTGGCCGGAATCGACTTCATACTGGCGCTGTGGCAGAAGGCCGCCCACAAGGGCTACCGGGTCTATCTGCTCGGTGCGCAGAGCCCGGTGGTGGAGGAGACCGCTCGTATCGCCGCCGCACAGGGCGTCCAGGTGGTCGGATACCGGGACGGCTACTGGGACGACGCCCGGGAGCGGGATGTGGTGTCCGCCGTGCGTGCGGCGCGGCCTGACGTCCTGTTCGTCGCCGTCCCGAGCCCGCGCAAGGAACGCTTCCTCGCCCGCCATCAGGAGGCACTCGGCTGCCCCCTGGTGGTGGGGGTGGGCGGCTCCTTCGACGTGGTGGCCGGGCTCCGCACCAGGGCCCCGGGCTGGATGCGCGGGGCGGGCCTCGAATGGTGCCACCGGCTGGTCCAGGAACCCCGTCGCATGTTCCTTCGCTATGCCGTGGGCAACACGCGGTTCGTCCTGCTGGTGGTGGCCTACTGGGTGCGCGGGATCGGACGCAGGCGGTCGCTGCCCCCTGGATGAGCGTTTGCGCAGGTCGTGTCGTCCGTGTGGCTCGGCTTGCTGCGCCACCGCGCATGACTGCGCCTCGCCCGTCGGCTCGTGGGCAGGCTGCGCCGGCTGGTGGGCGCACGCCCGCAACGGCCTGAACGGCCTGAACGGCGCATGACGACGGTGCGATTGCCTGGCCCCTACATCACATTCGGGCCCGGAGGACGAGTCCGTGGGGGCCACACGAGTGCAGCTGCTCCGCCATCCTGCGGAGCGCCCTGGCGAGCCTGTTTGGCTGCGGGGCCTCACGTCTATTGATCACGTTGCTCGACTTTGGGCGATCTTTCCCGCCTGGCGAGTCCTGGCCGGACGCCGCCCGCACTTCCGGGGCGGCGGTGGCCGGGCAGGGGTCCACGGCGCCGGACGAGACAAGGGGTGATCAGTGCGATGTTGGTAGAGGCCGGGTGCGAGAAGAATCGTTTCTTCAGTGCTGGGGTGCGCACACCGAGCGCCCAGTCGCCCTCCTGTCCGGGACGCCGGGGGAGGCGGTGGCCTGGTGTGCGGTGCCACCGCGCACCACAGCCGAGGACCGCTGCGAGAGGCACAGCCGTGAGCGCATTTCGGGCATCGAGTCGATTCAGGTGCATAGGCGGTCACGGAGCCATGGCCTGACACCACACCGCGCACCGACTCCCGGGCACACGGGCGCTTGCCTCGCCCTACTCCGACCCCCCAGACCACCGCTCATCGAGCACCCTCCGAAGGAGCCACGAACCCGATGCCCAGCCGCACTGGATGGCGTGTGGCCATGGTCGCCACCGCCGCAAGCCTGCTCGCCGCCACTCCGATGGTCGTTGCCGCACCGGCATTCGCCCAGTACCCGCCCGTGCTGGACCTCCAGGTCGACGACATCACCCTGGCCCCCGGTCAGGTGCTCAATTTCGTCGCGACGGGTTTCAACACCAACGAACAGGTCTCCTCCCGGCTCTCACCGGCGGGCGGAGCGATCCGCGCGATCCCCCGGTCGGGAGCGCCTTCCTTCACCGAGCCCAGCACTTCGCCGTCATGGAGCGACTACAACCGCGACGACGCGAACCGTGATGCGAACGGGTCAGGCGTCCAAGGCGACCGGGAGGGGGCAGGAAGTGACCCTGCCAACGGCACCGGCGCCCGGGACGGTGACGGGTACGACGACGGGGCGGACGACGACACCGGCAGTGGAGCGCAGAACGGGTCCGGAGACGGCAATGGGAACGGTCCCCGTCCGATCATCCCGCTCGACACCCATGTCGCCGATGCCAACGGCACGGTGACGGACAGCGTCGTCATTCCCGGGAGCGCACGACCGGGGCAGTACGACTTCCAGCTGGTCCGCAGCGGATCCGGGGGGACTCTGTCCACACGCGTCACCGTTCTCAGTGACGGGGACGGCGATGGCGATGGGGACGGGCCCGGGCGTCCTGGCGGCGACGATGGAGGCGACGACCACGGCCGTCCCGACCAAGGCCGTCCCGACCATGGCCGTCCCGAGCATGGACGTCCCGACCAAGGCCGTCCCGACCAAGGCCGCCCCGAGCACGGGGGAGACCGTGAGCACGGCCGACCCGAGCATGGCGGTGACCGTGAGCACGGGCGTTCCGAGCACGGGGGAGACCGTGAGCACGGTAGTTCCGAGCACGGGGGAGACCGTGAGCACGGTAGTTCCGAGCACGGAGGTGACCGCGAGCACGGTAGTTCCGAGCACGGAGGCGGACGCGACGGCGACTCCCGGGGAGACTCCGGCGACGGGAGTGGCCACGGCGAGGGGGCCGACAAGGGCGACAAGACCGTCGCCGCCCCTGAGGACGAAGGCGACCAGCTCGCAAGCTCCGGTTCCTCGGGAGCCCCGATCGTGCTGCTTACCGCGGCAGGCGGCATGCTCGTACTCGGCGGCGGTGCGCTGATGATCGCCAAGCGTCGCCGTGGAAGCAACGGCAGGGTCTGACCAGAAGAGCACGACGGCACGACCCGAACGCCTGACCGGCCGCGGACGCCTCGTCAAGGGGGTGTCCGCGGCCGGTCGTCGCCATCGCGACCGTCACCACGGACCCGAGCAGTCCCCCGGGGCACGCATCCGCGGTGCCTCGCTGCTCACGGGGTGCTTTCCGAGGGGGTAAATCCCGCTCCCTGTAAGTGACTTATGCCCTTTGTGTGGGTGATGAAGAGGACTGCGCTCCGACGGTGGCAACTACTAGGATGATCGTCTGACCTCGGCTTTGCGAGAGGGAAGGTGCCAGGGCCCGGGCGAGTCCTTCGACAGCCCTTTCCCGCGGTGTCGTCCGCCCTCGCATCGCCCTCAGGGCCTCCGGGTGACCCCGGTCCGGCCGGCGAGTTCCGAACGCCCGGCCTCGCCGCTGGACACGGCCCTGACGCCGACATGGGAGAGGAGTTCACGCCATGGCGTGGAACGAGTGGGAGCAGTTGAAGGCCGACGAGGCCGCGCAGCCCACGGGGACGCGGCTCAACCAGGCGGCCCCCGCCGCGGGTGGCGGCGGCATAGGAGATCTGGCGTCCTCGCCGGCGGAGAAGAAGGCTGCCGCGAACGCGATCGAGCAGCATCTCGAACCGGACACGAAGAAGGCCGGCAAGGTCGCGGAGGACAAGACGGACAGCGCGGTCAAGGAGTTCAGTGGCAAGGACGGCCATGGCTGGGACACCTCAGTCGCTTTGAAGAAGGCACACGGCACCTGGGAGAAGCAGGTCAAGGCGCTGGTGGACCGCCTCGGCGCGGACAAGGCCGCGCTGCGCAACACCTCGATCCTGTTCCAGAGCAACGACATCGGCATCAGGTCGCAGGTGCGCCAGTCGTCCACGCTCGACATCCTCTGATCCGCCGCCGCACCACGTCATAAGCTCTACGGGGGAGCACATGCCGACTTACCACGAAGCGATGACCACCGATTTGTCCACGCTGACCAACGCGGCTGACAAATGCGACGAGATGGCGGGCGAGTTCAAGAAGCTCGAAGCCGACTACAAGCGGGACGTCTCGAACATATCCCTCGGTCTCAGCTGGCAGGGCCTGGCCGCGTCCGCCGCCAGCAGCCGTTTCAAGGTCACTCTGAGCGAGTACCAGGCGGCCCAGAAGGAAGCCAAGGCGATCGCCTCCCTGCTGCGCGACGCGTACCAGCAGTTCACCGAGTTGCGCGGCAAGCTCAAGGCGGTGCATGACGATGCCATCAAGGCCGGCATGAAGGTGTCGGAGCAGGGCGTCGTCGAGTTCGACTTCGACAAGATGGATGAAGGCAGCCGCACCGCCTACCACCACGACCGCGACTACCAGGATTCCGTCCGCACGGCCGTGGGTGAATGGAACCAGGCCATCAAGGCCGCGGTCCAGGACATCAACGACGCCGACGACGGCGTCAAGATAGCCCTTGAGGCAGCGGTCATCGACGGGGATGCCACCGATGGCACCTGGAACGGCTTCAACCGCCATGCCAAGTCGGACGTCGAGGAGTACGAGGCCGACCACGCCGCCGCCATCGCCATGGAGATCAACAACGGCAACAAGGTCTCCGCCGCGGACATGGCGGAACTCCAGCGTACGTTCCGCGACAACGCCGACGACACGAAGTTCACCCAGACCTTCCTCAACGGCCTCGGCGCGCAGAACACGCTCAAGTTCACCAACAGGCTCAACGACCTGGCGTACTTCGATGACAAGGACCACAAGAAGGACTACCTGGGGCTCCAGAAGGGCCTCGCCACGACCCTTGCGACCGCGACGAAGGACCCTGACTCCACGTTCTACAAGGACTTCCGGGCCGATCTGAAGAAGGCCGGGGTCCAGCAGTTCGACCTGGACGCCGCCGGCGACAAGATCGCGGTCGGTATCGGTCATGGACAGCAGGCGCGCGGCTACCAGAGCCTGGTCACGCTGATGCAGCACGGCGACGGCTACTCCGGGCAGTTCCTCAAGGACATGGCCGACGACATACGCCACGCCGAGGACAAGGGGCAGGGCGGCGACCCGGACATCTGGGATCTGAGCGGGGATTTCAGCGGCAGCAAGGACGGCTGGTTCGCCAACGACCCCCTCGACGGTGTGCTGGGCATCATGGCGGAGGATCCCAAGACCGCCACGTCCTACCTGGACCCGGGCGCCGACTCGAAGAACGACAATCTCGAGTACCTGCTGAAGGAGCGGGACTGGGATCTCGTCAATACCACCAAGGACCAGGCCAAGGTCGAGGGCATCGGACCGGACACGTTCGACAAGGACGTCCGTGCGGGCTTCGGCGCCGTGCTCGAGTCGGCTGCCACCGGCTATGTCCCGGGATCCGACCATGAGCTGGGCGGGCACAGCATCGCGCAGGCCAGGGTCATGCACGACACGATCAACGTGCTGAATTCCTCGGGCCAGGCGGAGAAGCTCCCCGAGAACCTCACACAGCCGATGGCCAACCTGATGACGGACTACACACCCGACCTGCATCAGATCCTCGGTCTGGACAACAACACCTACAACACCTCGGACAAGGCGTGGACGGATGAGGACGGGCAGACTCATATGTCCGTCCCGAAGGACCAGTTGGTGAAGCTGATGCGCGGAGTCGCCGACGACCCCGAGGCGTTCGGGCAGGTGTACCGGGCGGAGAAGCAGTACTCACTCGACACCTTCGCCGGTATGCCGGACAGCACCACCAACGACACCACCAAGGCGCGGATCCAGGAGGCCTCTGCCGCGATGGGTGCCTACGACGGAGTACGCGGGGACATCGCCTTCGACAAGAGGTTCAAGGACACACAGTGGACCAACGACTTCAACAACGCTGTGACGTCAGCGCCGGGTGCGGCCCTCAACTTCGTTCCGGACAAGTACGGCGTGACGGGCGACATCGGCAACCGCATCCTCGGCTTCGCCTCCTATGAGGCGACGAAGGACAGGATCGCCGAGATCAACGCGGCGGCGACGGAGGAGAACTACAAGACTTTCACCTCCGGCCAGAAGGTCGTGGACGGAATGGTCACCTCCTGGGCCGAGAGCAACGGGCATGACAAGGAGAGCGACTTCGCGAAGGTTCTCGTCGGAGACGGGCAGTTGAAGCACAAGCAAGGGCGAGACGAAGCGCTGCTGGCCCTGCGCACCGACATGTAGCAGGGCCGCGCGCCTGTACCACCGGAGCAGAACGACGCATATGAAACTCACGAAGCTCAAGACTCGCCGGGCCCTCGTCGCTGTCACCCTCGCCATCGTCCTCGCGGGTTCCGGGACCTTCTACCTCTCCGGCGCCTACGACGACTGGCGCGGCGGACGGGCCATCGGCGCCGCCTGTGAGGGCGTTCTCGCCCCCGAGGACACGTTGCGGGTCCTCGGCGGCAAGGGGCGGGCCAGGTCCGGCGCGGGGGATCTCTCGCTCCTCGGTGATCCGGCTCAGAGCCTCGCCCGCTGCGGCATCACGACATCCGCTGGTACGGCCGCTGTCCTGTTCGATGTGCGCTGGGGCGGCGACGCCGATGCCGCCTCCCTCTTCCCGGGCCGCGCGGACCTCCGGGGGGCCACGGGGAGCGCCGCCCCGCTGGGCGGCGGCTGGCCCGGGACGATCACCTCGGCGTCCGGCCAGTCCCGCGTGTCGATCGCGTTGCAGTGCCGCAATCGTCACGACGAGAGCCTTCTGGTCAGCAGCGTGCTGTCAGGCGGGGCAGGACCGGGCGACCGCGGTGAAAGGACCGCGCTCGCCCGGGCCACCGCTCAGGCGGCGGCGAACGCCGCGGACAGGTTCGACTGCACGGCGGCGCCGGGCGGACCGATCACGACGACTCCGGCCGACCCCCTCACCACGAGCCGCCCCCTGTCCCGGGCCGACGGAACGTGCGCCCCGGTGCGCTCCCTGGCCCCGGCCGCCACGCGCTCCGGCGTACCGAACGCCATGGAGTCCGCGTCGCAGCCGCAGGCTCCCCTCGCGGACTGCTTCCTGGCCACGCCGGACGGCAGGCCCGGATACGGCATGTCCGCCGTGTACGGGCCCTACGCCAAGAGCCTCAAGATGTCCGGTCCCGCCGATCTGCGCAGGACCGCCGGGTTCTCCGAGGACGGCAACCACGCCTGGGCCACCGCCCAGTGCCCCGGATCGTCCGAGCGGGCGCTCTTCACCCTCTGGCGGATCTTCGACACGGACGACGACGCCTATCCCGTGCGGAAGCCCGCCCGTGACTTCGAGAAAAACGCACTCACGGCGTTCGCCGAGCAGTCAGCGAGGCAACACGGCTGCTCCGACCTGCGGTTGCCCTGACGACCGTCGACCACAGCCCCCACCGAGGCCGCTGCCGGCCCGGCGCGGTCGGCGGCCCCGAACCGGATCGGGGGAGATGTGGATTTCGCCCGATAGAACCGTCTCCGCCAGAAGCTTCGCTGGTCTGTCCACTCGACCGGCGTCGAGGTGTCCAGCTCTGCCCTGCAGTTCCTCACCACGACCGAGACAACGGCGGCGCGCTCTGGGCACGTTCTGACCAGCAAAAAGGCCCTCCCGGGGGAGGGCCGTGCAGCTCTGGCGCGGATGCGCCCCCGGCAGGACTCGAACCTGCGGCCAAGCGCTTAGAAGGCGCCTGCTCTATCCACTGAGCTACGGGGGCCGGATGTGGCCTCGGTGGCCTGGAGCCCCTGGTGGGTCGGCCGTGACCTTGCCGGGACAAGGATAGGGCTCCATTCGCCTTGACCCGGTTGCTTCACCTGCGTGGCACGATGTGGAGGTTCGGTGAAGCGAACCGATAATCGCAGGCAGGTGCGATTCTTGCAGCGGTTTTTTCGCCTGTCGCCCCGGGTGTTGTGCACTCGTTATGCCTGCGCCCCACTTGTCTCGGCCATTTCGCCCATCTGATCGGCGCGCAGGGGTGGCCATACGCTTCAAAACGACTCCAAAATTGGGCATTCTTCGCATGTGGTGACCATGGAAGTACGGCCTCAGCTGATCGACGCACTCTCCGCCCTGCGCGACCGTGTCGCTGCCGTGCGTCTTCCACTACCGCTCCCCGGTGCGCCGCGTGCCCGGCGGACCAGGGACGAGCTGCTCGCGCAGCTCGACGACTATTTGGTGCCCAGGCTCAAGCACCCCGACGCGCCCCTGCTGGCGGTGATCGGCGGATCCACCGGGGCGGGCAAGTCCACCTTGGTCAACTCGCTTGTGGGGCGGCGCGTGAGCGAGGCCGGGGTGCTGCGGCCCACGACGCGGACGCCCGTCCTCGTGTGCCACCCGGATGACCACCACTGGTTCGCGGGGGTCAGGGTGCTGCCGCACCTCACCCGCGTATGGCTTCCGCAGCAGGACGCCGAGGCCCCCGGCGGGGAGCGCGAGCAGGCGGAGGGCGGTGCGCTGCGGCTGGAGACCTCAGGAGCACTGCCTCCCGGGCTCGCGCTGCTCGACGCGCCCGATATCGACTCGCTCGTCATCGAGAACCGGATGCTGGCCGCCGAGTTGATCTGCGCCGCCGACATCTGGGTCATGGTCACCACCGCCTCCCGCTATGCGGACGCCGTGCCGTGGCACCTGCTGCGTACGGCCAAGCAGTACGACGCCGCGCTGATCACGGTGCTCGACCGGGTGCCGCACCAGATGGTCAACGAGGTATCCCGGCAGTACGCGGCGCTCCTGACCAAGGCCGGGCTCGGACACGTACCGCGCTTCACCATCCCCGAACTCCCCGAGTCCGCCGGCCTCGGCAGCGGGCTGCTCCCGGAGTCGGCAGTCGCCGCGCTCAGAGACTGGCTGGCGCACCAGGCCCTGGACCCCGTGGCACGCCGGGAGACCCTGGTGCGGACGGCCGCCGGGGTCATCGACTCGCTCTCCGCCCGTATGCCCGATCTCGCGGGCGCCGTCGCGGCCCAGTACGCCGCCGCCGTACGCCTCTCCGGCAGCCTCGACGAGTCGTACGCCCGCGAGACCGAACGGGTACGCAAGCAGCTCGGCCGGGGCGCCGTACTCGCCGGAGACGCCCGTACGCGCTGGCGCGGCTACCCGCGTGACAGCTCGGCGGCAGAAGTGCTCGACGCGATCGCCGAGAGCCTGACCGCACTGCTCCACTGCGCGGTGGCAGCCGCCGACGAGCGACTCCAGGAGGCATGGCGCCACGAGCCCGCGGCCGGCGCGGTGGGAGGCGGCTTCGCGGGAGCCGACCGGGAATGCGGGGAGCGGATCGGCATGGCCGTACGGCGCTGGCGGCGAGTGCTGGAGGAACTCACCGAAGAGGTGGTACGGGACATGGAGAAGTCGGCCGCGCCCGATCCCGAGACCGTCGCGGCTCTGCTCGCCGCCGCGCTGCTCGGTGGCCGGCGGACCCGGGCGGCGGGCGAACTGCTCGCCGAGCGCCTCGGCGCCCAGAGCGCCCTGCGGCTGCGGGACAAGGGCGGTGAGCTGGTGAAGGACTGTGTCGAGGGCGTCATGCGGGATGAACGCGACCGGCGGCTCGCCCCGCTGAACGCCCTCGAAGTGTCCCCGGAACCACAAGCCGAGCTGATCGCCGCGCTGTCCGTACTACAGAAGGAAAGGTGACCGCCGATGACCGCTGTCACTGGGGAGACCGAGGACCGCCCGGGGACCGCTCCGAGGGCGGAAACGCAGACGGACACGGAGACGGAAACGGAGACGGGAACGGATGGTGCGGGGCCCGCAGTCGCCGCCGGGGCCGGTACGGGGAAGGACCCAGGGCATGAGGACGGCGAGCAGGCGGACGGCCAGCCCGGCGCGGACGAGGGGCGCTGGGACGACGGGCTGATCGCCCGCCGCGCCGCGGAGCCGTCCCCGGAGGACCCCGCGGGGGAGCCGCACATCCCGGTTCCCGGCCCGTACGCAGCCCCGCTGCGCACCCGGCTCGACGCCCTCCGTGAGCTCGTGGGCCTGTCCCGTACCCGAATCGAGGGCCAGGCGCTCGAAGAGGCCGGACGGGTGCTCGACGAGGCTGCGGCGCGGCAGCGGCTGTCGTCGGAGCACACCGTCGTCGCCATCGCGGGAGCCAGCGGAAGCGGTAAGTCGACGCTGTTCAACGCCTTGGCCGGGGTGCCCATTTCGGAGACCGGACTGCGCCGGCCCACCACATCCGCCCCGATCTCCCTGGCCTGGTCCGAAGGGGCGGGCGGACTGCTCGACCGGCTCGCCATCCCCGGGCGGCTGCGGCGCAGGCCGCTGGCGGGCGGATCGGGCGACGAGGCACTCCAGGGCCTGGTGCTCGTGGATCTGCCCGACCACGATTCTGCGCTGACCGCGCACCGGGACCAGGTGGACCGGGTGCTGAAACTCGTCGACGCGGTCATCTGGGTCGTCGACCCCGAGAAGTACGCCGACGCCGCGCTGCACGAGCGCTATCTGAGGCCGCTCGCAGGGCACGCCGAGGTCAGCTTCGTGGTGCTGAACCAGATCGACCGCCTGCCCGGCGAGGCGGCGGACCAGGTGCTGGACGATCTGCGCAGGCTCCTCGACGAGGACGGCATGGCCGTCGGCGAACACGGAGAGCCCGGTGCCACCGTGCTCGCCCTGTCGGCCGTCACCGGTGAGGGCGTCGCCGATCTGCGGGAGATGCTCGGGCGCTTCGTGCAGGATCGCACCGCCGCGGCCAGGCGGATCTCCGCCGACGTCGACGCCGCCGCGAAGGAGCTGCGTCGTGTGTACGTAGCCGACGGTCACGCGGGGCTGAGCGAACGGGCCCGGGACGACTTCTCCGCCCGGCTGGCGGTCGCGGTCGGGGCCACGGCGGTGGGCGAGGAGGCCGAACGCCGGTGGCGCAGGAGCGCGGGCCGGGCCTGCGGCACGCCGTGGTTGCGGCTGTGGCGCTGGTTCGAGCGCGTCCGCACCCCCGGCGGCGGGCTTCCGCAGCCCCTGGAGCCGGTCGAGGAGGAGCTCACGGCACGTCAGCGCGTCGAACAGGCCGTACGTGTCGTCGCGGACGAGGCCGCACACGGACTGCCCGCGCCCTGGGCGCAGGCCGTGCGGGAGGCGGCGGTCCGGGGGGCCGAGGGGCTGCCGGAGGCGCTCGACGAACTGGCCGTCACGCTGGGCACCCCGAACGCGCGGCCACCCCGGCCGGCCTGGTGGCCTGCCGCGGTACTGGCCCAGGCGATGATGACGATCGTCCAGGTGTGCGGCGGGCTGTGGCTGGTGGGCCAGATCGTCGGCGTCACGGATCCGTTGCTGATCCCCCCGGTACTGCTGATGCTGACGGGGATCATCGGCGGGCCGCTGGTGGAGTGGGCGTGTGCGAGCGCCGCGAAGGGGCCCGCGCACAGATACGGCCAGGACGCGGAGCGGCGCCTCAAGGAGGCCGCCGCGGCGTGCGGGAGGGCCCGGGTGCTGGATCCGGTCGCGGCCGAGCTGCTGCGCTACCGGGAGGTGCGGGACCAGTACGTGACGGTGTCGAGACGCTGAACACGCGCGACGGACATTCACGTTCTGCCGATGCCCCGTCACCCGAAAGGGTGGCGGGGTTTTCCACAACCCCGAGGGCTTCCACAGACCCCGGCGGGAATCGGCGCGCCGATCCAGCATGGGACCCGTCAGCGAGTCTTCAGCAGCACACGGAGGGGATCGGACATGAACGAGACGATGGTCACGTTGGTGGGCAATGTGGCGACTGCGGTGGACTACCGGGAGTCGGCGAGCGGCGGATACGCGCGGTTCCGCTTCGCGGTGACCTCCCGCCGCTGGGACCGCCAGCGCGAGTTCTGGGCCGACGGCGCCACCAGCTTCTACAACGTGTGGGCCTGGCGGGGCCTCGGGCAGAACCTCGCGGCTTCGGTGACTGTCGGCGAACCGCTGGTGGTGCGGGGCCGGTTGCGGATCCGGGAGGAGGAGCGGGAGGGACAGCGGCGGACGTTCGTCGACATCGACGCCGTGGCGGCCGGTCACGACCTGTCGCGGGGCACCTCCGCCTTCCGCCGCGTGGCCAGGCGCGACACGGGCGACCCGGCCGGTACGGGGCCAGGTGGTCCGGGCCCCGGGGGAGGCGCCGTCACCGAGGACAGGACGATCGTCACCATCGGTGAGGAGACCGCCAGTGCCCCCTTCTGACCTTCCGGTTGAGGAGATTTGACGGTAGTCGACTGAGGGATGTGAAGGCGGTGATAACGATTCCGATTCGGAACGGTTATCTGAAGGTATGACGGGGCACCAAGTCGCGCTGCGCCCTAGGCTTTCCAGTACTCACGGGGCACTTGAGTCTTTTGGCGAGGCACTTCCCCCCACGCATCCCACGCGAACGGCCTCGCCCGGAGGGGAATTCTGTGTTTGCTGCGTTCTCTGCGTCCTCTGCGTCTGCGGCGCTCTCCGCGCTTTCCGTACGCGGGCGGGGAGCCGTCAGGCTTGCTGCGACGGCGTTGCTGTCGGCGCTGCTCGCGGCGGGTTCGATAGGCGCCGCGGGACCGGCTGCCGCCGACGATGCCCCGCAGCACACGGGGGGTGCCTCCGCCACTCTCGGGGGACTCACCACCTTCGATCGCGCGGTGCTGCACGAAGGGGGCCAGGACCAGGAACTGCCCGCCGGGCTCTTCGAGATGACCGTGGACGGCGGCGGCAGCCTCAAGACGTACTGCGTCGACATCCACAACCCCACCCAGGAGCAGGCCAGGTATCTGGAGACGCCCTGGAACCAGACCTCGCTCGGTGCCAACATGAACGCGGGCAGGATCCGCTGGATCCTGCTGCACTCCTACCCGCAGGTCGACGACCTCACGGCGCTCGCCGACCGGGCGGGCGCCGGGGCGCTGACCGAGCGGACGGCAGCCGCGGGCACCCAGGTCGCGATCTGGCGCTACTCGGACGGCGTCGATGTCGAGGCGGTCGACCCGGCGGCCGAAAAGCTCGCCGACTGGCTCGAGAAGAAGGCGAAGGGCCTCGGCGAACCGCGTGCCTCGCTCAGCCTGCAACCGAACGCCGTCTCCGGGAAGGCTGGCGGGCGGCTGGGACCGATCACGGTCCGGACCGACGCCGACCGCGTCACGGTGACTCCGCCCGCCGACGCCGCCGCCACCGGCATCAAGGTGGTCGCCAAGGACGGCGCGCCCGTCACCTCCGCGGTCGACGGCAGCCAGCTCTACCTCGACATACCCTCCGGTGCCGCTGACGGCACGGCCTCGCTCTCCCTCCAGGCGACCACATCGGTCCCGGTCGGCCGGGCCTTCGCCGGGGCGACCAGGAGCCAGACACAGATCCTTGCCGGGTCCAGCCGGTCCACGGTCTCCGCGACCGTGACGGCCGCCTGGGGCAAAAGCGGTCCGATACCGGCGCTGTCGGCGAGGAAGAACTGCGCCAAGGGCGGGGTCGACATCACTGCTGGCAACACGGGAGACCAGCCGTTCACCTTCGAGCTGCTGGGCCTCAGGTACTCCATCGCCGCCGGTGAGACCCGCACCGTCACCGTCCCGCTGCCGGAGGACCGGGCCTACGACTTCACGATCACCGGGCCCGGTGGTTTCTCGAAGACCGTCAAGGGTGTGCTGGACTGCAAGACCACCGGCCAGGCGGGACCAGTGCCCGACCAGCCGTCCTCGGGGCCCAGCCCGGCTCTGATGGGCGCGGACGCCGGTGGGGAGAACCTGGCCGCCACTGGCTCGTCAGGCATCACCCCGGTCATAGCGGGCGTGGCGATCGCCCTGGTGCTCGTGGGCGGTGCCGTGATCGTCCTGGTGCGCCGGAAGCAGACGCCGCCTGCCGGTGACTGAGGCCTGCCCGACCACGAAGGGCGATGGGATGACTACCTGTATGGACAGCGAACAGGCAGGTCAGCGCAGCCTGACGATACGGGTTTCGTTCCCGGGGTGGCGGTCAGGCAAGATGGAATCCATCTGCCCACTCACATATCGCCGGACGGTTTCTCTTGGCTGAGTACATCTACACCATGCGCAAGACGCGCAAGGCGCACGGCGACAAGGTGATCCTTGACGACGTCACCCTGAGCTTCCTGCCCGGTGCGAAGATCGGTGTGGTCGGCCCGAACGGTGCCGGTAAGTCCACTGTGCTGAAGATCATGGCCGGTCTGGAGCAGCCGTCGAACGGTGACGCGTTCCTCTCGCCCGGTTACAGCGTCGGCATCCTGCTCCAGGAGCCCCCGCTGGACGAGAGCAAGACCGTGCTGGAGAACGTCCAGGACGGCGTCGCCGGGATCAAGGGCAAGCTCGACCGGTTCAACGAGATCGCCGAGCTGATGGCCACGGACTATTCCGACGCGCTGATGGATGAGATGGGCAAGCTCCAGGAGGACCTGGACCACGCCAACGCCTGGGACCTCGACGCCCAGCTGGAGCAGGCCATGGACGCGCTGGGCTGCCCGCCCGGCGACTGGGCCGTGACCACCCTGTCCGGTGGTGAGAAGCGCCGCGTCGCGCTCTGCAAGCTGCTGCTGGAGGCGCCCGACCTGCTGCTGCTCGACGAGCCCACCAACCACCTGGACGCCGAGTCCGTGCAGTGGCTGGAGCAGCACCTGGCCAAGTACGCCGGCACCGTCGTCGCCATCACCCACGACCGGTACTTCCTGGACAACGTCGCCCAGTGGATCCTGGAGCTCGACCGCGGTCGCGCCCACCCCTACGAGGGCAACTACTCCACCTACCTGGAGAACAAGGCCTCCCGTCTGAAGGTCGAGGGCGCGAAGGACGCCAAGCGCCAGAAGCGGCTCAAGGAAGAGCTGGAGTGGGTCCGCTCCAACGCCAAGGGGCGGCAGGCCAAGTCCAAGGCCCGTCTGGCCCGTTACGAGGAGATGGCCGCCGAGGCCGAGAAGACCCGGAAGCTGGACTTCGAGGAGATCCAGATCCCGCCGGGCCCCCGCCTGGGCAGTGTCGTGGTCGAGGTCGAGAACCTCAGCAAGGCCTTCGGCGACAAGGTCCTCATCGACGACCTCTCCTTCACCCTTCCGCGCAACGGCATCGTCGGCGTGATCGGCCCCAACGGCGCGGGCAAGACCACGCTGTTCAAGATGCTCCAGGGCTTCGAGACCCCGGACTCAGGCCAGATCAAGGTCGGCGAGACCGTCAAGATCTCGTACGTGGACCAGAGCCGCGAGAACATCGACCCCAAGAAGACGCTGTGGGCCGTGGTCTCCGACGAGCTGGACTACATCAACGTGGGCCAGGTCGAGATGCCGTCCCGCGCGTATGTCTCCGCGTTCGGCTTCAAGGGCCCGGACCAGCAGAAGCCGGCCGGTGTGCTCTCCGGCGGTGAGCGCAACCGGCTGAACCTGGCGCTCACCCTGAAGCAGGGCGGCAACCTGCTGCTGCTCGACGAGCCCACCAACGACCTCGACGTCGAGACCCTCTCCTCGCTGGAGAACGCGCTGCTCGACTTCCCGGGCTGCGCCGTGGTCGTCTCCCACGACCGCTGGTTCCTGGACCGGGTCGCCACGCACATCCTGGCGTACGAGGGCGACTCGAAGTGGTTCTGGTTCGAGGGCAACTTCGAGACCTACGAGAAGAACAAGATCGAGCGGCTCGGTCCGGACGCGGCCCGTCCGCACCGCGCCACCTACAAGAAGCTCACCCGGGGCTGAGGCAGGACGAGGTCAGTGGCTCGGCATATTTACCAGTGCCCCCTGCGCTGGTCGGACATGGATGCCTTCGGGCATGTCAACAACGTGGTCTTCCTCCGCTATCTGGAGGAGGCCCGCATCGACTTCATGTTCCGGCTGGCGCCCGGGGACGGTTCCCCGTCGTTCTCCGGAGGGTCCGTCGTGGCCCGGCATGAGATCGACTACGTACGGCCCCTGGTGCACCGGCACGCGCCGGTCACCGTGGAGTCGTGGGTGAAGAAGATCGGGGCGGCGTCGCTGACGATCGCCTATGAGATCAAGGACCCGGAGCAGGTGTATGTCCGGGCCTCGACCGTCGTCGTCCCCTACGACCTGGTTGCGGCCCGCCCGCGCCGGATAAGCGCAGAGGAGAAGTCCTTCCTCCTGGAGTACATGGACGAAGGCGCGGAGGACACGGTCGCGGCATGACGGCGCCCGTGCAGACCCTGCTGCTCGCCGACGCGAGGGAGGCGGCGGACCTCGCCGCCTTCCTCGGCCGGCTCCTCCACTACGACCGGGCCGCGGCGGTCCGGATCCAGGCGGGCGGTGCCAGAGACGGGCAGGGCAGCCTCGCCGTGTTCGGCAGACCGCCGTCGTTCGAGGTGCTGGCGATCCGCACCGCCCGGCTCGCCGGGTGGGACGCGGGTACGGTCGCCGCGCTGGATGCCACCGTGTCGGCGGGGGAGCTGCTCGACTCCATCGAGGGCGCCTCACTGGCCGTCCCGGCCGCGGTCACCGGACCGCCATGGGCGGGTCTGCTGCCACCCCGCGGCGGTTGGCAGGAGCTGCCAGGGCTGCCCGGCGTCCCCGAGATGCGCGGCGCGGTCGCCGTCGCCGTCGCCGAGTTCCGCGCCCGCGACGAGGCACTGCCGCAGGAAAGCCGTACCCGCGCCGAGCGTGACCGCATCGGCCGGGAGATCTGGTCGCGCACCCTCGGCGGCACCGCACTGCCGCTGCGGGCCGTGCACGCTGCCCAGTCCCTGGGCTTCCTGCGGCCGGTACCCCAGGGCGCGCACGGCGGGGCCGCCCTGCTGGCCGCGGGCGGCTGGCTGCGGCTGCGCACCCCGTACGGCTCGATCGCGGTGCGCACGGGTGGGATCGGCGGGCTCACGGTCACGCCCACCACGAGGCACCACGCGTAGGGTCCGGGATCAAGGTCCCGGATCCCGCACGGAGGAGCTGCCGATGGCACCGGCCACGGACGTGATCGTCCTCGGACTCGGCGGCATGGGCAGCGCCGCCGCTCACCACCTGGCCGCACGCGGCGCCCGGGTCGTCGGGCTGGAGCAGTTCGGCCCCGCGCACAACAAGGGCTCCAGCCACGGCGGTTCACGCATCACGCGGCAGGCCTATTTCGAGGACCCCGCCTATGTGCCGCTGCTTCTGAGGGCCTACGAGCTCTACGAACGTCTGGAACGCGACTCGGGCCGGCCGATCGCCACCCTCTGCGGCGGTGTGATGATCGGCAGACCCGAGTCCACGCCCGTCGTGGGCGCGCTGCGCTCGGCCGAGCGGTGGGGCCTGCCGCACGAACTGCTCACCGCGGGGGAACTGCACCGGCGCTTCCCGGCCTTCACACCACGCGACGACGAGGTCGCGCTGTACGAGGCACGGGCGGGGCTGCTGCGCCCCGAGGACACCGTCTCGGCCCATCAGGAGCTGGCCGCGCGCGACGGCGCCGAGCTGCGCTTCGACGAGCCCGTCATCCGCTGGGTGGCGGACGCCGGGGGCGTACGGGTGCACACCGCCCAGGACGTCTACACGGCCGGACAGCTCGTGGTCTGTCCCGGTGCCTGGGCTCCTGCTCTGCTTTCGGATCTCGGTGTGCCGATCACCGTCGAGCGGCAGGTCATGTACTGGTTCCAGCCCACCTCGGGCACCGGCCCCTACACCCCGGACCGGCATCCCATCTATGTCTGGGAGGACACCGACGGCGTCCAGATCTACGGGTTCCCGGCCATCGACGGGCCCGGGGGCGGGGCCAAGGTCGCCTTCTTCCGCAAGGGCGCGGTCTGCACCCCCGAGACGATCGACCGCACCGTTCACGAGGACGAGATCCGGGCCATGGCGGACCAGGTGGCCCCGCGGCTGCCCACACTCCCCGGCAGCCTCCTCAGGGCCGCCACCTGTATGTACTCCACCACTCCCGACGAGCACTTCGTGATCGCCCGCCACCCGCGTCACCCGGAGACCGTCACCGTCGCCTGCGGTTTCTCCGGGCACGGCTTCAAGTTCGTCACCGTGGTCGGCGAGATCCTCGCCGATCTGGCCCTGGCCGGGACGACCGCGCACCCCGTCGGGCTGTTCGCGCCCGGCAGGTTCAGCCCGCCGCGTTGACCATCGACGCCGCCGCGTAGGTGAGGTAGTCCCACAGTTGCCGCTCGTGCTCCGGAGCGAGCCCGAGCTCGTCGACCGCCGCCCGCATGTGCCTCAGCCAGGCGTCGTGCGCGGCCTGGTCGACGGTGAAGGGCGCGTGGCGCATCCGCAGCCGGGGGTGGCCGCGGTGCTCGCTGTAGGTGCGGGGGCCGCCCCAGTACTGCATCAGGAAGAGCACGAGCCGTTCTTCGGCCGGACCCAGGTCCTCCTCGGGGTACATCGGGCGCAGCAGCGGGTCCCCGGCGACGCCTTGGTAGAAGCGCCGCACCAGGCGGCGGAAGGTCTCCTCGCCGCCGACCTGCTCGTAGAAGGTCTGCTCCTGAAGCGTGCCCCGCGGAATCTCATTCACCCTGCCATGGTCTCAGACGCGGGGAAGGGGACCGGGGGCGTCGTGGAAGGCGGCCCGAGAGGCGGACGGCCCGCGCGAGGGCCGTCCGCCAGGTCATTCCGGCTGGGGTCAGCCGCGACGGATGGTGATCGTCGTCCAGGCGCCCACGTGCACGCGGTCGCCGTCCTGGAGCGGCACCGGGACATACGGCTGGATCGGGTCCTCGCCGCCGTTGACCGTGGTGCCGTTGGTGGAGTTCTGGTCGACCACCGCCCAGCCCCCGTCCGGCTGCTGCACCAGGATCGCGTGCTGGTGCGAGACCCCCGGGTCCTCCGGCGGCACCCCGAGGTCGATGTCGGGCGACTCGCCCGTGGAGTGCCGGCGACGGCCGATGGTGACCTGCCCCCCGGTGAGCTGAAGCTGCTGCTCCGGGGAGTACGCGGGCAGGTTGAGCCCGACGGCTTCCGGGCCGCTGCGATGCATCATCGCCCGGAAGTAGTCCCGGTCGGGCGCGATGGCCGCGGTCCAGCCCATCGGTGCCTGAGGTGCCTGTGGATGTCCCTGGTACGGCTGCGAACCCTGCGGCTGCGCCTGGGAGGGCGGCGGCAGCATCCAGTCGTCATCGCCGCCGTGCTGCTGGGGTGGCGGCGCCGGCACGGCCTGCGGGAAGCCGGGCGGCGGCTGGAAGCCCTGCGGGGGCGGCGGTGGGCCGGGCTGCTGGTACCCCCCGGGGGCTCCCGACTGCGGGAAGCCGGGAGGGGAGGGCGGGCCTGGCGGCCGGCCACCGGCCGACGGCTCGCCGATCAGCGGCTCGGCGGGCCGGTTCATCTGGGAAGGACGCGAGCTCTGGTACTCGTACGGGTCCCCTCGGTGCGGAGGGGCCCCCGTCTGGAAGCCGGGACCGCCGGAACCGTAGTCAGGGCCAGGACCGGGACCAGGACCAGGACCGGGGCGTCCGGGCGGGGCCACGGGCGTGTACGACGTCGCCGTGTTCGTGAGGAAGTTCCAGCGGCATTCCTCACAGAACGGCGCCATCGGCTCACGCGGCGTACGGCACTGCGGGCAGATCTCCGCCTGCGCGGTGGCGTCGGGGCCCGGGTAGCCGTACCCGGGTGGGGGCGGCGGCGGCCCGTCCGGGCGCGGGTAGCCGTATCCCTGGGAGGGAGAGGGGGGCATGGGAGCATGCGGCTGGGCAGGCGGTGGCACCGCTCCCGCCCCGGCCATGCGATGTCCGCAGACCTCGCACCAGTCGTCGGAACCCGACTGGTGTCCGTTCGGGCAAGTCGGCATGTCGGTGCTTCCCCCTCTCCTTCGTCGGGCCCGGCAGGGCCTGACACGCTCTTGTGTCGCGTAGCGTTTCGGTCTGTCGCTTGTTACTTCTTGACGCGAACTGTCTTTGTGGAGCGCGTTTCGAGTGTCATCTCGTCCGCGTCCGCCACTTTTGCTTTCAGTCGCACAGTACCGGTCGCCACATCGACGACGTCCACCACCTTCGCGAGCAGCTTCGCGGTGTCCTCGTTCCCGGAGGCCGCGGCCAGTTGCACCGCACGTCCCAGCTTCGCCGTCGCGCCGTCGATATCACCCGACTTGCGGGCATCGAGGCCCTGCTGGATGACCTGTGCCAGTTCGGCCTGTCCTGTGTAGTGCGCGACCTGCGGGTTCATCGACGTCGATGACGCCATGTCGTCCGTCCACACCGCGCGGACCAGACCCTGGGAGAGGGCCTGCGGCGTGCCTCCGGACGGGTCGGGGAGTACCAGCGAGACCCGGGCGGCCAGCATCTCCTGGCCCAGGCCGGCCTGCGGGACCCGCACGCACACGTGGTAGTCACGGGACTCGTCGCCCCAGGAGCCGGTGGGGTAGTCCCCGGCGCGCGGACCCGCCTGGGTGCGGCGACCGGTCAGATCCTCGACCGTCGGCGCCACCTGCTTCACAAAGGTGATCTCCGCGCCGACCGGCGTCCACAGCCGCAGCGCCACATCCGCGACCTCCTTGCCCATCGCGTCCGCCATCATCCGCGTGAAGTCGTCGGCCAGATGGGCAGGGTCGGCGACGATGTCGGCGCTGCCGAGGAGCGCGGAGGCGATCCCGGTGACCTCCTTCACCTCCCAGTCCGTCCCCACACCGCGTGCGTCACAGGTGAATCGGCCCGCACACGCGTCCAGGGCGGCCTTGAGGTCCTCGGGTGACTCGTGTTCGTTGCGTCCGTCGGTGAGCAGGATGCCGTGGCGTATCGCCGCGTCACCGGAGTGCAGCAGCTGGTCGGCGAGGCGCAGCCAGGTGCCGATCGCCGTGCCGCCGCCCGCGCTCAGCCTGCGCAGCGCCTCCCTGGCCTGGGCCCTGGTCCGGTCGTCGGCGATCGCGAGACGGCCGCCTCCGGGGTACACCTCGTTCGCGACATGGGTGCCGGCGACCACGGCGAAGGCCGTGCCGTCGCGGAGGGTGTCGATGGCCGCGGCCGTGGCGTCGCGGGCGTTGCGCATCTTCGTGGGCGGGTAGTCCATCGAGCCCGAGCAGTCCACCATCAGCACGACCGCGGCCGACGCCCCGGGGCCCGGCGGCGACCCGAGCGAGGCGGGTGAGGCGGAAGCGCCGCCGACGGCCGCACCGCCGCTCGTACCGCCCCCGGTGGAGGTGACCGTGACGATCGCGTTCACCTCGCGACCGCCCTCCGGCAGGTATGCGTTCTGGTACACCTCGACGGAGAACCGAGGCACATTCGACTTAGAGAAGTTCGCCATCCGAACCGGCTCCTTGATGTTCCGCACGACAGTGAGAACAGATAGAACAGACAGACACGGCAAAAGACGGCGCCTGGCGTGGATATGGGTACGAGCGCCCCGTTCAGGCTGATCCTGCCCCGGCGTCCGGCACCGTGAACGGCATGACGGCCACTGTTACGTTGTCGTGGCCGCCCCCGTCCAGCGCGTGCCCGACCAGCGTCTGCGCCGCCGCCAGTGGGCGGCCCGCCGCGTCCCCGGGCAGCGCCAGCGCCATGTCCTCCGCTGCCTCCGCGTAGTTCCACAGGCCATCCGTGCAGACCACGACCACGCCCGGGCGGTCCGGCTTGAACGCGGCGGTGTGCGGCTCCAGTTCGTACGCGTCCGCGCCGAGCCAGCCGGTGATGGCATGGGCGCGCTCGTCCGCGTATGCCTCGGCCTCGCTCATCAGACCCGTCGCCACCATCTGGGCCGCCCAGGAGTCGTCCTCCGTCAGCCGGGCCGGTGGCGTGCTGCGGTCGTCCGGCACCCAGTAGACCCTGCTGTCGCCGACCCAGCCCACGACGAGGAGGCCGGCCGCGGCGACCGCGCCCACCAGCGTGCACGCCGGGGCGTTCTGGTGGCGGTGCGGATCGTGTTCCATCGCCCCGGACGGCTCGGCCGCCAGGGAGTTGACCGCCTCGG
The DNA here is from genome assembly GCF_040632375.1 of Streptomyces sp. NPDC019396. Taxonomy (NCBI): domain Bacteria; kingdom Bacillati; phylum Actinomycetota; class Actinomycetes; order Kitasatosporales; family Streptomycetaceae; genus Streptomyces; species Streptomyces sp. NPDC019396. Next base: position 238,415 of record NZ_JBEYBS010000003.1, on the reverse strand, counting down.
CCGCCGCGACGATCGCCTCGTGCATCGCCTGCTGCGGATGCACACCCCTGGGCAGGGCCTCCAGCAGTGACGCACCGGCCGCGCCGGCCGCTGCCGCGGAGGCGTCGTCCGGCCGGGTCGCCGACGACACCCCGTCGCACACGACGGCCACGACGGCGGGGGAGCCGTCGGTCAGCGCCGTCGACGACACCATGAACGCGTCCTCGTTGCGGTGGTGGCGCAGACCGCGGTCGCTCACCGCCGCCACGCTGTCGCCGAGTCCCTGCTCCATGTGGTCGCGCTCGCGGGGCTGGGCGTGACCGCAGTGCTCGCAGTAGCCGTCGGTGTCGACCCGTCCGGCGCGGCACGCCACACAGACTTTGGCCCCCGGGTCCTGCGGCACGGCGGCGTGGCCCTGCACGGCCGCCGCGGTTCGCGGGTCAGGGGCGGCGAGCTCGAAGTCACCCGAAGCGGCGAAGGTGTTCGCGGCAGGCACCGGATGCGCGGCGGAGGCCTCAGCCGGTGCGGCGTCGGGGCCGTCGTACCGCACCGCCGTCGCGGGCAGCGGGCGCCCGCCCGCGTCGGTGTCCGGTCGCTGCGCCGGAGCCTGTACCCCGGCCCCGTAGGGCTCCGAGGCGCCCTGCCACTGCCCCGGGGAGCCGATGGCCAGCGTGGGACGGTCCTGGGACGGCCCGGGCAGGGCCGACAGGTCGTACCCGCAGGCACCACAGAACAGGTCGCTCGATTCCAGGGGCTCTTCGCAGCCGGGGCACGCCGAGAGCTGGTGCATAAGGTCCCTCACTCACACCCACGTCCGGGGGCGGAAACGGTTGGCCCGCTCCACCAGTTCGATGCGCTCCTCGCCGTGCTGGGCGAGCCGGGCGAGCACCCGGAACGAGCGTTCAAGGCCGAAGCGCAGTCCGCGCTCGTCCAGATCACTGCCGAGCAGGACGGTCGCGGTGGGCCGCGCCCCGGGACTACCGGAGAGTACCCAGTCCAGCGCCGTTCCCAGTACCTCTGTGGACAACCGCGCACGGCGCACGGCGTCCAGACCGAATCCGTCGAGTGCCACGACCTGGTCGGCGGCGGCCGTCAGTTCGTCGATCAGGGGTTCGCCGGCGGCACGTCTGCGCAACCGGGCCCGTATCGCGGCGACCCGCGCCGCCGTGTAGTGGATCGAAGCCTCGGGCACCGACTCCAGGGTGCGCACGGCTCCCGCGCGGTCGCCCGCGGCGAGCTGCACCCGGGCCAGGCCGAACGCCGCGCTCACGAAGCTCGGGTCCGTCGTCCACACCAGCCGGTAGTACTCGGCGGCGTTGTCCAACTGCCGCAGCACCTCGGCGCACACGCCGAGGGCAAGCTTGGGCGCGGCCTCACCCGGGAAGGCGTCGTAGACCGCGTCGAAGGACAGTGCTGCCATCTCGTCGTCACCGGTCGCCAGGGCCGCGACCCCGCGGTACCACACCACCCGCCAGTCATCGGGATGGTGCGCCTCCAGATCGGCCAGCGAGGTCTGTACGGAGCCCAGCTGTCCCATTTCGAGCCGCGCCCTCAGCTCGCGCAGCCGCAGCTCGAGGGAGCTCGTGGGCGCGCCGCTCAAAGCGGAGATCAGTTCGGTGGGTGCGGAGGCCACCAGCCCGGCGAGGAAACCGGCGTTCGGGTCGTTCGGATCGACCCGGGGCACCGGCAGGGCCAGCGCGGTGGCCCGGGCCTCCACGGGGGTCAGATGCGGCGCCGTGACCTCCGTGGCCACCGGGCCCGCGGCGTGAACAGCAGCGGCGCCGTTGCGCGTCGCTGCCCGAGCCCCCAGGGCCGACACCTCGCCGTCCGCCTCCGTGAACAACTCGGTGTCCGTCACTCGGATTTCCGGTCCGAACAGCGTGGACAGGGCGGGACGCGGCCGCCCCGTCTGGAGGGCCACCACCTCCCGCAGCACACCTGTCAGCTGGTCCGCCATCTCCTGCGCCGAGGCGAAGCGGCGGACCGGATCGGGGTCGGTCGCGCGGACCAGCAGCCGGTAGAAGGACTCGTACCGCCGGAACACCTCGATGTGGTCCGGATCGGGGAGCGAGTCCACGAACACATTGGTGTAGCCCTGGAAGTCGAACGTCAGCACCGCCAGGGCGCGAGCCACCGTGTAGAGGTCCGAAGCGACCGATGGCCCCAGCTCGGCGACCTCGGGCGCCTGGTACCCGACGGTGCCGTAGATCGCCGAGTCGTCGTCGTCCATCCTGCGGACCGCGCCCATGTCGATCAGCTTCAGCTGGTCCTCGGTCTGGATGGCGTTGTCGACCTTGAAGTCGCAGTACAGCAGATTGCGGCTGTGCAGATGGCCGAGTGCCTCCAAGGCCTCGATCCCGTACGCGCAGGCCTGCTCGACGGGCAGCGGATCGCGCCTGCCGTCGGGCGCGCGGCGCTCGTTGGCGATCTCCTTGAGGGACTTGCCACCGACGTACTCCATCACGATGTACCCGTCGAGCGAACCCGTGCGCGGGTCGAGGTGCTCGACGAAGTTGTAGATGCGCACGATGTTCGAGTGCTCGATCTCCGCCAGGAAGCGGCGCTCGGAGATCGCGGCGGCCATCGCGTCCTGGTCCCCGGTGTCGAGCAGGCCCTTGAGGACCACCCAGCGGTCGGACACCGCACGGTCGACGGCGAGATAGATCCAGCCGAGACCGCCGTGGGCGAGGCAGCCGATCACCTCGTACTGGCCGTGGACGATGTCACCGGCCCGCAGCTTGGGCACGAACGAGTACGGATGGCCGCACTTGGTGCAGAAGCCCTCGGTACGGCCCGGCCGTTCACCGCGTGCCCGGCCCACCGGCGCGCCGCACTCGCTGCGGCTGCAGAAACGCTTCCGCTCGGGAACCTCGGGGTTCTCCATCACCGCGGAACGGGGGTCGGGACGCGGCACTTCCGGTACGGCGACCAGGCCTGCGCCGAGCCGTCCCCTGCCCGACGAGGACGAGTTGGATCCGGAGCTGCGGACAGACACGGAACGTCCTGTGGCGCGACCCGAGAGGGAACGCGACAGACGGCCCGAGACCGACCTGCGGGAGGTCGACGAACGGGATGACCGTGACGAGCGGGATCCTGACGACCGTGAGCCTCCCGTCAGCGACCCCGAACCGCGGCTGTCGCCGCCTCCGCGGGCCGCGACCGCCACTCCGGTGGGCGGGGACGACAGGGTGCCGGCCGCCGAGACGACAGGGGCGAGTCCGCAGGTGTCGCAGTAGAGCTCACCGCCGCCCATGTCCTCGTACGCGCCCTCGCAGTCCGGCCGCTGGCAGGCACCGGGGCCACCGGACGAGCCGGCGGCCGTACTCCCGGCGGTGCTCCCTCTGGCGCTCCCGGTCGCCGGGGCGGAAGGGGCGAGTCCGCAGGTGTCGCAGTAGAGCTCACCGCCGCCCATGTCCTCGTACGCGCCCTCACAGCCGGGGCGTTCGCACGTGGCCGTCGTACTCATGATTCCCCCTGGTGACCGTTGCGGTCATGCGGTCCCGGCTGCTGCGGGACCAGGACTTCGGCAGCCGCCTGCTGGTAGCGCAGCACCGCCTGCCCGGCGACGCGCAGATCGCAGGGAGCGCTCCACAGCATGCGGCGCGCCGCGTCATAACGCTCGATCAGCAGCGGGTCCTCCGCCATGCCGTGGCGGGCCACCTTGGCCCGGTAGGCGTCGAGCCTGCCGCGCAGCTCCGCACGGACCGCGAGCGGGGCCGTCACGGCCGTCAGTGACTCGCGCGCCCGCAGCAGCTCGTCCTCCGCCTCCCGCTCCAGGGACTCCAGCAGGGGCGACAAGCGGTGCCACTGCGCATGGCGGCGGTACTCGGCCGCCGTGGCCAGACGCTCCTGAAGGGCGGTCGAAGGGCCGCTGACGGCGGGGACCTCCGACGCCGCGATCTTCGCCAGCACCTCGCCGCGCGCCGCCCGGGCCTCCGAGAGGGTGCGGTCCGCCCGGGAGAGCACGTCCCGCAGCCGGAGCAGCCGCTCCTCCGAGTCCTGGCGTACCGCGAGCACCGCCTCGATCTCCCGGCGGATGTCCTCCAGGGCACGCGCCGCCCGGTCGTAGCGCTCGGTGTCCGGTCTGCCGCCACCGGGCGCCGAACTCATCGGCCCGGGCGACCAGAACGCCAGAGGGTCGGACACCACCTGCGCGCGCAGGGCCGACAGCTCTTGCGTGATCGACTCCAGGTCGTCTCCCGCGGGGTGCTCACCCGGCCGCACCCCGACGGAGTGGGCGAGCGAGCGGGTGCGCTGGAGCTCGGCGGAGAGCAGATCGATCCGCGCGGGCAGCGCGGACCAGACCGCGTCGGCGGCGACGACCATGTCCAGCGAGTGTGCGTACAGCTGGTTCATCCGGCTCACCAGGTCCTTCAGAGAGAACCGTTCGGAGAGCTTGGCCGGCCCGGTGAGGGTGGGGGAGGCGGCCGCGGCCGGGCTCGGCACGGTGACGCCCGGGCCCCGCAGCCGGTCGGTGAGGGCGAGCAGGTCGTCCCGGTTCGGCCAGCGGCGCCGGGCCCGCAGCTCACGCGCGGAGTTCAGCGCGGCCGAGTAGGCGTCGAAGTAGTTCCACAGCAGTGTGATCGCCTGCTCGGTGGACGCCCAGCGGTCCTTGGTGACCCCCGTCAGCTCCGCACCCTCCAGCAGCCTGCGGCCCGCGTGGTCCTGGAGGGCGAGCAGCGAGGTCTCGATCGCCTCGTACTCCTCCCCGAGCCGCGCCAGCGCACGGTCCACCTCGTCCCGGTCCATGACCGGACCCGGGTGTTCCCCCGCCCGCCCGGGGGAGGCTCCCGCGACGCCCATCGATCACTTCTCCGCTCGTCTGCTCACGCTCGTCTGCTCTGGCTCGTCCTCGCGCCGTCGCTCCGCTACCCCGACTGTCTGTCCCGGTACCTCAACCGTTCCGGTACTTCGGCTCGGGCGGCCCGGGTATGCCGGGCAGATCCGCCTCGAGCCACTTCGTGTACGCCGCCGTCCACGGGCCCCTGCGGTAGCTGTCGAGCACCTTGTTGACCCGGCGGACGAGGTCCTCGTTGCCCAGTTTCGCGGCCACGCCGTAGAACTCGGTGGTGAAGGGCTTCCCGCCCTTCAGCTCGATGGCCGGGTCCTGCGCCGCCTGTCCGGCCGCGAGGGCGGCGTCGGTCACCACCGCGTCCACCTCGCCCAGTTGCAGCCGGACCAGGCAGTCGAGCTGGTTGGGCACGGTCAGCCGGTCCCTGTCCTCGGGCCCGCCGTCGCCCTCGTCCTTGAACACCGCGCCGTAGGACTTCTTCTCCAGCGCCTCGTACGCCGTCGAGCCCTCCGCCGAGCAGACCCTGCGGCCCGCGAGGGTCTTGTTGTAGCCGGTGATCGCGGAATCCTTGGGGGCGAGCACCTGCTGGCCCGTCTGGAAGTACGCGGTGGAGAAGGCGACCTGCTTGATACGGGCGCAGTTGATGGTCATCGTGCGGACGACCAGGTCGACGGTGCCGTTCTCCAGCGCGGGTATGCGCTGGTTGGTGGGGATGGCGCGGAAGATGATGGCGTCCTCGTCGCCGAGTATGTCCCCGGCGACGGCCCGGGCGAGATCGATGTCGAAGCCCTCCAGCCGGCCGTCCGCCCTGCGGTAGCCCCAGCGGTAGCTGTTCTGGTCGACACCGACGACGAGTCTGCCGCGCTGCTTGATCGCGTCGATCGCGGGGCCGTCGGCGGCGGATGCCGGCAGCGAGGCCTCCGGGTCGGTGCAGTCGGCGGCCTTCCCGGAGACCGCGGCGGGTGCCGGGGCACCCGCGGTGTCCTTCGAACCGTCGCCCGGACGGGAAGCGTCCCGCGAGAGCGGTGACACGACCAGGGAAACCGCCACCGCACACATGACGGCCATCGCGGTGATCCCGCCCCAGCCCCGCAGGCGGTCCCGGCCGTTCGGTGAGCGGTCCGGCTCCTTCCCGGCTGCGCCGTCCATCTCTCCCCCTCTCACCGGTACTCCGAAAGCCTGCGGCCGATGCCCAGCATCGCACCTGCGGCGCCGAGTACGGCGAGCGCCGCCGCTCCTGCCGGCAGGCCGGTCAGCGCGTCACGGCCGCTCGTGGCCGCGGCGGTGAACTCCGCCTGCTCGTGCGCGAGAGCCTTCTCGAGCGCCGCGTCCACCCGATCGAAGGAGGCCCCCGTCGACTCCTCGCCGCCGATCACCTTGGCCAGGGCACCTGAGTAGTCACCCGCCTTGTCGGTGTCGGCGGCCGACTGGTGCCGGGTCGTCCACTCCGACACCGCCGACGTGGCGTCCAGCACCGGGGTGCGGCCCTCGCCGTCGTCCGCGAGGCCCTCCGCCTGGTCCAGGGAGGTGCGGAGCCGCTCCATGCCTGCCTTGTAGTCGGTCTCGTACTTGTCGCTCTTGCCGTCCGCCGTGAGCACCGCGCCCCGCGCGACCAGTGTCAGGTTCTCGTTCGCCCGGGCCTTGAGGCCGTCGATACGGGCGTCGTTGAGCACTTTCAGCGACTGCTGGCCGTGTGCGCGGGCCTCGTGCAGCTCGGCCCTGGCCACGGTGTGCCCGATCGCCAGCCACAGCAGGACCACCGTGGACGCGGCGCTCGCGGCCAGCAGCCCGTGGTTGAACACCCGGTTGGTCAGCAGGTAGTTGCGCCGCTGGACCCAGAACAGGATGCCCAGGGCCAGCACGCCGAACGCCAGCGACAGGAAGGGCCAGAGCTGGGCTGCGCCGTGGTCCTCGTCGAGGCGCTCGGTCTCCGCGTCGTAGAGCTTCTGGGCGGCGGGCAGCAGCTCGGTGGTCATCTGCTGGTTCGCGTACCGGAGGTAGGCGCCGCCCAGGGGGAGGCCCTGGCGGTTGTTGGCGCGGGCCCGCTCGACCAGGCCGGTGTAGCGGGGCAGATGCTCGTTGAGCGCGGCTATGTAGCGGCTGGACTCGGTCGAACCGTCCGTGTTGGCCGCCGCGTTGACGAGCAGCCGCGCGGCGTTCGCGATGTCCCGGTGGTAGCGCTCCCGCATGTCGGCCGGCTCCTGGGCACCGGCCAGGAACCCGCTCGCGGCGGCGGTGTCCGCGTCCGCGAGCGAGCGGTAGATGCTCGCCGCGTCGGCGCTCAGCGGCTGGCTACGGCTCACCACGTCGTCGGCCGCCGACGCCCGGTCGGCGATCTGGAAGGCGGTCATGGCACCGAACGCCACCAGCAGCGCTGCCAGCACGGCGCCGATGATCCGCAGCCGGCCCGGCTCCGTCACGGCCGCCGCGCGCAACCGCGCCGAGGTCTCCGCCCAGGCACTGCGCCGCGGCGGGGCACCGGCCTCCGGCGGTGCCACGGCGGCCTCGGAGGCAGCGGCGGCCCGCGCCAGCGCGGTGCTTCCCGGCGGTGGCGCGGACTGGTCGCCCGAAGGCAGCGACACGGGCCCGGACTGGGGTCCGGGTACTGGTCGCGGCCCTGGCGTGGGCTGCGGTCCGGGTCCGGGCAGTCGTCCGGCCGCGGGCAGCGGGGCCGGGTGCCCCGATGCCGCGGGGACCTGTCCGCCCGACGGCGTGGGCGGGCCCGCGCCCGGTGTCTGTGTCACCCTCTGACCTCCCCCTTGGTCATCGACGGCCTCCCCTGCCCCCTAGTGCCGGGAGACGACTGGATCTTTAGCTATCTCGTCCGTCCCGTCAATGCCGCTCGCCCTCCGCCCGTCCGCCAACGCTCTCCCTGCCCGCCACCTGCGGCGCCTACACGCCCCGCACACATATGAACACGCGCCCCCGCCAGGGCCGGTTCCGCGAGGGCGGCGTCAGCAGCCTGACCCGACCGCGTAGTACGCCCGCAGTCTGCCCTTCGCCGCCACCGGCGCCCCCAACCGGTCCAGCCCGAGCAGCGCCGCTCCCAGCACCGGGGGCTCGGTCACCACCGAGACGGCCGCCTTCGGCGCGCGGGCGGCCATCAGTCCGGTGATACGGGCCTCCAGCCGGGCGTGACGGGCCGCCAGGACACTGCCGCCGAGCACCACGGGCACCTCCTCGCCGGACTGGCCCTGCTCGCCGGGCCCACCGTGCTCGCCGAGCAGGCCGAGCCGGCCCAGTGCCACCGACGCCATGGCGACCACCTCGTCCGCCAGCCGGTCCACGATCGTCCCGGCCACCCGGTCGCCCGCGGCGGCCACGGAGAACAGGACCGGGGTGAGCTCGAGCCGCCGTCCCGCCTCCACACCGCCCAGATGCAGCGCCTCGATCAGCGCGTACATCGACTCCAGGCCGAAATGGGCCGGAAGCGCCCGCGCCAGCTCCGTGGGCTCACCCCGCCCGTCCTCCGCCCGCGCCGCGAACCACAGCGCCTCGTCGGCGAGCCCCGCGCCACCGCCCCAGTCGCCCGAGAGCCTGCCGAGTGCGGGAAACCGCGCGGTGCGGCCGTCCGGGAGCAGCCCCACGCAGTTGATGCCCGCACCGCACACCACCGCGACCCCCTTCGGCTCGTCGGTCGCGGCCCTCAGCACCGCGAAGGTGTCGTTGCGCGCCGCCGACGAACGACCCCAGGAACGGGCTCGCAGCGCGGCGGCCAACTGCTCCTCCTCCACGGGCAGATCGGCGCCCGCGAGCGCGGCCGACACATGCTCGACGTCCCCTGTACCGGCTCGCGCGAGTGCCTGCCCCACCGTGTGCCCGAGCGCGTCGAACGCCGCCCCCACACCGGTGCGTGCCGGCTGGAAGCCGCCACCGCGGGCGGTCGCCAGCACCGAGCCGTCGGCCCCGACCACGGCCGCGTCCGTCTTGCTGTTGCCCGCGTCGATCGCGAGGACCGCGGCGCTCACGCCCACGCCAGGTGTTCCGTGTTGTGGGCGACCAGCCGGTCGGTGAGTGCCTCGGCGTACCCGTACTGGCCGATCAGCGGGTGCGCGAGCAGCGCCCTGAACACGCGGTCCCGGCCGCCGCGCACCGCCGCTTCCAGGGCGAGCCGCTCGTACGCGGCGACCTGGGCGATCAGCCCGGCGTACAGAGGATCGGGTCCCGGCACGGGCAGCGGTCGCGCGCCGCCGGGACCGACCGCGGCCTGTACCTCGATCACCGCGTCGTCGGGGAGGAAGGGCAGCGTGCCGTCGTTGTACGTGTTGACCACCTGGTAGGGGCTGCCCCCGGCGCCGAGCAGCGCCGCGGCCAGCTCGACCGCCGCCTCCGAGTAGTACGCCCCGCCCCGTGCGGCCAGCAGCTCCGGCTTCTCGTCGAGAGCGGGATCGCCGTACATCTCCAGCAGCCGGCGCTCCATGGCGGCGACCTCGGCGGCCCGCGGCGGCCTGGTGCGCGACTCCTCCACGACCTCGTCGTGTGCGTAGAAGTAGCGCAGGTAGTACGAGGGGACCGCGCCAAGACGGTCCAGGATCCGGCGCGGCAGCCGCAGCGCGCCGGCGAGTGCGTCACCGTGTTCGGAGAGCAGTTCCGGCAGGACGTCCTCACCCTCCGGGCCGCCGATGCGCACCCCCGTCTCCCAGGTCAGGTGGTTCAGCCCCAGGTGTTCCAGATGCACCTCGCCCGGGGCCACCCCCAGCAGCCCGGCGAACCTCCGCTGGAAGCCGATCGCGACATTGCACAGCCCGACGGCCCGGTGCCCGGCCTGGAGCAGCGCCCGGGTCACGATGCCGACCGGATTGGTGAAGTCGATGATCCAGGCCCGGGGGCTCGCCCGCCGCACCCGCTCGGCGATGTCCAGCACCACGGGGACCGTGCGCAGCGCCTTGGCCAGCCCGCCCGCGCCCGTGGTCTCCTGCCCCACGCAGCCGCATTCCAGCGGCCAGGTCTCGTCCTGCTCCCGGGCGGCCTGTCCACCGACGCGCAGTTGGAGCAGTACGGCGTCGGCCCCGGCCACCCCGTCGTCGAGGTCGCCGGTGGTGGTGACGGCCGCGGGGTGCCCCTGCCGGGCGAGGATCCGCCGGGCCAGCCCCCCGACCAGCTCCAGCCGGTCCGCGGCGGGGTCGATGAGGACCAGCTCACCGAGCGGCAGGACATCCCTGAGCCGGGCGAGGCCGTCGACCAGTTCGGGCGTGTAGGTGGATCCGCCGCCGACCACGGCGAGCTTCATGGGTCTCATGCACCCGTCCTACCCATCCGGGGGCGGAGGGCTGCGCTGGGCTACTTGGTCAGCGGGGACGCGGCGACCGACTGCGGCGAGGTGCTCGAGGCGTAGGCGGACGGCGCGGCGATGCCCGCGGTCGGGTCCTTGGCCGGCTGCTCCTCACCGGTCTGGGCCGGCGGCCCGCCGACGATCCGGATGCCCGCCTCGTCGAACGCGTGCTTGATCCGCCAGCGCAGCTCCCGCTCCACCGCGAGGGCCTTGCCGGGCATGGTCTTCACGGAGACGGAGACGGTCATCCGGTCCAGCAGCACCTCCGTCAGGCCCAGTACCTCGACCGGACCCCACAGGCGCTCGTTCCAGGGCTCGTCCTTGGCCATCCCGGTCGCGGCGTGCTCGATGGTCTTCCTGACCGTGTCGAGTTCCTCCGTCGGACGCACGTTCACATCCACGGACGCGGTGGCCCAGCCCTGGCTCAGGTTTCCGATCCGCTTGACCTCGCCGTTGCGGACGTACCAGATCTCTCCGTTGTCCCCGCGCAGCTTGGTGACCCGCAGTCCCACCTCGATCACCTCGCCGGAGGCGACGCCCGCGTCGATGGTGTCGCCGACGCCGTACTGGTCCTCAAGGATCATGAACACACCGGAGAGGAAGTCGGTGACCAGATTCCGGGCACCGAAGCCCAGCGCCACACCCGCCACACCCGCGGAGGCGAGCAGCGGGGCGAGATTGATGTCCAGCGCGCCGAGGATCATCAGGCCCGCCGTGCCGAGGATCAGGAACGACGCCACCGAACGCAGCACCGAACCGATCGCCTCCGACCGCTGACGGCGGCGCTCGGCGTTCACCAGGAGCCCGCCGAGTGCCGTGCCCTCGACGGCCTGGACGCTGCGGTTCATCCGCTCGATCAGTTTGGTGAGAGCCCGGCGGACGAAGATCCGCAGCACCACGGCGACTACCACGACCAGCAGGATCTGCAGACCGACGTTCAACCAAGTGGACCAGTTCTGCTCCACCCAGCTCGCGGCGTCGTTGGCCCGCTCCGCGGCCTCGTCGAGGGTGACGGGCGGGGTGGACGGATCGGCGGCCAGGGACACGGCTGGTTACCTCCAGGTCTTGCTACGGCTTCACCACACTAACGGGGGATTCGTCGTGACCCCGGCGTTATCTGCGACGGAGAGACAAGGGTCACTCGGGGACGTTCCGGGCGGTATGGAAGGCCCGGATGTGGCCGACCACACACAAAATCGTCCCGGCCCGTTACAGGCACGTAGTGGCGCTTCGACCAGGCAGGAGGAGAGACTGGGGAGCAGATCGTCCCGGCGCGAGCCACGCGCCGCCGGCGTACAAGGAGGCATCCGTGCCGCATGTCCTGGTCCTCAACGCGTCGTACGAGCCCCTCGGCGTCGTACCGCTCCGCCGCGCGCTCGTCCTCGTCCTCGAGAACAAGGCCATCTGCCTCGAGGAGTCCGGCGCCTTTATGCACAGTGCGACCCGAGCGATCCCCGCGCCCAGCGTGGTGAGGCTCAAGCGCTTTGTGCGGGTCCCCTACCGGGGGCCCGTTCCACTGACCCGGCGCGCGCTGTTCGCGCGTGACGGCGGCCGCTGCATGTACTGCGGTGGCGTCGCGACCAGCGTCGACCACGTCATTCCGCGCAGCCGTGGGGGTCAGCACGTCTGGGACAACGTGGTGGCGGCCTGCCGCCGGTGCAACCACGTCAAGGCCGACCGGCACCTGCACGAGGTGGGCTGGCGGCTGCGGCACCAGCCGGCTCCGCCGAGCGGGCTGGCGTGGCGGATCATCGGGACCGGGCATAGGGACCCGCGCTGGTTGCCCTACCTGCAACCCTACGGCGCGGATGACGTGATGGCCCGGATCGACGGCGTCTCAGCCTGAGACCGGGCCTTTGTGCTGCCCGGTGCCTCGTGGCGCGGCGACCGTTCAACTCCCGTGCGTGACGCAGAATGTGACACGGAACACGTTGAGACGGGGTGTACGTCTGCGGCTCTGCCCAATGGGTAGGGCTGCAGTAGTCCGTACACCAACCGTTTGCGCACCTCGAGGAGGCCCCCGTGGCCACGTCCGCACCGCTTCGGCTCACCCCCACTCTGTCCAAACAGGTGCCGGGGCCGCTCACGAGCGAGCCCGCGCTCTGTGTCGCCGCCCCGCTGACCAGTGAGCCCGCGCTCTGTGTCGCCGCTCCGCTGACGAGCGAGCCGCCCCTCGCCGACGCCCTGCCGCTGACCAGCGAGCCCCCGCTCACCGCCGCCACACCCCTCACCAGTGAACCCACCGCCCCCGGCCCGGCCGGCGGCTCGGAGTCCCCAGGAGTCTGAATGGGCCTGGACCGCCTGGCCGCGTTGCACGGTGTCGCCACCTCTCACTCCCCGTCCCCCGGCGTCACCGTCCCGGTCCCCGAGGCCACGGTGGTCGCGGTCCTCGCCGCGCTGGGCGTCGACGCCTCCACTCCGGAGGCCGTCGGCTCCGCGCTCGCCGATGCCGACGCCGCAGCGGCGGACCGGTTGCTCCCCCCGACCGTCGTGCTCTGGCTCCCGGCACCCGGGCTCCCCGCCCCGGAACCACCCGTCACCTTCCCGCCCGGCACCCGGGTGCGGGTCCGGCTGGAGGACGGCGGTGGCACCCGGTCATGGCGCGAGCCGTCCCCCGTCGGCGCCGACCGGGCGGCACCGGACGCAGCCGCGTCGGCCCCGTGGGCCATGCTGCCCACCGGAGTCCATCGCCTGGACGTGCGCACCGCGGACGGCCGCACGGCCAGGGCCGGCCTTGTGGTCGCCCCCGACGCCGTGGCCCAGCCGCCGCGGCGCGTGCACGGATTCCTCGTCCAGCTCTACTCCCTGCTGTCCGGGCGTTCCTGGGGCATGGGCGATCTCGGTGATCTCGCCGAGCTCGCTGGCTGGGCGGGACGCTCGCTCGGTGCCGGGTTCGTCCAGGTGAACCCCCTGCACGCGGCCGTGCCCGGAGCGCCCACCGACCCCTCCCCTTACCGGCCGAGCTCCCGTCGCTTCCCCGATCCGGTGCACCTGCGGATCGAGGACATCCCGGAGTACGCCTATGTCACCGGCCAGGACCGCCTGCCACTGGAGGCGCTCGTCGAGAAGGCGGCCGGACTGCGGGCCTCGGTACTGGACAAGGGCGCCCTGATCGACCGGGACGCCGTGTGGGGGCTCAAGGCCCAGGCGCTGGAGCTGGTCCACCGCGTGCCGCTGGGGCCCGGCCGGCGTGCCGCCTACTGCGACTTCCTCGCCGCGCAGGGCCAGGCGCTGGACGACCACGCCACCTGGTGCGCGCTGGCCGAGGTGTACGGCTCCGACTGGCACCGCTGGCCGACGGGCCTGAGGGACCCCCGCTCCACGGAGACCGCCCGGGCCCGGGGCGAGCTGATGGACCGGGTCGACTTCCACTGCCGGCTGGCCTGGCTGACCGACGAGCAACTGGCAGCCGCGTCGCGTGCCGCCCGGGACGCGGGGATGGCCGTGGGGGTCGTGCACGACCTCGCCGTGGGCGTGCACCCCGGTGGTGCGGACGCCTGGGCCCAGCAGGATGTCTTCGCCGGGGGGATGTCGGTCGGCGCGCCCCCCGACGCCTTCAACGCCCGCGGGCAGGACTGGGGCCTGCCCCCGTGGCGGCCCGATGCCCTCGCGGCCTCGGACTACGCCCCGTACCGCGGGCTGCTCCGGGGGCTGCTCCGCCATGCGGGTGCCCTGCGGCTCGACCACGTCATGGGCCTCTTCCGGCTCTGGTGGGTGCCGGTGGGCGCCGAGCCGACCGACGGCACATACGTCCGGTACGACGCGGAGGCGATGCTCGCCGTCCTGGTGCTGGAGGCGCACCGGGCGGGAGCCGTGGTCATAGGGGAGGACCTCGGCACGGTCGAGGCCGGCGTCCGGGAGGCCCTGGCGCGCCGCGGGGTCCTCGGCACGTCCGTGCTCTGGTTCGAGCGCGACTGGGCCGGATCGGGGCGCCCGCTGCCCGCGGAGGAGTGGCGGGAGGGCTGTGTGGCGACGGCCACCACCCACGACCTGCCGTCCACCGCTGCCCGGCTCAGCGGCGACCATGTGGCGCTGCGCCACCGCCTCGGACTTCTCGCACGGCCGCTGGAGCAGGAGCACCGGGACGGGTCGGCGGAGGTGGCGGAGTGGCTGGCGTATCTGGCCAGGCTGCGGCTGCTGCCCGAGGGCAGGCTCGACGAGGAGGGCGGGATCCGCGCCGTCTACCGCTTTCTGCTCCGTACGCCCGCGCGGATGGTGGGCGTCTGGCTGCCGGACACGGTGGGGGACCGAAGACCCCAGAACCTCCCGGGCACCTGGGACCAGTACCCGAACTGGCGGCTGCCCGTCGCCGACGCCGAGGGACGTCCGCTGAGCATCGAGGCCCTGGCGGCCTCGCCCCGGCTGCACGCCCTGATGGAGGTGTTCCGGGCGAGGCCCGCGGCGGCCCCCGAGGGGGCCGGTTCCCGTACGGGCACCCCGGGCGCGCGGCGCGCTTAGTGGTTCGCTACGTTTGCACCGTGGACAAGAAGAACGCCCTGCGCGCCGGCGCCGTCGCGGCCGGTACGACGCTGATGATGCTGCTCATGTCGTCCCCCGCGCTCGCGCTGACCCGCGACGACGGTGACGACCCGGGTCCGGGTCTGAGCGTGATCCAGACGGTCGGCCTGTACGTGGTGCTGCCGATCGTGCTGTTCCTGGTGATCGCGGGCCTGGTCATGGTGCTGGACAAGTCCGACCGGCCCCGTTCCGCCCGCAAGCAGGCCTGAGACGGCGCGCGGCCCAGCGCCGCACGGCGGCACACAAAAAAAAACAGTAGTGGCCCCCCAAGAAAGCCAACAACACCAGACCCA
>NZ_JBEYBS010000003.1:167603-223551 GCF_040632375.1 Streptomyces sp. NPDC019396 | reverse complement strand
GGCGCGCGCCCCTGCGCCGCCCGCCTCAACAATCACATAGTTCTGAGGGCGCCCGACGGAAGCACTCCGTCGGGCGCCCTCAGACGTATGTCTGTGTGCCGCCGTGCCTGTAGCCGAGCGTCACTCACAGGCCGCGCCGAGGGGAAGGGGGCGGGCTTCCGCCTCTTGGTGGAGGGCGTAGGGCGGAGACGTGGCGCGTATGAGCCGGCCGGCCGGCCTCAACGCCGGCAGCTCGGTCAGAGCCCCGCGGCGTACAGCAGCCGGTTGGGCGAGCCCGGCGAAAGGTTGCGGATCACGCTCTTGGTGGCCTGGCCGACGAGCCAGTTGCTGACAGCCTCCGCACCGGCTTCGGGGTGGGCGCTGCGGTAGAGCGCGGCCACCCCCGCCACATGCGGGGCCGCCATCGACGTACCGCTCATCTCGGTGCTGCCCCCGCCCAGCAGCGCGGAGACGATCTCGGTACCGGGGGCGTAGAGGTCCAGGCACCTGCCGTAGTTGCTGAAGTCCGCCTCGGTGTCCGTACGGTCGGTCGCGCCGACCGTGACGACCCGCGGCGTGCTGGCGGGCGAGGTCCGGCAGGCGTCGTCGGCCGAGTTGCCGGCCGCGATGACCGGCAGCACACCCCGGGCGAAGACGGCGTCGGCCGCACCGTTCACGGAGGGGGACTTGGCGCCGCCGAGCGAGGCGGTCAGCACGGACTGCTGCTTGGCGTTGCGGGCCACCCAGTCGAGACCGGCGATGATCCCGGACCAGGCACCGACACCGTCGCAGTCGAGGACACGCACGCTCACCAGGGTGGCCTGCCGGGCGAACCCGTAGGTCGCCCCGCCCACCGTGCCCGCGACATGGGTGCCATGGCCGTCGCAGTCCCGCCCGCGGCGGCCGTCGCCCACCGAGTCGAAGCCGTAGACGGCGCGCCCGCCGAACTCGCTGTGCTTGTAGTCGATCCCGGTGTCGACGACGTAGACGGTGGCGCCCTTGCCGGCCGAGGTGGCGGCGAACCGCCCGTCCAGAGGGAGTTTCCGCTGGTCGGCGCGGTCGAGCCCCCAGCTCGCCGCGAGCACCGATCGCCGGGGCACGGGACCTGCCGGTAGCGGGTACGGGTGCCCCGGCGGTGCCTGGTGGACGGACACCTTGGAGTCCTCCTCCACCGCCGCGACCCCTGCCGCCAGCCGCACCGTCGCGAGCTGCTCCTTGCTCAGTCTCGCGGAGAAGCCGCGCATGGCCTTGTTGTAGGTGTAGCGGGCCTTCACGCCGGCGCGCTGTGCGACGGCCGCGGCATCGGCCCCGGTCTCCAGCGAGACGATGTAGCTCCCCCTGAGCGGCTCGTCGGCCAGGTGCAGCGGCGCGGGACCCGGCCTCGGTTCGGCCCCGCGGTCCTGGGCGGTGGCGGCCTGCCCGGGGGCGGTCAGGGTCAGGGCGGCGAGCAGCGCGGTGGCCGCCCCGCGCGCGAACAGTCGCATGGGTACTCCAATCAGAACGATGATCACTTCACCGTTCCTTTCGACCTGGTCACGCGGCTACTTGAGCCCCTGTCAGCCGATCGCCTCCTCAAGGAGGTTGTGAAATCAACCACAACTTTGCCGTTTCTTGGTGTGGTTCCCGCGCCCGTTCGGACAACCTCGCATGCAACGGCGGTAACCACCGTGGGCTGGCTGGGCCCCTGACCACAGCTCAGTTCTCCCTTCCTGCGGCCTGGTTCACCGATCCCCCCTGCACCATCTGAAAGGCACCAGAATGACCAAACACCGCGTCCTGAGGAACGGCGGCCGGATAGCCGCCGCGGCAGCGGCCGTATGCGCCGTCATGGCGGCGTCCAC
This sequence comes from Streptomyces sp. NPDC019396, assembly GCF_040632375.1. Classification (NCBI taxonomy): domain Bacteria; kingdom Bacillati; phylum Actinomycetota; class Actinomycetes; order Kitasatosporales; family Streptomycetaceae; genus Streptomyces; species Streptomyces sp. NPDC019396. Next base: position 221,731 of record NZ_JBEYBS010000003.1, on the reverse strand, counting down.
AGCTCCTGCGGCGGCGGACGACCAGCCGACACGTGAGCAACTCACGGCGGACTGCGCCTCGGGTGAGGGCAAGTGCACCTTCAACTCACCCGTGCTCGGCAAGGCCTACCTCGGGAAGTTCCACCAGGTCTCCGACGCGCTCTACAACTGCAGCAGCTCGACGGCCACCCAGTCCATGGGCTGGAGCGACAGCGTGGGTTCCACCGACTCCGTGGGCGTGTCCGTCACCGCGGGCGGCAAGATCGCCGGGATCGTGGACCTGAGCGTGACGGCGACGTACAACCACAGCTGGACCAGCACGCACACGGAGGACAGCTCGCTCACCATGACCGTGAGGCCCGGTGAGGTGGGCTGGATCTCCCGCGCCCAGGTGATGCAGGAGGTGTCCGGCACCTGGCAGACCCACTACGACAGCCCCAGGTGGGGTCACTACTACTGGTTCTTCGACGACACCATCACCGGTCCCGCCAAGAACGGCACGGACGGCGTGAGCAACGCCGTGGTCGTCAAGAGCCGCAAGATGACCAGCGCCGAGAAGAAGTCCTGTTCGGCCGGCGAGAAGGCCGGAAAGGCGTTCATCCGGCAACGCTGACGCGGCCTGACCCGGCTGGTACAGCGGCCCCCGCCCCCTCGCCACGTGGGGGGGCGGGGACCCGTATCAGGACGAGCGCGCCACGAGGTCCCACCACCACGCGATGGCGGGGATGTCGAGGGGCTCGTGACTGTCGTCGGCCGGGGTGTCGGTGAAGACCGATGGCAGCAGCCCGGGGCTGGAGGCGAGGCCCCAGTCCTGGGCTCCGCGTATGTAGCAGGCAAGCCCGTGCAGGTACTGACGCAGCTGCGGGCTGCCCCGCTCCGCCAGCCCGTCGCTCAGACGCAGGAACAGCGTCATCACCCGGTCCCGCTGACGGACGGCCAGGCCCAGGGCCGCGCCGGGGCCCAGTCCGTGCTCCTGCTCGAGCACCCGAAGGACGTTGAGGTGGCTCAGCTTCCCGCCACCGTGCTCCTGGTGGTACGAGAAGACGTCCCTGTCCCATGTGGTGACGAAGGAGGCCATCTCGGCGGCGGCCCGTACCGAAACGCGGTCACGCTCGTGGGGCTGGAGCTCATAGGCGTGGCCCATCTCCAGGATGGGGAGCATCACCGCGGTCGGCCCGTTGTAGAGGCGCATCAGCGTGTAGTCGCCCAGGGCCGGAAGGCTCCCCGCGCGGCGGTGAGCCGCCTCCCACACCACGGAGAAGAAGTACTCGCGCAGCGCGTCTCCCCAGCGCGCGGACTGGCCCGCGGTGCAGAACCGGTCGATCCGCAGCCGCAGATCGCGCAGTCCCGCGGCGAGCGGATCGTCGTCCAGCATGGGGGCCTCGGGGTTCTGGGCGACCCGGATCAGCCGGTGCAGCAGCCCGACCAGATCGCCGGAGCCCTCCGCGCCGTGCGCGTCCTGCACCTCGTCCACCGCCGACAGCCACAGCGCGAAGTCCGACAGGAGGGACACGACCTCCTCGCGGCCGTCGGGCAGGATCCGGGCACAGAGGGAGCCGAAGTCCCGGCCGACCAGCTCGTCGCGCAGCTCCACCGAGCCGATGCGGAAGGTCTCCGCCCAGGCCGCGGTCTGGACGACGATGGCTGAGTGGTTCGGGTGGATCGCCGGGGCGATGGGAGAGAAGAGCGGTGGTACGGACAGCTCGGGCCCCACGTCGGCCTCCCTCTCATAGTGAGGTCAGGTACAGGTCAAGTGCATCGGTGCGTGTGAGTGAGCGTGAGCATGTGCTGTTCCGGGTGCGGTGCAGTGCGGTGCGGGCCGCTCAGGACACCTGTGACATGGCGAGCGACTGGAGATAGCGCATCAGGGTCAGCAGGACGTCACGGCTCGACGTCCGGTCCCGTGCGTCGCACGAGACGATCGGCACCGAATCCGGCAGGTCCAGTGCCGCCCTGAGCTCGTCGACGGGGTAACCCGGCGCGCTCGGGAAGGAGTTGATGGCGACGACGAACGGCACCCCCCGTTCCTCGAGCCGCCCGATGACATCGAAGCTGACCTCCAGACGGCGGGTGTCCACCAGGACCACCGCGCCCAGGGCGCCCTCGAAGAGGCCACGCCACAGGAACCAGAAGCGCTCCTGGCCCGGGGTGCCGAAGAGATACAGCACCAGCTCCTCGTTGATGCTGATGCGTCCGAAGTCCATCGCGACGGTGGTCGAGCTCTTGGTGCTGACTCCGGCGGTGTCGTCGATGCCGACCCCTGCCTGGGTCATCGTCTCCTCGGTGGTCAGCGGGCGTATCTCACTGACCGCGCCGACCAGGGTCGTCTTGCCCACGCCGAATCCGCCGACGACCACCACCTTGACGGCCGCGGTGGCCGTTGCGGGCAGGGCGTCCTCGCTCCGTGGCCCCGCGGCCAGGGTGGGCTGCTCAGAGCTTTTGAAGTCCATGGATCACTGCCTCAATCAACGCGCGGTCAGGGAGTTGGGCGGCCGGGACGGGCGCGCGGGCGATCACCCGCTTCTCTGCGAGCAGATCGCCGAGCAGGACTGTGACCACGCTGACCGGAAGGTTCGTGTAGGCAGAGACCTCGGCCACCGATAACGGCGCCTGGCACAGCTCCATGATCACCGTGTGCTCCGGTGGCATGCCGGGCTTCGGCTGGGACCTGGCCACCACCAGGGTGACCAGGTCGAGCTCGACGGGGGCGGATGAGGTGCTGCGCCCGCCCGTGATCACATAGAGCCGCTCCGGGCTCGCTTCCTCCCAGCCGCCACCACCCGGGTGGCTCACCTGGCCGCCCCTCCGCCGGCGTAACCGCCGGAGTAGGCGCTGTCGGCCCGCGGCGGGCTGGTCAGGTGCTCACCGATGCGCAGCACGAGGTCCCGCATCCGCTGTCCCATCAGCCCCGCGTCCACACCTTCGTCGGCGAGTACGGCGAGGAACGCACCCGCCCCCGCCGCCATCAGATAGAAGAACCCGCCGTCCATCTCGATGACGACCAGCCGCATCCGGCCTTCGCTGTAAGGGAGCTCGGACGCCACCGCGCCGGCCAGCGACTGGAGCCCGGCACAGGCGGCGGCGAGCCGGTCGGCGGTGTCGGTGTCGGTGCCGTACTGGGCCATGCGCAGACCGTCGGCGGAGAGCACCACCACATGCCGGGTCTCCGGCACCCCCTCCGCGAGGTCCTTGAGCATCCAGTCCATGTTGGCCTGCTGCTGAATCATGGCTGCGTGTTCCCCTTGCTGGCATCGGTGGAATCCCCGGAGAGACCGCTCTGGAAGGCGGCCAGCCACATTCCGGGCTGCACCTGAGGTGTGGGCTCGTGGTCAGGAGCCGAGGTCGGTACGGGAGCCGATGGGTCCGGTACGGGAGCCGATGAGTCCGGCACGGGAGCCGCTGGGTTCGTCAGGTACGCGCCCCCGGGTGCGGTCCCGGTCTCCGGGGCGGAGTCCGCCGCGAGGCGCGACTTGCGGCGCCGCTGGGGCAGCCCGCCCGGGGTCCGCTCGGTCACCTCCACACGACCGCTGGGCGACGAGACGATGCTGCCGTCCGACGGCATGAGGCCGAGGTCCGACGGTACGGGACCGGTCACCTGGCGCGGCTCCTGGCGCTGCGCGGGCACGAAGGGGGCGGTGGCCGGGGCAGCGGCCGGGAGCGTCGTACGGGGCCGGGAGGCGGCGCCGATGCCGTGTGCGATACCGGTCGCGTACTCGGCGGTGGTGATCAGTTCCTGCGGTACGACGATGACCGCGCGGACGCCGCCGTACGCGGAGGAGCGCAGCGCGACCTGGAAGCCGTACGCCTGCGCCAGCCGGCCGACCACGGCGAGGCCGAGCCGCGGGGTCTCGCCCAGGTCGGTGAGGTCGATGCCCTGCTGGGCCTGGCGCAGCACCTGCTCGGCGCGGCGCCGGGCCTCCTCGCTCATGCTGACGCCGCCGTCCTCGATCTCGACGGCGATGCCCGACTGGACGTCCACGGCGGTCAGATGGACCTTGGTCTGCGGCGGCGAGTAGCGGGTCGCGTTGTCGAGGAGCTCGGCGAGCACGTGGATCAGCGGCTCGACGGCGGGTCCCACCACGGCGACCTCGGAGACGGTGTGCAGCTCGACCCGCTGGTAGTCGATGATCCGCGACATGGCGCCGCGCATCACGCTGTAGAGCGGCACGGCCCTGCCCCACTGGCGACCGGGGCGGGCGCCACCGAGTACGGCGATCGAGTCCGCGAGCCGGCCGATCAGCGCGGTGCCGTGGTCGAGCCGGAGCAGGTCGCCGAACACCTCGGGGGACTTGCCGTGCCGGTCCTCCATCTCCCGCAGTTCCTTGGCCTGCTGGTGGACGATGGCCTGCACGCGGCGGGCGATGTTGACGAAGGCCCGCTGGGCGGACTCGCGCAGCTCTTCCTCGCCGACGACCGCGCCGACGACGGCCTGGAGCACGGCCTGGTGTGCCTCCGACGCGGAGAGCGAGCCCAGTACCTCCTCCGGGAACTCGCCTCTGCGCAGCCGGTCCATGGCATCGGGGAGCAGCGAACCGGCGAGGTGCGCGGTCTCCGCCGAGTGGTGGGCCAGGACGGCGTCACGTTCCCGTACGGCGCGGCGCAGTGTCTCGATCCGCCTGCCACGGCGGGAGACCTCGGCGCCGATGACGGCGACCGCGATGGTGGCGACGGAGCCGATGACCACGACGGGGACACGGGCCGGAGTGGAGACCAGTGCCACCGCGACGGCGGTGACGACGGCGGTCACAGCGGCGGGCAGCAGCCACCCGAAAGAGGCCGCAGTGCGCGGACTTCCACTTCCGGGCGACGATTCCTCACGGACCATCAGCACCTTCAAAAAGAATCGAACGGGAACGATCACATGGCGACGCTGAGGGAGCATAGTCGTTCACCGGCCGCCTTGTTGACGCCAGGTCACACTTCAGACACCGACTGAATCGTGATGGGTGCGTGATATGCGAAGGCGCCCCGGACCGCGAGGTTCCGGGGCGCCCTTACTCGTCAGTAAGCCGACGTGGTCAGCGCAGCAGGTCAGGCCGCTGCGGCATCCGCCGCCTGAGCCTTCAGTGCCCGCTCGACACCTGCGCGGGACTCCGAGACCAGCCGCCGCAGACCCGCGTTCGGACCGGCTGAATCCAGCCATTCATCCGTCACCGTGAGAGTCTCCTGAGAGACCTGAAGCGACGGGTACAGGCCGACCGCGATCTGCTGGGCGATCTCGTGGGAGCGGGACTCCCACACGTTCTTCACAGCAGCGAAGAACTTCTCCGTGTACGGAGCCAGCAGATCGCGCTGGTCGGTCTGGACGAAACCGCCGATCACCGCCTCCTGCACCGCGTTCGGCAGCTGGTCCGACTCGACCACGGACGCCCAGGCCTCGGCCTTCGCCTCCGGCGTGGGCCGCGCCGCACGCGCGGTGGCCGCGTGGCGCTCACCGGCGGCCGTCTTGTCGCGCTCCAGCTCGCCCGCGATCTCCTCCTCGTCGAAGACCCCGGTCGCCGCGAGCCGCTCCACGAAAGCCCAGCGCAGCTCCGTGTCCACGACCAGGCCCTCGACCGTCTCGCGGTCCTCCAGCAGCGCCTGGAGCAGATCCAGCTGCTGCGGGGTGCGCGCGGTCGCCGCGAACGCCCGCGCCCACGCCAGCTGGTGGTCACTGCCGGGCTCCGCCGCACGCAGATGCGCCAGCGTGGCGTCCGTCCACTGGGTCAGCCCCGCGTCGCGCCACTCCGGCGCCGCGTAGAGGTCGATCGCCAGCTTCACCTGGCGGTGCAGCGACTGCACCACGCCGATGTCCGACTCCTTGGCGATACCGGACAGCACCAGCGACAGGTAGTCACGGGCCGGCAGCTCGCCGTCCCGGGTCATGTCCCACGCCGACGCCCAGCACAGAGCGCGCGGCAGCGACTCGGCGAAGTCGCCCAGGTGCTCGGTGACGGCCTTCAGGGACTCGTCGTCGAGACGCACCTTCGCGTACGACAGGTCGTCGTCGTTCAGCAGCACCACCGCGGGGCGCTGCTTGCCCGTCAGCCCGGGTACCGCGGTGAGCTCGCCGTCCACGTCCAGCTCGACGCGCTCGGTGCGCACCAGCTTCCCGGCCTCGTCCAGGCCGTAGAAGCCGACCGCGATCCGGTGCGGGCGCAGCACCGCCTCACCCTTGGCGCCGGCCGGCAGTGCAGGGGCTTCCTGCTTGACGGCGAAGGAGGTGATGGCACCGGAGGCGTCCGTGTCGATCACCGGCCGAAGGGTGTTGATCCCCGCGGTCTCCAGCCAGGCACGCGACCAGGTCTTCAGATCGCGGCCGCTGGTCTCCTCCAGCGCGCCCAGCAGATCCGAGAGCCGGGTGTTGCCGAAGGCGTGCCGCTTGAAGTAGGCCTGCACACCGCGGAAGAACTCGTCCCGCCCGACATAGGCGACCAGCTGCTTCAGCACCGACGCGCCCTTGGCGTAGGTGATGCCGTCGAAGTTCACCAGGACGTCGTCGAGGTCCCGGATCTCGGCCATGATCGGGTGCGTCGACGGGAGCTGGTCCTGCCGGTAGGCCCAGGTCTTCATCGAGTTGGCGAACGTGGTCCAGGCGTGCGGCCACTTCGAGTCCGGTGCGTACGCCTGGCAGGCGATCGAGGTGTACGTGGCGAACGACTCGTTCAGCCACAGGTCGTTCCACCACTCCATCGTGACCAGGTCGCCGAACCACATGTGCGCCAGCTCGTGCAGGATCGTCTCCGCCCGCAGCTCGTACGCGGCGTCCGTCACCTTGGAGCGGAACACGTACTGGTCGCGGATGGTCACCGCACCCGCGTTCTCCATCGCGCCCGCGTTGAACTCCGGCACGAAGAGCTGGTCGTACTTGGCGAAGGGGTAGGCGTAGTCGAACTTCTCCTGGAACCAGTCGAAGCCCTGCCGGGTGACCTCGAAGATCGCGTCCGCGTCCAGGTACTCGGCGAGCGAGGGGCGGCAGTAGATGCCGAGCGGTACGCTCTGCCCGTCCTTCTCGTAGGAGCTGTGCACGGAGTGGTACGGGCCCACGATCAGTGCCGTGATGTACGTGGAGATCCGCGGCGTCGGCTCGAAGCGCCAGACGTTGTCCTGCGGCTCCGGGGTGGGCGAGTTGGAGATCACGCTCCAGCCCTCGGGCGCCTTCACGGTGAACTGGAAGGTGGCCTTGAGGTCGGGCTGCTCGAAGGAGGCGAACACCCGGCGGGCGTCCGGCACCTCGAACTGGGTGTAGAGGTAGGCCTGGTCGTCGACCGGGTCGACGAACCGGTGCAGACCCTCACCGGTGTTGGTGTACGAGCAGTCCGCGACGACCCTGAGCTCGTTCGGGCCCTCGTGCAGGTGCGCCAGCGTGATCCGAGAGTCCCGGAACACCGCCGCCACGTCCAGCGACTTGCCGTTGAGCACGGCCTCGTGGACGGCCGGGGCGATGAGGTCGATGAAGGTCTCCGCCCCTGCCTCGGCGGAGTCGAAGCGCACGGTGGTCACGGACCGGTAGGTGCCGCCCTCCTGCGCCCCGGTGAGATCGAGGTCGATCTCGTACGAGTCAACGGTGAGCAGGCGTGCTCGCTCTTGCGCCTCTTCACGGGTCAGGTTTGTGCCAGGCACCCGGTCATCTCCTCGGTATGTGACGTTTCCGGCCATCCTTCCACGGAGCAAGGCGCCGTTCATCCGAGTAACCCGTCATGCCTGAGCGTGGGAAACACCCGGGGCGGCCCGCGCGGAAGCATGCGCGGACCGCCCCGGGGCAGGAACGTGGTCAGGCGCTCAGCTCGGCCGCCACCAGCTCCGCGATCTGCACCGCGTTCAGCGCGGCGCCCTTGCGGAGGTTGTCGCCCGAGAGGAAGAGGGCGAGGCCGTGCTCCACGGTCTCGTCCACCCGGATCCGGCCCACGTACGAGACGTCCTTGCCCGCGGCCTGGAGCGGGGTCGGGATCTCGGAGAGCTCCACGCCGTCCGCGTCCTTCAGCAGCTCATAGGCGCGCTCGACGCTCACCGGACCCGCGAAACGGGCGTTGACCTGGAGCGAGTGGCCGGAGAAGACCGGCACGCGCACACAGGTGCCGGAGACCTTCAGCTCCGGGATCTCCAGGATCTTGCGGGACTCGTGCCGGAGCTTCTGCTCCTCGTCGGTCTCGAAGGAGCCGTCGTCCACGATGCTGCCGGCCAGCGGAAGCACGTTGTAGGCGATGGGGCGCTTGTAGACCGCGGGCTCGGGGAAGTCGACGGCATCGCCGTCGTACGCCAGCCGGTCGGCCTTCTCGGCGACCGCGCAGGCCTGGGTGCGCAGCTCCGCGACGCCCGCGAGGCCCGAGCCGGACACGGCCTGGTAGGTCGTGGCGACCATGGCGACCAGGCCCGCCTCCTGGTGCAGCGGCTTCAGCACCGGCATGGCGGCCATCGTGGTGCAGTTCGGGTTGGCGATGATCCCCTTGGGGCGGTCCTTGATCGCGTGCGGATTGACCTCGGACACCACCAGCGGGACCTCGGGGTCGCGACGCCAGGCGGAGGAGTTGTCGATCACGACGGCACCCTGGGACGCAACCTTCTCGGCGAGAACCTTCGAGGTGGCGCCACCCGCCGAGAAGAGCACGATGTCAAGGCCGGTGTAGTCGGCGGTGGCGGCGTCCTCGACGGTGATGTCCCGGCCCTGCCACTCGATGGCGGAGCCCGCGGAGCGTGCCGAGGCGAACAGCCGGAGCTCGTCTACCGGGAAGTCCCGCTCGGCGAGGATCTTGCGCATGACGGTACCGACCTGCCCGGTGGCTCCGACGATTCCGACCTTCACGGGACTCCTCCGTACTTTGTGCAGTCTGCGTGCTCCATGATGCGTCTGTCCCCGGCCGACTTGTCCAATCCATTGTCCAAGGGTCGGGACACATGGTCCTTCTCACACCAGGGCCTGGTCAGGGGTCGCCCGTCGAGGAGCGGCATCCGGTGCGACGGGTCGCAAGGCGCAGGGTCGAGCCTGTCGGGGCCCAGCCCTGGCCTCATGGCGCCGAAGGGCGGGCGCCCTGTGGACGCCCGCCCTCCGGATGCTGCCGGTCACACCTCGGTGGACCGTTCGGACCGTGTTACGGCGTGACCTTCTCGATCACGACGCTGCCGGTGCCGGCCGCGGTTCCGCGGGCGTTCAGCAGCTGCACCTCGCCGAAGAACTGCCGGCCCTCGGGAGCCTCGCTGCCCACCAGGACCTCGGCGGCGACCTTCGCCGACGCGCCGTTGGCGAGCTTGACGGCCTGGGTCTCGTCGACCTTGACGGTGCCGAGGGAGGACGCGAAGTAGACGTCCCGGTAGTTGTACTCGGTGCTGCCGTTCGGGACGGCGTAGCCGACAACCTTGACCGTGTACGTACCGGCGGCGGGCTTGGTGAGGCTGACCGCCTCCTCCGAGTCGCCGTCGGCGGAGGTGCCGACCTGCTTGTCACCCAGCCAGACCTCGAGGTCGAGGTCGGCGCCGGTGTCCGAGGTGCTGCCGATGGCGACGTCCAGGCGCTCGACACCCTCACCGATGGTGAGGGTGCTCTCCTGGGTCTCGCCGTTGGCGATGGACGGACGGGTGACCTTCGCCGAACCCAGCGAGCCGCCCTTCAGCTTGCCCTGGATCGCGGCGAAGCCGTTGGAGACGGTCCAGTCCACCTTGGCCGCGGTACCGACCTTGGCCTCGGGGATGCTCTTCACCGCCGGGTCGAAGGCGGCGCCGAGCACGGACACGTCCAGCTTGTACGGGTTGTCCAGCAGCGGGGACGTACGGCGGGACTCGACCTCGATCTCCCAGACACCGGGCTGCGGGTTGGCGTACGACCGCAGGTCGGGGCGGCAGGTGTTGGTCGGGCTGGTGTAGTTCGGGTAGCAGTAGATCGTGGAGCTGTCCTCGACGCCCACACCGTAGGGGTGGATCGAGATGAAGCGGGTCTGGCTCTGGCCCTTGAGCCCGCCCAGCCCGACCTCGAGGGCCTTGGCACCCTCGGGGACGGTCACGAAGTACGACTTGTGGCTGTTGCGCTGCACGGTGCCCGACGCGGAGTACGCGTAGGACGGCTTGGCGAGCTGCTGCGAGACCACGACCGTGGACAGGATCTGGCGGTCCACGCCCTCCGTGCGGAGGTCGTCGAGCTCCAGGATGGCGCTGTGCACACCGGCGGTGCGGGGCTTGGCGTCCACCTTGACGGTGACCGGCTCGTCCAGCGGCAGCATGACGTAGCCGCGGCCGGGCAGGTCGAAGGTGCCGTCGTTGTACTTCCAGTCCAGCTCGTGCCGGATCGGACGGTCGGGACCGGTGGTCCGGGTGATGGTGACCGTGTACGACTTCTTCTGGCCGGTCTTGAGGCCGCCCTCGCGGTCGTACAGACCCGTGCCGAAGCCCGGGGTCTTCAGGAACTGGTCGATCGCGGTGTCGACCGGCGCCTTCACGGAGTACTCGGTGGCGGTCGCGCCGGCCTTCACGTAGTCCCAGGCACCCGGGATGTTGATCAGGCCGGAGCCCTGCTCGTGCGCCGCCACACCCTTGATCTGCTTGGCGCTGCTGGTCAGCGCCGTGCGCAGGTTCGCCGGGGACAGGTCGATGTCGCGCTGCTTGGCAGCGGAGAGCAGCAGCGCGCTCGCGCCCGCCGCCTGCGGCGAGGACATCGAGGTGCCCTGGAGCATCCCGTAACCGGCCGGCAGCGTGTATCCGGCCTCGGCCACCGGGGCGCCCGGCAGCCAGGTCTGGATGGTGTTGATCGACGCGCCGGGCGCGGTGATGGTCGGGGTGAACCCACCGTCCTCACGCGGGCCGCGCGAGGAGAACGGGAACATCGCGTACGGCTTCTCCACGACGGAGCCGTAGTTGGACGCCCAGGTCTCCTTGGACACCGCGGCACCCACGGAGATCACCTTGTCGGCCAGACCGGGGTCGCCGATGGTGTTGATTCCGGGGCCCTCGTTGCCCGCCGAGATGACCAGCTGCACGCCGTACTCGTCGATCAGACGGCTGTAGAGCTCGGCACGGGCGTTGTTGCCGTCGTTGAGCGCCGGCAGACCACCGATGGACATGTTGATGATGTCCACACCGCGGTTGATGACCAGGTCGGCCATGCCCTCGGTCAGCGCCACGTTGGTGCAGCCGCCGCTCCAGGAGCAGGCACGGGACGAGACCAGCTTGGCGCCGGGCGCCGCGCCGTTCATCTTGCCGCCGAACAGGCCGTTGGCGGCGGTGATGCCCGCCACGTGGGTGCCGTGCTCGGACTCGATGATGCCGAGGTTGACGAAGTCGGCGGTCTTGCCGACCCAGTCGCCGCCCAGCGGGTCCATGGCCACGTTCTTGCGGATCTCGATCACGAACGGGATGCGCTCGGCGACATCGGTCGCCGGGTTGTCCGTGCCGAAGTAGCCGACCTGGTAGCCGTCCTTGTACGGCTTCATCGGCTCGTTGTTGGTGAAGTCGCCGTCCTGGTCGGTGTCGACACGGACGGTGCCCGCGGCCGGGTCGTAGAGCAGCCCGAACCGGTCGGTGGTGTCGCCGTCCCGGTTGACGTCGCCCTTCATGTCACCGGTGGCCGTGATCGACTCGGTGAACCGGCTGAACTGGTACGAGCCGGCCGGAGCCTTCCAGGTGCTGCCCGACGCGGTGAACGTCGGACCGGCGACCGGGGTGATCTGGGCGCGCCAGGTGCCGTCGTTGTCGGTCAGCGGGTCCGTCGCGGTCACCCAGTCGACGATCTTGCGCTCGCCGGTGGTGGTCTTCTGGAGCGCGGGGTGACCGAGGTCGACACCCGAGTCCATGATGCCGATGGTGACGCCGCGGCCGTCGTACTTCGGGTGGTCCTGGACGAACTTCACCGCGCCCGTCTCGAAGGACGGGTTGTACGGGTTCTGCGCGGGCGTCTTCTTGTCCGGAGCCGCGTAGCTGCCGGCCTTCGCACCCTTGGCACCCTTGCCGGACTTGGCGTTCGGCGACGTGGCGATCCCGCTCGCGCGGTCGCCCGCGGGCGTCGGGTCGTCCAGCTCGATCTCGTGCTTGAGGTCGATGCCGTGGACGCTGGCGAGCCTGGCGGCCGCCTTGATCGCCGCGTCGGCCTTGCCGGTCGGCAGGGTGGCGCGGACATAGCCGAGCTTGTCGTAGACCTTGCCGACCGAGGCACCCGGCACGGCGTCGAGCTGTGCGGCGACCTTCTCGGTCTCACCGGGCGCGGTGGCGACCATCATGGTGACGGTCTTCTCGCCCTTGGTCTCTGCCTGCTCCAGGAGGTCGGCGTCGGCCGCCCCCAGCTTGTCGGAGCTCGTGGACTTCACGGGCGCGGAACCGACCGGGTCGTCAGCGGCCGCCGCGAAGGCGGGCACGACTCCGGTGGTGACCAGCGCGGCCACAAGGCCGGCCGCGGCTGCCACGCGGGCCGCGCGTCTCCGGCCGGATATGGAGCTCTGGGATTCGGGGGTCATCTACATCCCTGTTGGTGAAAGAGAGGGTCCGGATTTCGGTACCGGATGACCGCTCACCCTTTCGTAAGAGACAGGGGTTTGTGGAGAGTTGACGGAGACGTGAAGGGTTGATGGCGTACATCCGCCACTGGCGTGACATGCGCCGAGGGAGCGAACAACCCGAAAGCGGGCATTCCGCCGATCGACGTCAAGGGGTGCTCAAGGGGTGACCTGGGGGATTCCCGATTGCGGTACCCGCTGCGGCGGGGTAAGCGGCTTGTGTGCCGTGTCCCCCTGCGCGTCCGATGCGCCGGGCCGCGCCCGTCAGCTCTCGCGGGACCGTGCGTAGTGCCGCGACGCCTTCGCGCGGTCCCGCACGGAGTGATGGAGCACCAGCGCCGTGTGCCGTTCCGGGAAGTGTCGAAGAAGCGCAGGACGCACGCCTCGTGGGCGCAGGCCCGCATCCGGTCGGGTGCGGTGCGCAGCAGCTCCGGATAGTCCCGTACGGCGATCCAGCCGGGCCCCCAGGCCGTCCACCGAGACGAGCAGATCCCGCAGCTCGCCCTCCTGTGTCCACCAGGTGTTGAGCAGGTCGAGGGAGACCGGCTCGCCGGTGAGCGGACGCGGATCGGGCGCGCCGGCGGACGCGGTCATGACGGGCTGCCGGCCTCGCTCTCGGTCTTGGCTAACCCCTCAGGGCACGTGAGCGGCCTAGGGCGTGTTTCGAAAGCAGCGCCGTCCGCCCGGAGGGCGGGCACCGCGGCGTCTGGTGCGTGCGATCGCAAGGCGGAGGGTCGCCCTCGTACTGGGCGTACTTGGGCGATTCCGACAACGCTGCGAGCGTGCGTGCCAGGCGTCGCGGGGCAGGCGGGACTTTCGAAACACGCCCTAGTGTCGGGGCATGAGTCGGCAACTGAGGGTCGCGGCCTACGCCGTGTGTGTGAGGGACGGGCGCATACTGCTCGCGCGCTGGGTGGCACGTGACGGCACCAGACGGTGGACGCTGCCCGGGGGCGGGATGGACCACGGGGAGGATCCGGCCGACACCGTCGTGCGTGAGGTGGCCGAGGAGACGGGGTACGCGGCCGAGGTGACCGCGCTGCTGGGCGTTGACTCGGTGCGGGAGCGCCGTACGCGCAGAGTGTCCGGTGACTTCGACTTCCACAGCCTGCGCATCGTCTACGAAGGACGGATCACCGGGGGAGAGCTGCGCCCCGAGACGGGCGGTTCCACCGATCTGGCCGCGTGGCACGAGCTGGCCGCCGTGCCGGAGCTCGAGCGGGTCGCGCTGGTGGACATCGGGCTGGAGTTGTGGCGGGAGCGGCCCCCGGCGGGCAGGGCGATCGGGGCTCGTGCCGGGAACGGCTGAATTCCACTCAACCACCGGCATGCCGGGCAACCCGCAGGCGCCGGGCGGAGTTCATCCGGTCGAAGCACGTCAGTTTTGCCCGCAGCTCCCCAAGGCAGGAGTTCCCGCATGACCGTACGTTCCGTTCGCATGATTCCGCCGGTGCTCGTCGCGGCCGCGACGGTGGCCGCGCTCGCCACTCCGGCGACAGCTGCCGGCCCGTCCCGGGCCCCTTCCGGGCACGCGCGCACCCAGCAGGCGCTGGAGGCGGCCGTCGCCGAGGGGGTGCCGGGGGCGCTCGCGCAGGCCGCCCGCACCGGCCGGCCCGTCTGGAACGGCGACGCGGGTGTGGCCGACCGCACCTCCGGACGGGAGCGGCGGTCCGGCGACAGCTTCCGGGTCGGCTCCATCACCAAGACGTTCGTGGCCACGGTGATCCTCCAGCTCGAGGCCGAGGGCAGACTGAGCCTCGACGACACCGTGGAGCGCTGGCTGCCCGGGCTGGTGCGGGGCAACGGGAACGACGGGCGGTCCATCACCCTGCGCCAGCTCCTCAACCACACCAGCGGCCTGTACAACTACACCGAGGACCCGGGGTTCGTGGCGAAGACCTTCGGGCCGGGCTTCTTCGAACACCGCTACGACACCTTCACCCCGCGCGCGCTGGTCGGGCTCGCCATGGGCCACCGCCCGGACTTCGCCCCCGGAGCCGACTGGAAGTACTCCAACACCAACTTCATCCTCGCCGGACTGGTCATCGAGAAGGCCACCGGCCGTGCGTACGGCACCGAGGTCGAGCGCCGCATCCTGCGTCCGCTGGGACTGCGCGGCACCTCCGTGCCGGGCACCCGGGCCTCGATGCCTGGCCCCAGCGGGCGGGCGTACTCGATCCTGGTCGGTCCCCAGCCGAACGACACCATCCACGATGTCACCGAGCTGAACCCGTCCGCCGCCGGATCGGCCGGCGAGATGATCTCCACGACCGGGGACCTCAACCGCTTCTACCGCGCCCTGCTCGCCGGACGGCTGCTGCCGAAGGAGCAGCTCAAGAAGATGACCACGACCCTGCCGACGGACGAGGACTCGCCGAACCTCCGTTACGGGCTCGGCCTGATGGCGTTGAAGCTGTCCTGCGGCAAGGAGGTCTGGGGCCACGGCGGAGGCATCCACGGCTCCGCGTCGGGAGCCGTCGCCACCCGGGACGGCGGCCACGCCCTCGCGCTGAACTTCAACAGTGACTGGGCGGGCGACAGCGCGGCCGTCATGGAGGCGGAGTTCTGCTGAGCCCGGGACCGGAGGGCTCAACGGGGGAGGACCACGACATACGCGGCGGGCTCCCGGTGCGGTGAGGCCATCAGCGCGGTACGGATCACCGCCGCCTGTTCGGCGGGGGCATCCCGCAGACGCTTCGGTGAGGCATGCACCACCGTGATGCCGAGGCGCTCCAGGTGCTCCCGCTGATGGCTGTACGCGGGCCACTCCAGGTCCGGGCCCGCCCCGGCAGTCCCGTGCCGGGGCGGGCGCGGGGCGCGGGTGCCGAGTTCCAGGGCGACCGCCTGCTCGGGCCAGTAGGCGTCGACGCTGCCGAGATGGGGGCCGCCAGGCAGCCGCAGGTCGACGTTCCAGAGCGGGTCGGGCAGCCCGTACAGATGGATCAGTTCGTACAGCCGGTCCTCCGCCAGCGCCCGTCCCTCGGCGAGCAGGGCGTCCACGGCGTCCACCAGATGGGGCCGGGAGAGCAGTCGCGCCCGGTTCAGCTCCCCGACCACAGCGGCGGGTTCGCAGTATCCGGCGCGGACGGCCTCGGTGAGCAGCCGGCGCACCGAGGCCGGGTCGCTGAGGCGGGCGACCGCGTCCGCGAGCGCCCGGGCGACCGGGGCGACAGCCAGCCCCGCGACGTACTCGGGCCGCGGCGGCGACTGGGTGCGGATCAGCCGCGCGCATCCCGCCGACCGCAGCCGCCTGGTGCGCGGCACCAGCACGTCGATCCGCTCCAGCGAGGGCAGCGGAGGTACGGAGGCGAACCGCCGCAGTGCCAGCGCCGCCAGCCCGGTGATCATGGCTTCCCCGCCGCTCGCGGGCCGGGCGGCGTACGCCAGCACGGCGTTCAGCCGCTCCTCGCTGGTGAGCGGACCCCGGTGCAGCACATACACACCGGGCAGGACCTGTTGCCACGGCCCACCGGGCCTGCACCGCTCAGCGGCGCGGTCCGCCGGCACGCCGTGCGCGCGGAGCTGCGCGGCGGTCAGTACCCGGCTTCTCGCATCTGACCGGTGACTCAAGGGGCGCTGAGGAAGAGGGGTGTTGGGGTTCATGATGCGCCAATTCCCTTGTGACGTACGGCTCCTAACCGCTGTTACACGTTCGTCGACAATTCCGGACAACGCCGCCCTAAAGTACGGTAGTTCGAAAGCCGATCAGGTGCTGCGCTCTGCGGCGCACCCGTCCGCCGGCACCGGGGCGACGAGGCCTTCAGCCGCACCGCGGTGACGCCGTGCCGTGGAGGCCGACCACGGTGGAGGCGCCGTCGCGGTCCGTCCTCCGGCGACGTCGGTGGCCGAGGACGGCAGGCGCAGCGACGGACGGGGGCGACGTCACGTACGCGGAAAGCGACGCGGATGCGGATGCGGGTGCTGATGTGGGTGTGGGTGTGGGTGTGGGTGTGGGTGTGGGTGTGGGTGTGGGTGTGGGTGTGGGTGTGGGTGTGGGTGTGCGGTGCGCCGTCACCGGTGCGCCGCACACCCGCGGCCGGCTCAGTCCCGCGCCGCGTCCCGCTGCTGGGCACGCAGCGCCCGTGCCAGATCGTCGCGTTCCTCGATGACCAGTCGGCGCAGCGCCGGAGGAGCCGAGGGATGCGAGGACAGCCAGCCGTCCGTCGCGTCCAGAGTGGCCTGGTCGCCCTGGAGGCCGGGGAAGAATCCCTGCACCACGTCCATACCGATCTGGATGGAGCGCTCGGCCCACACCCGTTCGATCGCGGCGAAGTACTTCTCCGCGTAAGGCGCGATCAGCTCACGCTGCGACGACTGTACGAATCCCGAAATCGTCGCCGCGACCAGCGCGTTGGAGAGCGCGTCGGACTCCACCACCTGCGCCCACGCCTGGTCCTTGACCGCGGCCGATGGGCGCGCCGCCAGGCACCGGACCTGGTGCCGCCTGCCGGAAGCGGTGTCGTCACGGGCCAGCTCCGCCCCGATCGCCGCCTCGTCGGCCACCCCGTGCGCGACCAGCGGCTCCAGGAACGCCCAGCGCAGCTCCTGGTCGACATCGAGGCCGTCGATCTTCGCGGTGCCGTCGAGCAACCCCTGGAGAAACTGGAAATCGGCCGCTGTCGTGGCCGCCGCCGCGAAGAACCGCGCCCAGGTGAGCTGGTGCTGGCTGCCCGGCTCCGTGAGGCGCAGCTCCCGCAGCGCGCACGTGGACAGCAGCCCCCTGCCCTCCTCGCGCCAGCCCGGTGCCGCGTAGTGCACCAGCGCCGTGCGCGCCCACGCGTGCACCATCTGGAGCACGCCGATGTCCGACTCCCGGGCCGCGAAGTCCATGGCCAGCGCCACGAAGTCCCGTGCGGGCATGAGCGCGTCCCGTGTCAGATTCCACAGTGCCGACCAGCACAGCGCGCGGGCGAGCGGGTCCGTGATCGCACCCAGGTGTGAGCGCAGTGTCTCCAGCGAGCCCTCGTCGAAGCGGATCTTGCAATACGTGAGGTCGTCGTCGTTGACCAGCACCAGCGCGGGACGCTCCGCCCCCGCCAGCTCGTCGAGGACCGTCCGTGCCCCGACCACGTCCACCTCGGCCCGCGCGTAACGCACCAGCTCCGGCCCTTCGTGCCGGTACAGCCCGACCGCCACGCGGTGCGGCCGGAGCTCCTCGCCCTCCTGGAGCACCGCGAGCTCGGTGATACGGCCCTCGGAGTCGTAGGTGGCCACCGGGGTCAGCGTGTTGACCCCGGCGGTCTCCAGCCAGGAACGCGACCAGGCCGCCATGTCCCGCCCCGAAGTCTCCTCCAGCACGGAGAGCAGATCGCCCAGCCGGGTGCTCCCGAACGCGTACCGCGCGAAGTAGCGCCGCGCACCCTCGAGGAAGGCGTCCCGGCCCGCATAGGACACCAGCTGCTTCAGGACCGACGCGCCCTTGGCGTAGGTGATGCCGTCGAAGTTGAGCTTCGCGTCCTCCAGGTCACGGATGTCGGCCGTGATGGGGTGGGTGGACGGGAGCTGGTCCGCGCGGTACGCCCAGGCCTTGCGGTTGTTCGCGAAGGTCACCCATCCGTTGTGGAAGCGGGTCGCCTCCACCATCGAGAAGGACCCCATGAAGTCCGCGAAGGACTCCTTCAGCCACAGGTCGTCCCACCACTGCATGGTGACCAGGTCGCCGAACCACATGTGCGCCATCTCGTGCAGGATGACGTTGGTGCGCCGCTCGTACGACGCCTGGGTCACCTTGCCGCGGAAGATGAACTCCTCGCGGAAGGTCACGCACCCCGGGTTCTCCATCGCCCCGATGTTGTACTCGGGCACGAAGGCCTGGTCGTACTTCCCGAACGGGTACGGGTAGTCGAAGTGGTCGTGGAAGAAGTCCAGGCCCTGCTTGGTGACCAGGAAGATGTCGTCGGCGTCGAAGTGCTTGGCGAGCGACCTGCGGCACATGGCGCCGAGCGGGATCTCCAGCGTGCTCCCGTCGGGCAGCCCGCGGGTGTAGAGGTCGGTCTCGTGGTGGTACGGACCGGCCACGACGGCGGTGATGTACGTCGAGATCGGCTTGGTGCAGGCGAAACGCCAGCTGTCGCCGTCCCGGGACTCCGCGGCACCGTTGCTCCAGACCGTCCAGCCCTCCGGCGCGGCCACCTCGAATCGGAAGGGGGCCTTGAGATCCGGCTGCTCGAAATTGGCGAACACCCGGCGGGCGTCGGCCGGCTCGTAGTGCGTGTAGAGGTAGACCTCGCCGTCCTCGGGGTCGACGAAGCGGTGCAGACCTTCGCCGGTGCGGCTGTACGCGCACTGGGCGTCGACCACCAGGACGTTCTCGGCGCGCAGCGCGGGGAGTGTCACCCGGGACCCGTCGAACACGACGGCCGGGTCCAGCTCCTCGCCGTTCAGGGTGACGGCGGTCACCGACGGGGCGAGCAGATCGGCGAAGCTTGCCGCGCCCGGTTCGGCCGCGCGGAAGCGGATCGTCGTCACCGAGCGGAAGGTCCGCGGCTCGGACGCGTCCTCCCTGGTGGCGGACCGCACATCGAGGAAGACCTCGTACCCGTCGACGGACAGCAGCGCGGCCCGCTCACGGGCCTCGTCGCGGGACAGATTCTCTCCGGGCACGGCCACTCCTTCGTGTCTCGTTCGAACGGCAACGATCCTCGCACGGGCGCCCGTGGCCGCGTGGGCGCCCTGTGGCGGGGCGCGCAAAAGAAGGGCCTCCGCGAGTCCCGTCCTCGCGGAGGCCCTTCCTCCATCCACCTGCAAGTGAAGGCTGAGAAGACGATCACAAGCAGGAGACCCTCTTGCGGGGCCCGGTTCCCGGCCCCTGCCTCCGGCGGGGAGACCCTGCTCCGGATCGCCCGCGCGCCGGCGAACCGGTGTCAGGGAGTGATGAGCGGGGTGCGCTCCTTCGCCTCGGCGTAGCGCTTCGCGACGTCCTGCCAGTTGACGACGCCCCACATCGCGTCGATGAAGTCCACCTTCTGGTTCTTGTACTGGAGGTAGAAGGCGTGCTCCCACGCGTCGAAGACAAGGATCGGCACCGAACCCTGGCCGACGTTGCCCTGGTGGTCGTAGACCTGCTCGACGATCAGCCGGCGGCTGACCGGCTCGTAGGCGAGGACGCCCCAGCCGGAGCCCTGCGTGGTGGCCGCGGCCTTCGAGAGCTGGGTCCTGAACGCGGCGAAGGAGCCGAAGGACTCCGTGATCGCGTCCGCCAGCTCGCCCACGCCGTCCGCGGCCAGCGGCTCACCGCCGCCACCGTCCTTCGGGGAGGCCATGTTGTGCCAGTAGATGCTGTGCAGGATGTGGCCGGAGAGATGGAACGCGAGGTTCTTCTCCAGGCCGTTGATCGAGCCCCAGACGTCCTTGTCCCGTGCCTCCGCCAGCTGCTCCAGCGTGTCGTTGGCACCCTTCACGTACGCGGCGTGGTGCTTGTCGTGGTGCAGCTCGATGATCTGCGGATTGATCACCGGCTCCAGCGCCGCGTAGTCGTACGGGAGTTCAGGAAGTGTGTACACGGCCATGTCCGAGCCCTTCGACCACTAATTGCAAACAATTCGCAAGTGCAGGCTAGCAGCAACAAGGGTCCACGAGGTGGTGGCGTGACCAGAAGACCCCCGGACCGCGATGGCGGTCCGGGGGTCTCGGCGTCGGTTCGCGGGAGTCAGTCCGCCGACTGCGTCCGCTTGCGGCTCTTCTGCACGAGCACACCGCAGACGGCCATCACCAGGGTCATCCCACCCGTGTAGAGGAGCTGTTCACGGGTCCCGGGCTCACGCAGCATCAGGACGAAGATGCCGAGCATGGCCGCGATGGCGACCCAGGTCAGCACCGGGTACAGCCACATCCGCACCACGAGCTTCTCGGGGGCCTCGCGCTCGGTGCGGCGGCGCAGCACGAGCTGGGAGACGGCGATGAAGAGCCAGACGACCAGGATCACCGCCCCGATCATCTTCAGCAGCCAGGGGAACACGTCATCCGGACGCCAGTACTTGAGCACCACGCAGACGAAGCCGAACACCGAGGACACCAGCACGGCGATCCGTGGCACGCCGCCCGTGACCCGGCCGAGGACCTTCGGGCCCTGGCCGCGGGCGACGAGCGAGTACGCCATCCGGGAGGCGCCGTAGATGTTGGCGTTCATCGCGGAGAGCAGCGCGACCAGCACCACGACCTGCATCACGGTGCCTGCCCCGGGGATGTCGAGGTGGTTGAGGGCGGTGACGTACGGGCCCTTGTCGGGGTTGGCGACATCCGGGTCGTCCCAGGGCACCAGGGTGACGATGACCGCCATGGACCCGATGTAGAACAGCGCGATACGCCACATCGCCGTACGCACCGCCTTGGCGACGCCCTGGACCGGGTGCTCGGACTCGGCCGCGGCGATCGTGACCGTCTCCAGGCCGCCGTAGGCGAACACCGATGCGAGCAGGCCGACGACCAGGCCCTGGGACCCGTTGGGCAGGAAGCCGCCCTCGCCCGTGAGATTCGCCGTACCGGGGGCCTCCGTGCCGGGCAGCAGGCCGAGGATGGCGAGCCCGCCGAGGACCAGGAAGAGCGCGATGGCCCCGACCTTGAGGGCGGCGAACCAGAACTCGAACTCGCCGAAGTTCTTCACCGCCGCCAGGTTGGTGCCGCAGAACACCAGCATGAACAGCGCCACCCAGGCCCACTCCGGTGTGCCGGGCAGCCAGCCGCTGACGATCTCGGCGGCGCCGATGCCCTCCAGGCCCACCGCGACGGACAGCAGCACCCAGAAGGACCAGCCCGCCGTGAAGCCCGCCCAGGGCCCGAGCGCCCGCTCGGCGTGCACGGAGAAGGAGCCGGATGCCGGGTTCGCCGCCGACATCTCGCCGAGCATGCGCATCACGAGCATCACGAGCAGCCCGGACACGGCGTAGGCGACGACGATCGACGGGCCCGCGGCGGCGATTCCCTCGCCGGAGCCGACGAAGAGTCCTGCGCCGATCACGCCACCGAGGGCGATCATCGACAGATGGCGCGGCTTGAGGCTGTGCCCGAGCGCCGCCGAGTCGGCGGCGCCGGCGGTGCTGTCGGTCTTGTCGGTGGCGGGTGCGGGCGCCGGGGTCCGGGACATGGGTGTGCCTTGCTCATGGGGGACAGGGGACAAGGGGGCGTAGCGGGTCGCCCAAGTCTGGGCCCCGTACCGGTCACAGAGCATGAGTGACCGCTATACGGACAAAATGCTCACACAATGTGAAGCTTTGGGTACGAGGCAGTTGCATATCGCACATACGCCGTACGGGGTCGCGTGCGGCGGTCAGGGGATTGGTGAGAGTCCACAGGATCCCCGAAGTCCTGCCGGTAGCCGGGAGTAGCCTTCATGGGCTTTCGTGCTCGTCAGCTCAGTGATGCGCGTCACGCCGCCTCGCGGTGTGCATCCATCGATTTGTGTGAACCCCACCAAGGTGCTGACCGGCGGTTTGTCTTCGACCGACGGTGATCGGGCGTTCACCCGTCGGTTAGCGTCGCCATGTCCACATCGATTTGCCACTGCGGAGTACTGATGAGCACCACAGCTGCCGCCCCTGTCCGCCCGCCGTTCACCGGCGCGGTCCTCGCCGACCTGCTGCCCGCCTCGCGCACCAAGGACATCGCCCTTGTCGTGGGCGGCGCCGTGCTCACCGGCATCGCGGCTCAGATCTCCGTCCCGGTCCCCGGCTCCCCGGTCCCGGTGACCGGCCAGACCTTCGCCGCGCTGCTCGTCGGCACCGCGCTCGGTGCGCGCCGCGGCTTCCTCGCCCTCGCGGTGTACGCGGTCGCGGGCGTCGCGGGCGTGCCGTGGTTCGCCGAGGCGTCCTCCGGCTACGGGATGCCGTCCTTCGGCTACATCCTCGGCATGCTGCTCGCCGCCACCGTGGTCGGCGCCCTCGCCCGCCGGGGCGCGGACCGCTCCGTGCTGCGCACGGCCGGGACGATGGTGCTCGGCTCGGCGATCATCTACGCGGTCGGCGTGCCGTACCTCGCCGTGGCCACCGGGATGCCGTTCGGGAAGGCCGTGGCGCTGGGCCTCGTTCCGTTCCTCGTCGGCGACGCACTCAAGGCGGCGCTCGCGATGGGCGCATTGCCGACGGCGTGGAAGCTCGTCGACCGCCGCGGCTGAGTCCCCGGACCAACGGTCGGAGCCCCGTCCCGCATGCAGCGGGACGGGGCTCCGGTCTTGTCCGGAGGGCCGGGCCTCAGGCGTCGACCGAGTCCCTGGGGGCGTCCGCCGTGTCCGCGACGGTGGGCTTGCCCTTGCCCATGAGGCTGCGCACCACGCCGATGGCCACCACGACCAGCGCCACCAGCACCGACAGCGTCACGACCTCACGGTTTCCGTCGTCGAAGAACATGTAGCCGATGACGAAGACGATCATCGCGGCGGTCGCCCACGTCAGATACGGGAAGAGCCACATCTTCACCGTCAGCTTCTCCGGGGCCTCGCGCTTCAGGATCCCGCGCATCCGCAGCTGGGTGAGGCAGATCGCCAGCCAGACGAAGAGCGCGACCGCACCCGAGGAGTTCAGCAGGAACAGGAAGACGGTGTCCTTGTTCGTGTAGTTGAAGATGACGGCGACGAAGCCGAACACCACCGAGGCCAGGATGGCGACGGTCGGCACGCCGTTGGCGGTGGTCTTCGCGAAGGCCTTCGGGGCGTCACCGCGCTCGCCGAGCGAGAAGGCCATCCGCGAGGCGGTGTAGAGGCCCGAGTTCAGGCAGGACAGCACGGCGGTGAGCACGATGACGTTCATGATCTGGCCGGCGTGCGGGATGCCGATGGAGTCGAGGGCCGCGACGTACGAGCCCTTCTCGACGATCGACTCGTCGTTCCACGGCAGCAGGGTCAGCACGACGAAGATCGAACCCAGGTAGAACACGGCGATCCGCCAGATCACGCTGTTGGTGGCCTTGGTGACCGCGCGCCGCGGGTCCTCGGACTCGCCGGCGGCCAGGGTCACGATCTCGCTGCCCATGAAGGAGAAGACGACCATCAGCACGCCGGTGAGGATGGCGCCCGCGCCGTTGGGCAGGAAGCCGCCGGCGTCGGTCAGGTGCGCGAAACCGGCGCCGGGGTTGTCGGAGCCGGGCAGCACGCCGAACACGGCCAGCAGACCGATGACCACGAACGCACCGATGGCGACGACCTTGATGCCGGCGAACCAGAACTCGAACTCACCGTAGGACGCCACGGAGGCGAGGTTGGTGACGGTCAGCACGGCCATGACGATCAGCGCCCAGGCCCACTGCGGCACGGCCGGGACCCAGCCCTCCAGGATCACCGCACCTGCGGTCGCTTCGACCGCCAGCACGACGACCCAGAAGAACCAGTACAGCCAGCCGATCGAGAAACCGGCCCAGCGGCCGAGAGCGCGGTCGGCATACGCCGAGAAGGAGCCCGAGTTGGGGCTCGCCGCGGCCATCTCGCCGAGCATCCGCATCACGAAGACGACCATCGCGCCGACGAGTACGTACGACACGAGGATGGCGGGGCCGGCCTTGGCGATGCCGCCGGACGAGCCGACGAACAGTCCTGCGCCGATCACACCACCAATCGCGATCATGGAAAGATGGCGGTTCTTCAGTCCGGCCTTGAGACCGTCGGAAGGCTGCGGAATACCGGGTTCGCCAGTGGTTCCGCCTGCCTTCGTAAGGGTCGGCTGGGGGTTCATGGACGATTCCTTACGTGTGCGGGTCGCTCGGGTGACGAGCCCACGCATTCAAGCCGGTGACCCGCCGGTACGGAAGGCCTGATTCCGGATAGTGACGCGAGCCACGTGGCCCTGCGTCCCGCCGGGTGACATCCGGTCGTCCGACAGGGCCCGTGCGACGGACCCCGCTGACGCCTGCCCGGCATCGCGCGTGCCACACTCGGATCATGCGCGTGTACCTCGGCTCCGACCATGCCGGTTTCGAACTCAAGAACCACCTCGTCGAGTGGCTCAAGGCCCACGGCCATGAGCCCGTGGACTGCGGTCCGCACATCTACGACGCCCAGGACGACTACCCGCCGTTCTGCCTGCGCGCCGCCGAGCGGACGGCCGCCGACCCGGACGGCCTGGGCATCGTGATCGGCGGCTCCGGCAACGGCGAGCAGATCGCCGCGAACAAGGTCAAGGGCGTGCGAGCGGCCCTCGCCTGGAGCGAGCAGACCGCCGAGCTCGGCCGTGAGCACAACAACGCCAACGTGATCTCCGTCGGCGCTCGGATGCACACGCAGGACGAGGCGACCAAGTTCGTCGAGATCTTCCTGAACACCCCCTATTCGGGTGAGGAGCGTCACACCCGCCGCATCGAGATGCTCTCCGTGTACGAGACCACC
The DNA here is from genome assembly GCF_040632375.1 of Streptomyces sp. NPDC019396. NCBI lineage: Bacteria > Bacillati > Actinomycetota > Actinomycetes > Kitasatosporales > Streptomycetaceae > Streptomyces > Streptomyces sp. NPDC019396. The sequence goes on along the minus strand of NZ_JBEYBS010000003.1, from coordinate 196,993 downwards.
GGCGAGCTCCCCCCGATCCCCGCGCACCACCCGCAGGAGCCGACCGCCTGATGCCCGAAGGGCACACCATCCACCGACTGGCCGCCGACTACCGGGAACGGTTCGGCGGCCGGTCCGTTCGGGTCACGAGTCCGCAGGGCAAGTTCAGCGCTTCCGCGGCGCTGCTCGACGGCACCGCGCTGGAGCGCACCGAGGCCCACGGGAAGCACCTGTTCCTCGGCTTCGGCGGTGGCGGCGAGTGGGTCCACATCCACCTCGGGCTCTTCGGCAAGGTGGCCTTCGGCGACGCGCCGGCCCCGCCCCCCACCGACACCGTGCGGCTGCGGCTCGCCAACCCCGACGGGTATGTGGATCTGCGCGGACCCACCACCTGCGCCCTGATCACGGACGGCGAGAAGCGGGCGGTACACGACCGGCTCGGCCCCGACCCGCTGCGCCCCGACGACGGCCCGGACCGTGCCTGGACCAGGATCTCCAGGTCCCGTACGACGATCGCGGCACTGCTGATGGACCAGAAGGTGATCGCGGGCGTCGGCAACGTCTACCGCGCGGAGGTCCTTTTCCGGCATGGCATCGATCCGTACCGGGCGGGCAGGGATCTCACCGAGCGTGAGTGGGGTGCCGTCTGGACGGACCTGGTGGCGCTGATGCGCGAAGGCGTTCGCCACAACCGCATCGACACCGTACGGCCGGAGCACACCCCCGAGGCGATGGGCCGGCCGCCGCGCGTGGACGACCACGGCGGCGAGGTGTACGTCTACCGCAGGGCCGCGCTGCCCTGCCACATATGCGGCGGCGAGATCCGCACCGCCGATCTCGCCGCCCGCAACCTCTTCTGGTGCCCGGGGTGCCAGCCGCGCTGAGTGCCCCGCCGGATATCCGGTCACGGCACCGGCGAAAGAGGGGCCGACGGCTGTCGCCACCGGCTGTGACGCTGCCGCGCCGACGTACTACGGCATCAGAACCCGTGCGGCAGCCATGGCGCGGGGTCCGAGCCGAAGGCCAGCGAGGCCGCCGCGAGCGCGCCGTCGCGCAGCTCTCGCACCCGGCCCGCGCCCGCCAGCGAGGACAGCGACACCCCGCCCAGATAGGCCGCGCCCAACTCCCTCACCGACAGCGCCAGATCGGGCGCTTCCCCGGTCCGCTCGCATGACGCGCCCTTCGCGTCGCCAGTGAGGCGCCAGCGCCCCTCGTTCCAGGGACAGAACGCGTCCGCCACCTCGAACACCACATCCACCGGCGCCTGATACGTCCGCGTCGCCAGCGCGGCGCCCACATCCACCAGCCGTACGTGCAGCGAGTCCCGAACCCGCACCCCGCACCGCCGGATATCGCTGACCAAGCCCAGCAGCGGGTCGTCCACCGGCCTGTTGCCGGAGTGCACCGTCGACGTCAGGTCGATGTCGAACACGAAACGCCACAGCGCCGCGTAGGCGGCCGGATCCAGCGCGTCGAGATGCCGCACGGTGATCGAGCCGTTCGGCCCCGAGGAACTCCACTCGGGCTTGTTGTGGAACCGGACGAATCCCACCACTTCGCCGTCGCGCTCGGCCAGCACGCACTGCATCGGCGACGCGCCCTCCCGCTCGGACGGCGGGTCGAGCAGCGGCAGCCGCTCCCAGCCGGGCGTCCGTGCGGGCATCCCGGGCCGTGAGCCGATGGTGAGCCGGTAGATCCGCTCGCAGACCTCAGCGGCGTCCGCCACCGGTACGAACCGCAGTCGTATGTCGTCCGTCCCCACAGGCGCGGCGATCCGCACGCGGCTGCTGTCGATGTCGAGGCCCAACTGATGGGTGGCGACCCCGTATCCGAACCGTCCGTAGATCGCGGGTTCCGACGCCGTCAGCACCGCCAGCGGCTCGCCCCACTCACGCACGTCGTCCAGCTGGCGCCGCATCATCGAGGTGAGCACCCCGCGCCGCCGGTGCGTCGCGGCCACGCTGACCATCGTCACCCCGGCCGCGGGCACGAACCCGCCGCCCGGCACCGACAGCCGGAAACTGAACGCCCCGGCGGTGCCGACGCACTCGTCGCCGTCCCACACCCCGATCGAGCGGTCCACCTCGGTCAGCTCGCGGAACAGCTCGCGTTCCTCCCGGGTCTCCAGGACACCGCCGAAGGCGAGTTCCAGCCTCCCGTACCAGTGATCCCACTCGGACCGCTTCAGCACCCGTACATCCGTCGTCATATGGCATGCGTACCAGGGGCCCGCCGCCCGTCGCGACCCGATTTCGCGCGCAATGTCATGTGGTGTTTCCCGCGTGACGTCTTTGGGGGTCCCCCCTGCACGGGGGCCGCGAGGATGGATAGGGTCCACGTCGATGGCACGTGGCGCAGCAGGTTCGTTCGCGGCCCGGCTGCGGAGGTCCGCTCGCCGGGCCCGCACCGCGCTGCGCAAGTCCGGAGTCGACTACTTCCGCGGTGACGGCTCCGACTGGATCGCCTTCGCGGGCCTGCTGCTCGCCATCCCGGTGATCGCCTGCGGCACCATAGCCATGCCGGTCTGGTTCGCGCCCACCGCGATGGTGCTGCCGATCGTCGCTGGCGGGGTGCTGCTGCGGCCCGCGAGCCTCCTCGGGCTCTACGCGGCGGCGGCCAGCGCGCTGATCATCGAGTCGGTCGCGCTCGGCCCGTATCTGGACGGCCCCGCACGTGTCACCCCCGGCACCGTGCTGGTGGTGGCGGCCTGCGGACTGTTCGGACTGCTCATCGCCCAGTTCAGAGCCCGTGTCGGTGTGCCCTGGAGGCGCGGTGGCACCATGCTGTTCGACCTGCGCGAACGCATCCGGGTCCAGAGCGCGCTGCCCAGGCTGCCCAAGGGCTGGCGCCATGAGATGGCCCTGCGTCCGGCCGGCGGCCAGTCCTTCTCCGGGGACTTCGTGGTCGCGGCCCGCACCAACGGCGGCCGTACCTTCGAGGCCGTCCTCACCGACGTGTCCGGCAAGGGCATGGACGCGGGCTCACGCGCCCTGCTGCTGTCCGGAGCCTTCGGCGGTCTGCTCGGTTCCCTCCCACCGCACGGCTTCCTGCCCGCGGCCAACGGCTATCTGCTGCGCCAGGACTGGGACGAGGGCTTCGCGACATCCATCCACCTGGTGCTCGACCTGGACTCTGGGGACTACGAGCTGCTCTCCGCAGGCCATCTGCCCGCCCTCCAGCTCAACGCGGGCACGGGCCACTGGGAGGAGAAGTCCGCCGACGGCCCGCTGCTCGGTGTGTACGACGGTGCCCAGTTCGACCCGGTCAAGGGCTCGCTCCAGCCCGGTGATGTGCTGATGCTCTTCACGGACGGCCTGGTCGAGGCCTCCGACCGCGACATCGCGGAAGGCATGGACCGGCTGACGGGCGAGGCGGACCGCCATGTCACCACCGGGTTCGACGGTGCCGCCTGGCACCTGATCGAGGCGGTGGCCAAGGACGTCAACGACGACCGGGCCCTGCTTCTGCTGCGGCGCGAACCCTGACCGAGACGGCTTAGAGTCCCGTTCATGCCGTATCTCACCCTGACCGAGATCGAGGCCATCGCCCGTGAGGCCCACGCCGCCCAGCGGGACAAGGCCGGGCGCCCCTACACCGAGCACCTCCAGGCTGTGGCGGACGGTGTACGGGCCCGCGGCGGCAGCGACGAGCAGATCGCGGCCGCCTGGTTGCACGACGCCGTAGAGGACCATGCGCTGACCCGCGACTGGCTGGACGCCGCCGAACTGCCCGGGTCCGTCAAGGACATGGTCCTGGCCCTCACCAAGCACGAGGACGAGCCGCTCGCCGACTACACCCGTCGTGTCCTCGCGACCCCCGGCGCCCTGCTGGTCAAGGAGGCCGACCTCGCCCACAACGCGGACCCGGTGCGCCTCGCCGTGCTGGACGAGGCGACCCGGGACCGGCTCACCGGGAAGTACGCGACGGTACGGCGACTGCTCGGGCTGACGGGGACTGGGACACCGGCGACGGACGGCTGACACTTCGGCCGCCCCGGCTGTCCCGGCGGAAGGCCCAGGACAGATCGGGCTCCGTCGCCCAGCGCATGGCCCGTCGCACCGGAGGCGTACAGAGCAGTGTCACGGCGACGGCGATGGCCAGCGTCAGGACGATCTCCCCGGTGGGCGTGGCCAGCCACGGGTACTGCGGGACCAGATTCCGCCAGTCCAGAGTCTTCACCAGGAAGCCGTGCAGCAGATAGCCGCAGATGGTGCCCGCGCCGAGCACGGTGAACCAGGTGTGCCTGCGCGGCACCCAGGCCAGGAAGGCAGCCGTCAGCACCAGCGAGCACAGGAACAGCCCGGTGGTCATCACCGGCCCCGCCCACCAGGGCGCGTCCAGGTCCTCGGCGCCGGCCGAGTGGTAGAACCAGCCCATCCGGATGTGCGGCGCCACCAGATAGGCGACCGCTGTGGCTCCGGCGAACACCGGCAGGGCGAGCAGCCGCACCTCGCGCCTGCGCACGATCTGGAAGTGCTCCGGCTTCAGCAGCAGTCCCACCACGAAGAAAGGCAGGAACTGCAGGACCCGCTGGAGGTCGAGGTCCTGTCCGATGCCCGGGGTCAGCGAGCCGAGCGCGGCGATCACCAGGGCGACCGGCAGCGGGTGGCGCAGCGAGCGCCACAACGGGGTGGACAACCGCCAGACGAACAGCGCGATCAAAAACCAGGTGAGATACAGCGGATCGGTCATGCTGAACGGATAACCAGGGTCGTCGTCCGCCCAGCGCTTGAAGAGCGTGTACGCCACCTCGAACACGACGTACGGCACCACGACCCCGCTGACCAGCCGCTTCAGCTGATCGGGCCGGGCGGTGAAACTCCGTGAGAAGTAGCCCGAGATGATGATGAACGCCGGCATGTGGAAGGTGTAGACGAGCATGTACAGCGCCCGTGTGGCGCGGCTGCCCTCCATCACCGGCTCCCAGGCGTGTGCCATGGCCACCAGCACGATCGCCAGGTACTTGGCGTTGTCGAAGTAGGGGTCGCGTCTCGCGCCCTTGGGCGGTGCGCCCTCGGACGGCGCCCGGGCTGGTTCAGCCGTCACCGCCGTGGCTGGTGCCGCTGCTGTCGCGGCCTTCTCCGCGGTCGCCGTCGTCGTCGCGTGCGCTGTGGGGACGGGTTCCGGATCCCGGGAAGCCTCGGGCGACCGGTCCCTCCGCAATGCATTCGGAGCCTGGAACATTCGAGGCACCTTAGCCGGGCTCATTGGATTACGTAAAACGTGCTCGACGATTCTTCCAATTCACCCATGAAACTACCGCCAAGCGCCCTGTATGCCCCAATTAATCCCCCTTGAACGGGGCAAGTTGTCCGTCCGGAAGGGGGTGGTGAATTTACTCACTGATATTGCTTGAATTTCTGGTAACCGGGCTGTGTGTATTTCGCAGAAGTGGGTAGACGGGGAGAGCGGACTCCGTGCTCCGCCGGATCCGCCGGCCGACGTTGTGTCAGCAGGCATCCGCCACCCGGTGGTTGGTGGCACGATGGGGTCGACGGGGGGTGTGCTGGGCCGCGTGCTTCCCGAGTTGGCTAGGTGGACCGACCGAGGGTGTGATCAGTTGTGGCCATTTCGCTGTCTGTGGTGCTGCTGTTGGCGATCATCCTCGTGGTGATGGTCCGCGGCGGTTCGATCAAGGCCGGGCCCGCGCTCGTCGCGGCGCTCTTCGGCTTCTTCCTCGCCTCGACGGGCATGGCGCCGTCGATCAACAACTTTCTCGACTCGATAGCTGACTCCATCAACGCGATCAAATTCTGACCGCGCCCAAGTGGGTCGTGTGAATCGCCAAACGCATCAGGGCCAGGCAGAGGAATCGACCTCTGACCTGGCCCTGAGCCATCAAGAGCGGGCGACGGGAATCGAACCCGCGTAGCTAGTTTGGAAGACTAGTGCTCTACCATTGAGCTACGCCCGCGAGGACCGCGCCATGGACTGCCGACGAAGGTCGTGGGCGCCGTGGCACGAAGAGCATCGTAGCGGGTCCGTGCCGGTGACCGCACACCCATTCCTTCCACGGCGCGTGTGTGCAACAAAGGGGTCTGACCACCGCCTTCGGGCATGTACCCTACGTGTCGCACCGAACGGGGTGTGGCGCAGCTTGGTAGCGCGTCCGCTTTGGGAGCGGAAGGCCGTGGGTTCAAATCCCGCCACCCCGACCAGTCACGTACACCTTCAAGGTCACGTTGTGGGGCTCGTCCCGCTTGCGGTTACTATGCAAGCTGCGTGCCCGTGTGTCTGACGAGTGTCTGAAGAACCGGGCCCGATCCGCTGAGCCGCCGCCGGCACCACACGCTGCGATGAGCCCAGCAAACCCCAGTATTCAGCCACCAAGGAGACCGAACCGTGAAGAGCGCCGTGGAGACCCTGAACCCGACCCGGGTTCGGCTCACTGTCGAGGTGCCCTTCGAGGAGCTCAAGGCCAGCCTCGACGCGGCGTACAAGAAGATCAACCAGCAGGTCACGGTCAAGGGCTTCCGTAAGGGCAAGATCCCGGCCCGGGTCATCGACCAGCGGTTCGGCCGCGCGGCGGTGCTGGAGGAGGCGGTCAACGACGCCCTCCCGAAGTTCTACACCGAGGCGGTCAACGAGGCGGAGATCAACCCCCTCGGCCAGCCCGAGGTGGACATCACGGAGCTGAAGGACGGCGAGACGCTGAACTTCACCGCCGAGGTCGATGTCCGCCCGACCGTCGAGATCCCGGACTACTCCGGCATCGAGGTCGAGGTCGACGCCATCGAGGTCAGCGACGAGGACATCGAGAAGTCCGTGGAGGAGCTCCGCTCCCGCTTCGCCTCCACCTCCCCGGTCGAGCGCGCCGCCGCCGAGGGCGACGTCGTGACGGTCGACCTCGAGGCCAAGGTCGACGGCGAGGTCCTCGCGGACGGCGTGGCCGACGGTGTGCAGTACACCATCGGCTCCGGTGAGCTGCTCGACGGCATCGACGAGGCCGTCACCGGCCTCGAGGCCGGCGGTGAGGCCACCTTCACCTCCGAGCTGAAGGGCGGCTCCGCGCAGGGCAAGGAGGCCGAGGTCACCGTCAAGGTCACCCAGGTCGCCGCCCGCGAGCTGCCTGAGCTGGACGACGAGTTCGCGCAGATGGCGAGCGAGTTCGACACTCTCGAGGACCTGAAGGCCGACAGCCGCAAGCGCCTCGAGAACATGAAGCAGTACGACCAGGCCACCCAGGCCCAGGAGCGTGTCCTCGACAAGCTCCTCGAGCTGGTCGAGGTCCCGATCCCCGAGAAGCTGCTCGAGGACGAGGTCAACACCCGCAAGCACAACCTTGAGCACCACCAGCTGGGCCAGATGGGCCTCGATCTCGCCAAGTACCTGGAGATCCAGGGCAAGACGGCCGAGGAGTTCGACGCCGAGACCAAGGACCAGGCGGTCAAGGGCATCAAGACCCAGTTCATCCTGGACGAGCTGGTCTCCAAGGAGAAGCTGAACGTCAGCCAGGAGGAGCTCACCGAGCACCTCATGCGCCGCGCCGCCTCCTCCGGCATGTCCCCCGACCAGTTCGCCCAGGCGATCGTCGAGGGCGGCCAGGTTCCGATGCTCGTGGGCGAGGTCGCCCGCGGCAAGGCCCTCGCCACGGTGGTCGAGGCCGCCACGGTCAAGGACACCAACGGCGAGATCGTCGACCTCGGCGAGGACGACGACGAGGCCGAGACCGAGGCCGAGGCGTCCACCGAGGACGCCGAGAAGACCGAGGCCTGAGCCTCACCCCCCAACGGGTGCTGACGGGCCCGGCCGCATGACGCGGCCGGGCCCGTTTCCTTTGGGCTCGGGCCCCCCTTGCTTCGGCGGGAGGAAGGCCCGCCAGGGGGTTCAGACGCGCGCCGACGACCGATCATGCTCGGCCGTCCGTACCTCGCGGCCTGCGCGTGTTCTCCCTTTCGGCGTATGCGCTCTCCCTGCCTCCGGCGGGAGACCACCCCCCAATTCGGTCACCCGTCGGCGGGCCAGGGCTCTGCCTCCCCGGCACCGGGGCCACCTTGCGCTCCCAGCGAACAGTTCCGGAACCGGGATGGCCGCCGCCCACCAGCGCGTTAGGGTCCATGAATACGAGGGCAGGGGAGTAATCGCCTCCGGGATCGCCCGGGGGGAGTTCTCCGCCCCGGCAGTACTACAGACGCTGAGACGGCCGCAGCCGTCAGAGACGAGCAGGTGGATTACGTGACGATTCTGATGCCTAACGCCGCCGGTGAGCCGTCTATCGGTGGGGGCCTCGGCGACCAGGTCTACAGCCGGCTGCTCGGCGAGCGCATCATCTTCCTGGGCCAGCAGGTCGACGACGACATCGCCAACCGCATCACGGCGCAGCTCCTTCTGCTGGCCGCGGACCCCGAGAAGGACGTCTACCTCTACATCAACAGCCCCGGTGGCTCGGTGTCGGCCGGCATGGCCATCTACGACACCATGCAGTACATCCCGAACGACGTCGTGACCATCGGCATGGGCATGGCGGCCTCCATGGGCCAGTTCCTGCTCACCGGTGGCAGCGAGGGCAAGCGCTTCGCGCTGCCGCACACCGACATCCTCATGCACCAGGGCTCCGCCGGCATCGGCGGCACCGCGTCGGACATCAAGATCCAGGCCGAGTACCTGCTGCGCACCAAGCAGCGGATGGCGGAGATCACCGCGCACCACTCCGGCCAGACGGTCGACAAGATCATCCGCGACGGTGACCGCGACCGCTGGTTCACGGCTGAGGAAGCCAAGGACTACGGGCTCATCGACGAGATCATCTCCAACGCTTCGAACGTCCCGGGCGGCGGCGGCACCGGGGCCTGAGCTGCTCCGCCCCGGCTCAGCCCCCAACCCCTCCTCCAGCCCGCGATACGCCACCAGGATGGTGAACACCGACATGCAGAACAACCTCTCCGCGAGCGGCCTCTACACGGGCCCGCAGGTGGACAACCGCTACGTCGTCCCCCGCTTCGTCGAGCGCACCTCCCAGGGCGTGCGCGAGTACGACCCGTACGCGAAGCTCTTCGAGGAGCGCGTGATCTTCCTCGGCGTGCAGATCGACGACGCCTCCGCCAACGACGTCATGGCGCAGCTGCTGTGCCTGGAGTCGATGGACCCGGACCGCGACATCTCGATCTACATCAACAGCCCGGGCGGCTCCTTCACCGCGCTGACCGCGATCTACGACACGATGCAGTTCGTGAAGCCGGACATCCAGACGGTGTGCATGGGCCAGGCGGCCTCCGCCGCCGCAGTGCTGCTGGCCGCCGGTACCCCCGGCAAGCGCATGGCTCTGCCGCACGCCCGTGTGCTGATCCACCAGCCGTCCTCCCAGACCGGCCGCGAGCAGCTCTCCGACCTGGAGATCGCCGCCAACGAGATCCTGCGCATGCGTGAGCAGCTCGAGGAGATGCTGGCCAAGCACTCCTCCACGCCGATCGAGAAGGTCCGCGAGGACATCGAGCGCGACAAGATCCTCACGGCCGAGGACGCCCTCGCGTACGGCCTGGTCGACCAGATCGTGTCGACCCGCAAGAGCACGGCCGCAGCGGCCGCCTGACACCTTGCCGTCCCTTGGCGTGGTGCACGGGCGTGGTGTACGTCAAATGTGAACCACGCCAAGGGGGGCCCGAACGAGGGTCCCGGCAAGGTACCGTCGGATATGAGGCACCAGGAGCCGCTGAACCAAGCGCTCCCAGGCGAAGGGGAAGCACCTCGTGGCACGCATTGGTGATGGCGGCGATCTGCTCAAGTGCTCGTTCTGCGGAAAGAGCCAGAAGCAGGTGAAGAAGCTCATCGCAGGCCCCGGGGTGTACATCTGCGACGAGTGCATCGACCTCTGCAACGAGATCATCGAGGAGGAGCTCGCCGAGACCTCCGAGGTGCGGTGGGAGGAACTTCCCAAGCCGCGCGAGATCTACGAGTTCCTCGAGGGTTACGTCGTCGGGCAGGAGCCCGCGAAGAAGGCACTCTCGGTCGCGGTGTACAACCACTACAAGCGCGTCCAGGCCGGTGAGAACGGCGGCGCGCAGGGCCGGGACGACGCGATCGAGCTCGCCAAGTCCAACATCCTGCTTCTCGGTCCCACCGGCTCGGGCAAGACCCTGCTGGCCCAGACGCTGGCCCGGATGCTCAATGTCCCGTTCGCCATCGCCGACGCCACGGCGCTCACCGAGGCGGGCTATGTCGGCGAGGACGTCGAGAACATCCTGCTGAAGCTGATCCAGGCCGCCGACTACGACGTGAAGAAGGCCGAGACCGGGATCATCTACATCGACGAGATCGACAAGGTCGCCCGTAAGAGCGAGAACCCGTCGATCACCCGCGATGTCAGCGGCGAGGGCGTCCAGCAGGCCCTGCTGAAGATCCTGGAGGGCACGACCGCCTCCGTACCGCCGCAGGGCGGGCGCAAGCACCCCCATCAGGAGTTCATCCAGATCGACACGACGAACGTGCTGTTCATCGTGGGTGGTGCCTTCGCCGGCCTCGAGAAGATCATCGAGTCGCGGGCGGGCGCCAAGGGCATCGGTTTCGGCGCCACGATCCGCTCCAAGCGGGAGATCGAGGCCAGCGACCAGTTCCAGGAGGTCATGCCCGAGGACCTGGTGAAGTTCGGCATGATCCCCGAGTTCATCGGGCGTCTCCCGGTCATCACCTCGGTGCACAACCTGGACCGCGAGGCCCTGCTCAAGATCCTCGTCGAGCCGCGCAACGCACTGGTCAAGCAGTACCAGCGGCTGTTCGAACTCGACGGCGTGGAGCTGGACTTCGACCGCCCGGCGCTCGAGGCGATCGCCGACCAGGCGATCCTGCGCGGTACCGGCGCCCGTGGGCTCAGGGCCATCATGGAAGAGGTCCTGATGTCGGTGATGTACGAGGTGCCGTCCCGCAAGGATGTGGCACGCGTGGTCATCACGGCGGACGTCGTGCACAACAACGTGAACCCCACGCTGGTGCCGAGGATCGTGAAGCACGACGGGCGGCACGAGAAGTCGGCCTAGGGCGTGTTGCGAAAGTAGCGCCGTCCGCCCGGAGGGGTGGGGCTCGCGGCGTCTGGTGCGTGCGATCGCAAGGCGGAGGGTCGTCCTCGTACTGGACGTCTTGGATGAGTCCGACAACGCAACGAGTGTGCGTGCTGGGGGCACCTCCCAGGCGAAGCTCTGGGGGAGTCGCGCGCCAGGCGGGACTTTCGCAACACGCCCTAGGCCCGGACGGGGCCGACCCCGCCTCAGCGGAGCGTTCACGGTACCCGGGCCAAGGCCAAGCACGGTACCCAAGCCAGGAAGGGCGCCCGCCGGTCGTATCGACCGGCGGGCGCCCTTCGTATGCCCGTGCGGATGATCAGGCCTTGACGCGGACCGCGTTGCGGAGCTTGGCCGTGATGTCCATGGCCGTGTCCTTGTCCACGCCCTTGGCCGCGTCGCCCGGGGACACCATCGCGATGGTGCTGTAGTCGGCCCAGATGCAGAACCAGTCGGTCTTGACCTGCTTGGTGACCGGGTCAGGGCCTTCCGCGGCCTGGCACTTCATGATGCCGTTGTCGAAGCCGTCGGGGCTGACCTCTTCGGGCGTCCCGATGAGCTTTCCCTTGGCTGTGTCCTTGCCGCTGTCCTCGGCGGACTCCTTGTTGATCTCTGCGAAGAGCCCGTCCAGAGCCTTCTTCGGGTCGTCGATCTTGCCGTAGGCGCCGAAGAACGAGATGCCCTTGGCCGTCTTCATGTCAGGCATCGAACTGGGGTCCGACGGGTTGAACTTGCCGATGTCGGCCGTCGTGTACTGGGCGAGGATGGACTTGGCGTCCTTGACCCCGCTCTTCTCCAGTTCGCCGGTGACGGACTTGTCCTTGCTGCCGGCCTCGCCGTCTTTGGTCACACGGTTGTAGTCGCCGAGGACCTTCGCGGGGGTGGTGAGCTTGTGCGCGCCGTCGTCCGCGAGTGTCGAGCCGCCGCCGAGCACGAAGTACGCGCCCACACCGATGGCCACGACCACCGCGACCGCGCCGAGGATCAGCCCCGTCTTCTTGCCGCCGCCGCCCTGCGCCGGCGGCGGGTACGCTCCCGGGCCCGCGCCGTATGGGGGCTGCTGCGCCGGCTGGCCGTACGGCCCCGGCTGCTGCCCGTAGGGACTGGGCTGCTGGGGCGGCTGGCCGTAGGGACCGGGCTGCTGGGGCTGGCCCGGGTAGCCGTAGCCGGGCGGCGTGCCGGGCTGCGGCGGCGCACCCTGCGGTGCACCGTAGCCGGGCTGGGCGGGAGCCTGCGGCGGCTGGCCGTACGGACCCGGCTGCTGGGGCGGCTGGCCGTAGGGTCCTGGCTGCTGGGGCGGCTGACCGCCGTACGGGCCCGGCTGGTTGTAACTCATTACTGGGTTCCCCTCCAGGTGCTTATGCGTTCCGAACATCCTGTCGGAACCGGCAGCGCCCCGCTGCACGGGGTCTCGGACCGTTACGGAAGATTCCCGTTTCAGAACGCGACCGTGACACCTCTAAACTGTGGCCCGTGACCGAGAACACTCAGCATCAGCCAGCCAGCAACCCCGAACTGCCGACCCAGTACGCGCCGGCCGAGGTAGAGGGGAAGCTGTACGAGCGCTGGGTAGAGCGCGGTTACTTCGAAGCGGACGCGAAGAGCGAGAAGCCCCCGTACACGATCGTCATCCCGCCGCCGAACGTCACCGGCAGCCTGCACCTGGGCCATGCCTTCGAGCACACGCTGATCGATGCCCTCACCCGCCGCAAGCGGATGCAGGGCCACGAGACGCTGTGGCAGCCCGGTATGGACCACGCGGGTATCGCCACGCAGAACGTCGTCGAGCGTGAGCTGGCCAAGGAGGGCAAGTCCCGGCACGACCTGGGCCGTGAGGCGTTCGTCGAGCGCGTCTGGCAGTGGAAGGGCGAGTCGGGCGGCCAGATCTCCGGGCAGATGAAGCGCCTGGGCGACGGTGTCGACTGGTCCCGCGAGCGCTTCACCATGGACGAGGGCCTGTCGAAGGCTGTCCAGACCATCTTCAAGAAGCTCTACGACGACGAGCTGATCTACCGCGCCGAGCGCATCATCAACTGGTGCCCGCGCTGTCTGACGGCCATCTCGGACATCGAGGTCGAGTATCAGGACGACGACGGCGAGCTGGTCTCGATCCGGTACGGCGAGGGCGACGACTCCATCGTCGTCGCGACCACCCGGGCCGAGACGATGCTGGGCGACACCGCCGTCGCGGTCCACCCCGAGGACGAGCGCTACAAGCACCTCGTCGGCCGCGAGATCGAGCTGCCGCTCACCGGCCGCCGGATCCCCGTCGTCGCCGACGAGCACGTCGACCCGGAATTCGGCACGGGCGCGGTCAAGGTCACGCCCGCCCACGACCCCAACGACTTCGAGATCGGCCAGCGGCACGGCCTGCCGAACCTCGCCGTCATGGACGAGCGCGCGGTCATCACCGCGCACGGGCCGTTCCAGGGCCTGGACCGGCTGGAGGCCCGCAGCGCCATCGTCGCCGCCCTGCGCGCCGACGGCCGGATCGTCGCCGAGAAGCGCCCGTACGTCCACTCGGTCGGCCACTGCTCGCGCTGCAAGACCACCATCGAGCCGCGGCTGTCCATGCAGTGGTGGGTCAAGGTCGGCCCGCTGGCGCAGGCCGCCGGTGACGCGGTCCGCGACGGCAAGGTCAAGATCCACCCGCAGGAGATGGAGAAGCGGTACTTCGACTGGGTCGACCACCTCCACGACTGGTGCATTTCGCGCCAGCTCTGGTGGGGCCACCGCATCCCGGTCTGGTACGGCCCGAACGGCGAGATCGTCTGCGTCGGCCCCGACGAGCAGCCACCGTCCGGCGATGGCTGGACCCAGGAGACCGATGTCCTGGACACCTGGTTCTCGTCCGGTCTGTGGCCGTTCTCCACGCTCGGCTGGCCCGAGCAGACCGAGAGTCTCGCGAAGTTCTACCCGAACTCGGTCCTGGTCACCGGCTACGACATCCTCTTCTTCTGGGTCGCCCGGATGATGATGTTCGGCCTGTACGCGATGGACGGCACCCCGCCGTTCCACACCATCGCCCTGCACGGCATGGTCCGCGACCAGTTCGGCAAGAAGATGTCGAAGTCCTTCGGCAACGCGGTCAACCCGCTGGACTGGATGGACAAGTACGGCTCCGACGCGCTGCGCTTCACGCTGGCGCGCGGCGCCAACCCGGGTGTCGACGTCCCGATCGGCGAGGACTGGGTCCAGGGCTCGCGCAACTTCGCCAACAAGATCTGGAACGCCACGCGCTTCGCGCTGATGAACGGCGCCACGGTCGAGGGCCCGCTGCCCTCGACCGAGCGGATGTCGGCGACCGACCGCTGGATCCTGTCGCGGCTGAACACGGTGGTCGCCGAGGTCGACGCGTACTACGAGGACTACCAGTTCGCCAAGCTGTCCGACGCGCTGTTCCACTTCGCGTGGGACGAGGTCTTCGACTGGTACGTCGAGCTGTCCAAGACCACGTTCCAGGCGGGCGGCGAGGCGGCCGAGGTCTCCAAGCGCGTCCTCGGAGAGGTCCTCGACGTCACCCTGAAACTGCTGCACCCGATCGTGCCGTTCGTCACCGAGACCCTCTGGACCACTCTTACGGGTGGTGAGTCGGTCGTCATCGCCGACTGGCCGACCGACAGCGGCTTCCGCGACCAGGCGGCCGAGCGGGAAATCGGGTCCCTCCAGTCCGTGATCACCGAGGTCCGCCGTTTCCGCGCCGACCAGGGCCTCCAGCCCGGCCAGCGGGTCCCCGCCCGCCTCAGCCTCGACGGCACCGCGCTGGCCCCGCACGAGGCGGCCATCCGGCAGCTCCTGCGGCTCCAGCCGGAGGGCGACGGCTTCACCGCGACCGCCACCCTTCCGGTCGCGGGCGCCGAGGTGGCGCTGGACCTGTCCGGCACCATCGACGTGGCGGCGGAGCGCAAGCGCCTCGCCAAGGACCTGGCGGCGGCGCAGAAGGAGCGCCAGCAGGCGGAGGCCAAGCTGGGCAACGAAGCGTTCCTGGCCAAGGCCCCGGACAACGTGGTCGAGAAGATCCGTGCGCGGCTCGCGAAGGCGGACGAGGACATCACGCGCATCGAGAACCAGCTCGTGAAGCTGCCCCAGGGCTGAGTCGTACAAAGCCCGACAGGCCCCCGGAGACGAACCTGGCGAAGCCAGGCTCCGGGGGCCTCGTGCGTGCACGGGCCAGGTCATGACCGGGGGCCTCGGGGGTCGATTGCGTCACGTCCGCCCGTTACACCCCCGGCCCCGTCGGCTCCGCCGCGCGGCCTCCGTAAACTGGCTGCGTGAGTGAGCAGCAGCCGCGCCCCTTCGATGACCCCGACGCGTTCGACGAGATCGTCGACGCCGAATCCGACCGCGACCCGGACCTGGCGGTGATCGAGGCCGGCAGCCGTACGCTGCGCACCCAGGCCGGGCCGCCCCGTGGTGACCAGGTGCCCGCGCGCCCCGCCGATCCCGAGGTGGACAAGGCCCTGCGTGAGATCGAGCAGGAGCTGGCGAGCCGCTGGGGCGAGACCAAGCTGGAGCCGTCCGTCAGCCGGATCAGGGCGCTGATGGACCTTCTTGGGGAGCCGCAGCAGGCGTACCCCTCGATCCACATCACGGGCACCAACGGCAAGACCTCCACCGCCCGCATGATCGAGGCGCTGCTCGGCGCCTTCGAGCTGCGCACCGGTCGCTACACCTCCCCGCACGTCCAGTCGATCACCGAGCGGATCAGCCTCGACGGGCTGCCGATGGAGGCCGAGCGCTTCATCTCGACCTACCAGGACATCAAGCCGTACGTCGACATGGTGGACGCCTCCCAGGACTACCGGCTCTCCTTCTTCGAGGTGCTGACCGGCATGGGGTACGCAGCCTTCGCCGACGCGCCGGTGGACGTGGCCGTGGTCGAGGTCGGCATGGGCGGCGGCTGGGACGCGACCAACGTCATCGACGGTTCGGTGGCCGTGATCACCCCGATCTCCCTGGACCACACCGACCGGCTCGGCGGCACTCCCGCCGAGATCGCCGCCGAGAAGGCGGGGATCATCAAGCAGGGCGCCACGGTCATCCTGGCGCAGCAGCCGGTCGAGGCCGCGCAGGTCATGCTGAAGAAGGCCGTCGAGGCGGACGCCACGGTGGCCCGCGAGGGCATGGAGTTCGGTGTGGTCTCCCGTGAGGTCGCGGTGGGCGGACAGCTCGTGACCCTGCGCGGGCTCGGCGGGGAGTACGAGGAGGTCTTCCTCCCGCTCCACGGCGCCCACCAGGCGCACAACGCGTCGGTGGCGCTGGCCGCGGTCGAGGCGTTCTTCGGGGTCGGCGACCAGCACGCCCGCACGCTCGACATGGAGACCGTGCGTGCCGCCTTCGCCTCCGTCACCTCCCCGGGCAGGCTCGAGGTCGTACGCCGCAGCCCGACCGTCATCCTGGACGCCGCGCACAACCCCGCGGGCGCGCGGGTCACCGCCGACGGTGTCACGGAGGCGTTCGGGTTCTCCCGGCTCATCGGCGTGGTCGGCGCGAGCGACGACAAGGACGTGAAGGCCGTGCTCGAGGCCTTCGAGCCGGTCTTCACGGAGATCGTCGTCACCCAGAACTCCAGCCACCGCGCCATGAACGCCGACGAGCTGGCGGCGATCGCCGTGGAGGTCTTCGGCGACGAACGCGTGGTCGTCGAACCAAGGCTCGATGACGCTCTGGAAGCCGCGATCACGCTGGCCGAGGAGGAGGCGGAGTATTCGGGCGCCGGGGTCCTTGTGACCGGTTCCGTGATCACGGTCGGCGAGGCCCGGCTGCTGCTCGGGAAGGGGTGAAAGAATGCGTACGCTCTGTGCCTCCACTCTGATCGGTGAATTCTTCGTCATCGGCTTCGCCGGCCTCGTCGCCATGAAGAATCCCGATCTGTCCATGGCCACGGTCTGGACGGTGTGCGGGATCGCGATGGTCCTCTCGGTACTGCTGTGCGGAATGATCACCCGTCCAGGTGGGGTGCAGCTCGGCTGGGCCCTTCAGCTCGGGCTGATCGCCAGCGGCTTCGTCGTACCGACGATGTTCATCCTGGGCGTGGTCTTCGCGGGGCTGT
Organism: Streptomyces sp. NPDC019396; assembly: GCF_040632375.1. Taxonomy (NCBI): domain Bacteria; kingdom Bacillati; phylum Actinomycetota; class Actinomycetes; order Kitasatosporales; family Streptomycetaceae; genus Streptomyces; species Streptomyces sp. NPDC019396. The sequence goes on along the minus strand of NZ_JBEYBS010000003.1, from coordinate 179,971 downwards.
GGTGGGCGTCCGTGCACTACGGCCGCAAGGTGGACGAGGCGAAGGCCAGGTTCGCGCGGCAGGAGACCGCCGCGGCGGCACCGGGCCCGGAAGCCGGCTGAGCCCGGGCCGGACGCTGGCTGAGGGGTCGCTCGGGGCGCCCTGTAGCCTCTGAAGTGCAGTAAATCCACACTCGAAGGAGCCCGCACGTGAGCCAGCGCACGCTCGTCCTGCTCAAGCCCGACGCCGTCCGCCGCAGTCTGATCGGCGAGATCATCGGCCGCATCGAGCGGAAGGCCGGCTGGCAGATCACCGCGCTGGAGCTGCGCGAGCTGGACCAGGACACGCTGGAGCAGCACTACGGCGAGCACAAGGGCAAGCCCTTCTACGAGCCGCTGGTGGCCTTCATGTCCTCCGGCCCCGTAGTGGCCTTGGTGGTCGAGGGTGAGCGGGTCATCGAGGGCGTGCGCGCCCTGGCGGGCCCGACCGACCCGATCGCCGCCGCGCCGGGTTCCATCAGGGGTGACTTCGGCACGATCGTCCGGGAAAACCTGATCCATGCCTCGGACTCCGAGGAGTCCGCCGTGCGGGAGCTGAAGATTTTCTTCCCGGGCCTTTCCTGATCAGTCGTCAGCCATGCAGTGCCCATAGCCTGGGGCGACCGAAGGAATTTCGGTCGCCCTTCGGTATACGTACTGTCATAGCGGGAACGCTTCACCCCGACTCATCGTCACCCTTATTGAGGTGGGCCCAGCGCGCGGTTGCCCCGCATGCGGCACTACGATGGGAACCCTTCACGTCGCATGACCCTCCTCGCCTACCTGAAAAGCCATCAAAGCTCGATTTGGGAAGGCCCGACGCATCCTCATGGGAAACAAGGGGAACTCAATGTCGTTCATCGGCCGTGACATGGCTGTCGACCTCGGGACCGCCAACACGCTGGTGTACGTCAGGGGCCGTGGGATCGTCCTCAACGAGCCCTCCGTCGTCGCCATCAACACCAACACCGGCGGCATCCTCGCGGTGGGCTCCGAAGCCAAGAAGATGATCGGCCGTACGCCGGGGAACATCGTGGCGGTTCGCCCGCTGAAGGACGGTGTGATCGCCGACTTCGAGATCACCGAGCGGATGCTCCGCTACTTCATCCTCAAGATCCACAAGCGCCGCTGGGCGGCGCGTCCCCGGATCGTGGTCTGTGTGCCGTCCGGGATCACCGGGGTGGAGCGCCGTGCCGTCATCGAGGCGTCGACCCAGGCCGGTGCCCGCCAGGTGCACATCATCGAGGAGCCGATGGCCGCCGCGATCGGTGCCGGTCTCCCGGTCCACGAGGCCACCGGCAACATGGTCGTGGACATCGGCGGCGGTACCACCGAGGTGGCCGTGATCTCCCTCGGCGGCATCGTCACGGCGCAGTCCATCCGGGTCGCGGGCGACGAACTGGACAACGCGATCATCCAGCACGTCAAGAAGGAGTACAGCCTCCTGCTCGGTGAGCGGACCGCCGAGAGCATCAAGCTCACCATCGGTTCGGCCTTCGACCTGGCGGAAGACGAGCACACCGAGATCCGCGGGCGTGACCTGGTCTCCGGTCTGCCCAAGACCGTGGTCATCTCCGCCGCCGAGGTGCGCAAGGCCATCGAGGAACCGGTCAACGCGATCGTGGACGCCGTGAAGACCACGCTCGACAAGTGCCCGCCCGAGCTCTCCGGTGACGTCATGGACCGCGGCATCGTCCTCACCGGTGGCGGCGCCCTGCTGCGCGGTCTCGACGAGAGACTGCGTCATGAGACCGGCATGCCCATCCACATCGCCGAGGACCCCCTGGACTCGGTGGCGCTCGGTTCGGGCAAGTGCGTCGAGGAGTTCGAGGCGCTCCAGCAGGTGCTCGACGCCCAGCCGCGCCGGTAACGCACAACTGCGGACCTCGATATAGGGCACAGAGCCACCCCACGCACATCGGGCACACCAGCCACACCCGGAACACCTAGTTCGACAGTCCGACGAGGAAGGCACGGCCGCCGCACGTGAGGGACACCAAAGAGAGCCGGCTGCTCCTGGTCCTGCTGATCGCCATCGCGTTCGCGCTGATCACGGTGGACATCAGGGGCGGTCAGGAGTCACCGGTGGACGGCGCCCGGCAGGCCGCCGCCACTGTCTTCGGACCGGTCGAGAACGGTGTGGCGGCGGCCGTCGACCCGCTCGGCAACGCGATAGGAGCGATCCGCGACTCGGGCAAGCGCCACGACCGCATCGCCGTGCTCGAACGGGAGAACGCCGCCCTCAAGGTGCGGCTCGGCAGTGACGCCCGCAACCAGAGCCGCGTCCGGCAGCTCGACGCCATGCTGAAGAAGGCCGCCAGCGGCCAGTACGGCATCAAGGGCGCGGAGGTCGTCGCCATAGGGGCGGCCCAGGGCTTCTCGTGGACCGTGACCATCGACATCGGCTCGCGGGACGGCATCGCCCGCGACATGACGGTGATCAACGGTGACGGGCTGGTCGGCCGGGTCACCACGGTGGGACCGGACACCTCGACCGTACTGCTCGCCAGCGACCCGGACTTCACCGTCGGCACCCGGATGGAACGCACCGACGAACTGGGCTTCGCGACCGGCCAGGGCGACCGGCCGCTCTCCGTGCAACTCCTCAACGGCAAGGCCAAAGTGCGCAAGGGCGACCGGCTGGTCACCTTCGGCTCCCAGGCAGGACGGCCGTTCGTGCCCGGTGTACCGGTCGGCGAGGTCGTCCGGGTCGACCCCTCGGGTGGGGACCTGACCCGGAACATCTCGGTACGCCCGTATGTGTCGTTCTCCAAGCTGGACATCATCGGCGTGGTGGTCCAGGCTCCCCGCACCGATCCGCGCGACTCGGTCCTGCCACCGAAGCCCAAGGCGAAGCCGACGCCGACGGTCACCGTCACGGTGACACCGTCAGCCGGCACCGACGGCGCAGGCGATGCCGATGGCGCGGACGCCGCCGCCGACGCCCCCGGCACGGCCACGGCGCCGGACGACACACCCGGCACGGACCCTGGTACGGGCACGGACGCGGACACCGCCGCACGCAGAGACCCGGCCGCACCCACGGACACAGGCAGCGCCGGTACGGACACCGGCACGGACGACGAGTAGCGAAAGGACGAAGGAGCCGACCATGATGCGCTTCAACCGGATGCTGCTCTCCACCACCCTCGTCGTGGTTGCCCTGGTCATCCAGGTCACCGTGCTGGCGAGGCTCCAGCTCCCGGGCGCCGTCCCCGATCTGATGCTGCTCGTCGTGCTCGCCCTCGCACTCGTGTACGGGCACACCAGCGGCGCGCTCATCGGATTCGGGGCGGGCCTGCTGACCGATCTCGCCCCGCCCGCCGACCACGCCGCCGGGCGCTACGCCCTCGTGCTGTGTCTCATCGGCTACTGCGCGGGCCTGTTCAAGCCGGACAACGGCAGGCTCAACTCGGCCACCGCTCCGATGCTCGTGGTCGTCGGCGCCGCGATCGGATCGACCCTGCTCTACGCGAGCGTCGGGGCTCTCGTCGGCGACACCGCCGCACGCCATGTCGGCCTCGGCTCACTGATGTTCACCGCGGCCGTGTACGACCTGCTGCTGGCACCGTTCACCGTGCCGCTGATCATGGCTCTGGCCAGACGGGCGGAGAACGATCCGTTGTCCGAGAGCCAGGCCGGCGCGGGCGACGTGTCCGGCGGCTGGACCTCCTTCGGCACCGGGCTGCGCATCGGCAGCCAGCGCGGCGGAGGACTGCGGGTGAAGGCGGCCAAGTCGAGGGCTTCTCGGGCGGGCCGTATCAAGGGCATCAAGCGACTGTGACCTGAGGGGGTTCGGCAGCGTGACCAACATTCCCGAGACCGGGCGGACGCCTCGGGTGCAGATCCGGCTGGTGGTCATCCAGGTCCTGGTCTTCTCACTCCTCGCCACCCTCGGCGGGAGGCTCTGGTACATCCAGATCCGCAACGGTGACGAGTACGCCAGGGAGGCATCGGGCAACGGCGTCCAGCAGGTCGTCCAGCCCGCCGTCCGCGGCTCCATTCTCGACGCCCGCGGTGTGCCGCTCGCCGACAACGAGACCCGCCTCGTGGTCTCCGCCTCGCGCACCGAGCTGCTGAAGATGAAGGACGACGGCAAGGGCGTGCTCACCCGGCTCGCCGGGGTCCTCGGCATGAAGCCGAAGGACGTCATGGACAAGGTCCGGCTGTGCGACTCCGAGACCCCGCAGCCCTGCTGGAACGGTTCGCCCTACCAGCCCATCCCGGTCACCGACGAGGCCACCACCCAGCAGGCCCTCCAGATCCGCGAACGCGCCGAGGACTTTCCCGGGATCACCGCGGAGCCCACCGCCGTACGCCGTTACCCGGCCCCCGGCAAGTCGAACACCGCCCAGGTGCTCGGCTATCTCTCACCCGTCACCGACGAGGAGCTGGAGAAGGCGAAGGACAGCGACTCGCCCTACCTCCGCTCCGACCAGGTCGGCCGCTCGGGTCTGGAGCGCACCTACGACAAGGAGCTGCGGGGAAAGGCCGGCGTCACCCGCTACGAGGTCGACAATCTCGGACGCGTCATGGGCGAGGCCAAGGCAGACAAGGCCGAGCCGGGCGCCAATGTGGTCACCTCCATCGACGCCCGCGTCCAGGCGGTCGCCGAGTGGGAGCTGAACAACGCGATGAAGGAGGCCCGCAAGGTCTTCGACGACAACACCGGCGAGAACTACAAGGCCGACTCCGGAGCCGTCGTGGTCATGGAGGCCAAGACCGGCCGGATCGTGGCGATGGCCTCACTGCCCACCTACGACCCCAACGCCTGGGTCGGTGGGATCTCCGCCAAGGACTACGCCCAGCTCACCGGAAAGAAGTCCAACTTCCCGCTGCTCAACCGGGCCATCCAGGGCCAGGCGGCCCCCGGCTCGATCTTCAAGGTCGTCCCCACCACCGCCGCGGTCAACGCGGGCTACGACTTCAACGGCCGCTACCCCTGCCCGAGCTCGTACTCGATCGGCAACCAGGTCTTCACCAACTTCGAGTCCCAGGGCCACGGCAGCATCACCCTGGGCCAGGCCCTCGAGGTGTCCTGCGACACCGTCTACTACGCGCTCGCCCACCAGCAGTGGAAGAAGGACGGCGGGATCAAGCCGAAGAAGAACCCCGCCGACTGGTTCTACAAGACCGCCCACCAGTTCGGCCTCGGCGCCGAGACCGGGATCGACCTGCCCAACGAGGTCACCGGCCGCGTCCCGGACCGCCGCTGGAAGCAGAAGTTCTGGGAGGCCAACAAGGACTACTGGTGCAAGATCGGCAAGAAGGGCGGCTCGTACATCCAGCAGCTCTCCTACGAGAACTGCCTCGAAGGCAATCTCATGCGCGCCGGTGACTCCGTCAACTACTCGATCGGGCAGGGCGACACGCTCGTCACCCCCATCCAGATGGCCACCATCTACGGCGCCATCTCCAACGGCGGCACGCTCTACAACCCGAGCGTCGGCAAGGCGGTCGTCAGCGCGGACGGCAAGCGGGTGCGGGAGATCAAGCCCGCGTCCCACGGCAAGCTGCCGATGAGCACCAAGACCCGGGCGTTGATAGACGAAGCCCTCGCGGGAGTCGCGACCCGCGGTACCGCCGCCTGGCGATTCGGTGGCTGGCCGCAGGACAAGATCCCGATGCACGCCAAGACCGGTACGGCCGAGGTCCACGGCAAGCAGACGACCTCGTGGTTCGCCACGTACACCAAGGAGTACTCGATCATCATGACGATCTCCCAGGGTGGTACGGGCTCCGGGGCTTCCGGGCCCGCCGTGCGCAACATCTACAACGCCCTCTACGGACTCGACATGGAAGGGAACCAGGACCTGAAGAAGGCCCTGCTGCCCCAGCCGCAGAAGGCGCTGCCCAAGGTCCAGCCCGACGGCTCCATCGACGCGCCCGCCATCAAGCCCTACGCCCCGCAGGCCCCGAAGCCGGAAGAGCCGGTACTCGCGGGTCCGCCCGCCACGGGACGGAGGGACTGACGTGTCCGGATCCAACGGCTTCTCGGTCGCCCGGTACTCGCCCGACCGCGGCTCCTGGGCGAGGCTCACCGCCCGCGACTCGATACTGCGCCGGCTCGACTGGCCGATGCTCCTGTCCGCCATCGCGCTCTCCGTCATCGGCGCGCTGCTGGTGTGGTCGGCCACCCGGAACCGAACCGAGCTCAATCAGGGCGACCCGTACTACTTCCTCTTCCGCCATGCGTTGAACACCGGGATCGGCCTGGCGCTGATGGCGGGGACCGTCTGGCTCGGCCACCGCACCCTGCGCGGAGCCGTGCCGGTGCTGTACGGGATCTCGGTGCTGCTGGTCCTGCTGGTGCTGACCCCGCTCGGCGCCACCATCAACGGCGCCCACGCCTGGATCGTCATCGGCGGCGGCTTCTCGCTCCAGCCCTCCGAATTCGTGAAGATCACGATCATTCTGGGGATGGCGATGCTGCTCGCGGCCCAGGTCGACGCCGGGGACCAGGAAATCCCCGACCACAGGATCGTCGCCAAGTCGCTGGGCCTCGCGGCCGTCCCGATGGGGATCGTCATGCTGATGCCGGACCTCGGCTCGGTCATGGTGATGGTGGTGATCGTGCTCGGGGTGCTGCTGGCCTCCGGGGCCTCCAACCGCTGGGTACTCGGACTGATCGGCGCCGGAGTCGCGGGCGCGGTACTCGTCACCATGCTCGGACTGCTCGACGAGTACCAGATCAACCGTTTCGCGGCCTTCGCCAACCCCGAGCTCGACCCGGCCGGTGTCGGCTACAACACCAACCAGGCGCGTATCGCCATCGGCTCCGGCGGACTGCTCGGCACCGGTCTCTTCAAGGGCTCCCAGACCACCGGCCAGTTCGTCCCCGAGCAGCAGACCGACTTCGTCTTCACGGTGGCGGGGGAGGAGCTGGGCTTCCTCGGAGCCGGTTTCATCCTCTTCCTGCTCGGCGTGGTGCTGTGGCGGGCCTGCCGGATCGCCCGCGAGACCACCGAGCTGTACGGGACCATCGTCGCGGCGGGGATCATCGCCTGGTTCGCCTTCCAGGCCTTCGAGAACATCGGGATGACCCTCGGCATCATGCCCGTGGCCGGACTGCCGCTGCCGTTCGTCTCGTACGGCGGTTCGTCGATGTTCGCGGTCTGGGTGGCGGTCGGACTGCTCCAGTCGATCAAGGTGCAGCGCCCCATGTCCGCGTGAGTGCTCCGGGGAAAGCACGGGTGGGTGGCGTGAGTGCTTCGGTCGTCCGCGGCACCGTCGTGGCTGGTCGCGACGTTCGCCGCGGTGCTTCGGGGCGCTGCCGGCCGCAGCGGAACCCGCCGGAGCTGCTGACCGCGTACTGACGCAAGGCCGCCGGGCGGTCTAGATTTTCTTCATGGCGGACACGAAGCGAGAGATCGAGCGGAAGTACGAAGCCACCGGAGAGACCCGCGTCCCCGACCTGACCGGCCATGGCGGGGTCCACGACGTCACCGACAGAGGCGTCACCGAACTCGACGCCGTCTACTACGACACCACCGGGCTGCGGCTCGCCGCCGACGGGATCACGCTGCGCCGCCGCACCGGCGGCGGTGACGAGGGCTGGCATCTGAAGTTCCCCGTGGCCACGGGAATCCGCGACGAGATCCACGCCCCTCTCGCCGACGCACTGCCCAGGGCCCTGCACGCGCTGCTCCGATCCCGCGTACGCGACGACGCCCTCGTGCCCGTCGTCCGGCTGCTCTCCTCCCGGAAGGTCAGCCATCTCGCCGACGCCCAGGGGGAGCTGCTGGCCGAGCTCAGCGTCGACTCCGTACGGGCCGAGCGCCTCGGCGACGGCGGTGGCACCGCTTCCTGGACGGAGATCGAGGTCGAACTCGCCGACGACACCGACCCCGCGGTGCTCGACGCCCTCGACAAGCGTCTGCGCAAGGCGGGCATCCGCCGCTCGTCGGCGGCGTCCAAACTGGCACGCGCGCTCGAGGAGACATCGGAGCCCCCCGGGACCCGCACGGAGCCCGCCCAGGCGCCGCCACCCGTGCCCGTGGCCGACTCCGCCGAAGTGCTGGAGTCGACCCGTGCCGCCGACACCGCGCCGCGGCGTAGGGGCAAGGGGCACACCGCCCCCAAGGCGCCGCAGGCCGCGGAGACCGTCCGGGACCGCGGGGCCCGGCTGAAGCGGAAGCACGCGGGCGAGTACGTGCTCGCCTATCTGAGGGAGCAGCGGGACGCCATCATCGCGCTGGACCCCGCCGTACGCCGCGATCTGCCCGACGCGGTCCATCAGATGCGCGTGGCCACCCGCCGTATGCGCAGCGGCTTCAAGACCTACCGGAAGATCATCGACCGTGCCGTCACCGACCCGGTCGGCGACGAGCTCAAGTGGCTCGCCGGTGAGCTCGGCGTCGCCCGTGACCAGGAAGTGCTGGCCGAACGGCTCCTCGCCCGGATCGAGGCGCTCCCCAGGCCCCTGCTTCTGGGCCCGGTACGCGGACGCCTGCGGACCTGGGGGACGGCCCACCGCTCCGACGCACGCCGCCGCTCCGTCGCCGTACTGGACGGCAAGCGCTACCTCGGCCTCCTCGACACGCTGGACGCCCTCCTCGACGAACCACCGCTGCTCAAGGCCGCCACCGCCGACCCTGCCACCGCCCTGCCCAAGGCCGTGATCAGGGACTACGAACGGCTCGCCCACCGGGTCGAGCGCGCTCTCGGCCTCCCCGCGGGCCATGAGCGCGACCTCGCCATGCACGACGCCCGCAAGGCCGCCAAGCGGGCCCGCTACGCGGCCGAAGCCGCCACCCCCGCCCTGGGCAAACCGGCCAGGAAGCTCGCCCGGCGGATGAAGTCCGTACAGACCGTGCTCGGCGACCACCAGGACAGCGTCGTCGCCCGCGGCACACTGCGCGACCTGGCGATCCAGGCCCACGCGGCGGGGGAGCCCTCCTTCACCTGGGGGCTGCTCCACGGCCATGAGGAGGCCCTGGCGGCGCGGCGGGAGCGTGAGCTGCCCGGAGTGTGGGCAAAGGCCTCAAGGCCGGGACTGCGGGCGTCACTCTCCAAGTGAGCTTCCGGCAATGGCGTACGAGGGGTGATTCCGTCCGGGTTACGCTTGAGAATCGCCCCCTGCCAGTCCACGAAGGTTCCAGATGTCTGCCGAGTCGGTCTTCCCACAGCTCGAAGCTCTGCTCCCGCATGTGCAGAAGCCCATCCAGTACGTCGGCGGTGAGCTGAATTCCACCGTCAAGCCGTGGGACGAGTGCGACGTCCGCTGGGCACTGATGTACCCCGACGCGTACGAGGTCGGGCTGCCCAACCAGGGCGTCATGATCCTCTACGAGGTACTGAACGAGCGCGAGGGCGTGCTCGCCGAGCGCACCTACAGCGTCTGGCCGGACCTCGAGGAGCTGATGCGCGAGCACGACGTCCCGCAGTTCACCGTGGACAGCCACCGCCCGGTGAAGGCGTTCGACGTGTTCGGCCTGAGCTTCTCCACCGAGCTCGGCTACACCAACATGCTGACGGCCCTCGACCTCGCGGGCATCCCGCTGGAGGCCAAGGACCGCACGATCGACGACCCGATCGTGCTCGCGGGCGGCCACGCGGCGTTCAACCCCGAGCCCATCGCCGACTTCATCGACGCGGCCGTGATCGGCGACGGCGAGCAGGCCGTCCTGGAGATCACCGGAATCATCCGTGCCTGGAAGGCGGAAGGCCGCCCCGGTGGCCGAGAGGAGCTGCTCCTCCGGCTCGCCAAGACCGGCACCGTGTACATCCCGGGCTGCTACGACGTCGAGTACCTGCCGGACGGCCGCATCGGCCGCGTCGTCCCCAACAAGTCCGGTGTGCCGTGGCGCGTGTCCAAGCACACCGTGATGGACCTCGACGAGTGGCCCTACCCCAAGCAGCCCCTGGTCCCCCTGGCCGAGACCGTGCACGAGCGGATGTCCGTGGAGATCTTCCGCGGCTGCACCCGCGGCTGCCGCTTCTGCCAGGCCGGAATGATCACCCGCCCGGTGCGGGAGCGCAGCATCACCGGCATCGGCGAGATGGTCGAGAAGGGCCTCAAGGCGACCGGTTTCGAGGAGGTCGGCCTGCTCTCGCTGTCCTCCGCAGACCACACCGAGATCGGCGACATCGCCAAGGGCCTCGCGGACCGGTACGAAGAGGACAAGATCGGGCTTTCCCTCCCGTCCACCCGTGTCGACGCCTTCAATGTCGACCTGGCCAACGAGCTCACCCGCAACGGCCGCCGCTCCGGTCTGACCTTCGCTCCCGAAGGCGGCTCCGAGCGGATGCGCAAGGTCATCAACAAGATGGTCTCGGAAGAGGACCTGATCCGCACCGTCGCCACCGCGTACGGCAACGGCTGGCGCCAGGTGAAGCTGTACTTCATGTGCGGCCTGCCCACCGAGACGGACGACGACGTGCTCCAGATCGGCGACATGGCGGTCAACGTCATCGCCAAGGGACGCGAGGTGTCCGGAGCGAACGACATCCGCTGCACGGTGTCGATCGGCGGCTTCGTCCCCAAGCCCCACACCCCCTTCCAGTGGGCCCCTCAGCTTTCCGCCGAGGAGACCGACGCCCGCCTCGAGAAGCTGCGCGACAAGATCCGCGGCGACAAGAAGTACGGCCGCTCGATCGGCTTCCGCTACCACGACGGCAAGCCGGGCATCGTCGAGGGTTTGCTCTCCCGCGGTGACCGCCGTGTCGGCGCCGTCATCCGCGCCGTCTACGAGGACGGCGGCCGCTTCGACGGCTGGCGCGAGCACTTCTCGTACGACCGCTGGATGCAGTGCGCGGAGAAGACGCTGCCGGAGTTCGGCGTCGACGTCGACTGGTACACCACGCGCGAGCGCGCGTACGAGGAGGTCCTGCCCTGGGACCACCTCGACTCCGGTCTCGACAAGGACTGGCTCTGGGAGGACTGGCAGGACGCGCTCGACGAGACCGAGGTCGAGGACTGCCGCTGGACGCCGTGCTTCGACTGCGGTGTCTGCCCGCAGATGGACACGACCATTCAGATCGGCCCCACCGGCAAGAAGCTGCTGCCGCTCACGGTGAAGCAGCCTGCCGCTGCCCCCGGCGGTCACACGCACTGACCCCCGGCGTCGGGGCGCGCCGTGGTGCGCCGTGTGCGTGTGCCGGGGCCGACGTGCCGTCGCGGTGGTTGCGTCCTCGACGGGCGACGGCCACCGTGAGCGGATGCTTCTCGTTCCGGGCTTGATGTGGCAGCGGGGGCCGGCGACCCGGGCAGTGGGCGCCGGCCTCGCCGCCGGCGTCTTCTTCGGGGCCTTCGTCCTCATCGAGGCGCAGTCCTGGCCGGGCGCCGCGGTGGTCTTCGTGGTGCTGAGCCTGTTCTACGGGACCCGGGTGGCGCGCCGGATGCACAGGCTCTGGCCAGCGGCCAAGGGCATGAACCGTGCCGACCGCGCGGCCGTGGTACGCGCCACCCGGCGCGGCGAGGCCGTCGACGATCCCCGGCTGGCGCCCTCGGTGGTCGAGTACGCCGAGGCCCTGCACCGGGCCGCCGACGAGGACCGGCTGCGTCGCTGGGCCGTCCTGCTCGTGACCGTGCTCGCGGTCGCTCTCGCCGTCTACGACACCGTGAAGGGCACCACCGGCGAGACCGTCGCCTCCTGGCTGCTGGTCGTGCTTCTCCTCGCTGACCTGATGTGGTGGCCCCTCAGACGGGACCGCCTGCTGGCCCGGGCCGACCAGGCAGCGGCTGCGGCCGGCCGCGACATGTGAAGCCGGCGCGCGTCGCCGGGAACCCCGGGGCCGCTTGTCGCGTCCATGCACACCGTGGAACTGGAGAAACGCGCAGAGCCGACCGAAGCCGAAGGCTGCCTCACGGTCGCCGTCAGGATTCCGGTGCGGATCGTGGTCCTGCTGGTCGTCGTGCCCGTACGCATGGTCTGGGATCTGCTCGTCGTCTGCGCCAAGCTGCTGGACCGGGTGCTGCTGCGCCCGCTGGGACGGGCGCTTGCCTACGTGTACGAGACCGTGCTGGTCCCCGTCGGGCGGGCCATCGCCTGGATGGCCACCCTGGTCGCCAAGGCCCTCTTCTACTGGCCGTGGGCCGGCCTGTGGCGCTATGTGATCGTGCCGGTCGCCACGTATGGCATCGCCATGCCGCTCCTCTGGCTCTACCGGAACGTGCTCACCCCGCTCGGGCATGGGCTGGTGTGGGTGTACCGGGTGCTGGTGGTGCCGTTTGGCCGGGGTGTGGGCTGGTTGGTGTGGGCGGTGTTCGTGTGGCCGTGGACCGCGTTGTACCGGTGGGTGCTGACTCCGGTGGGGCATGGGCTGGTGTGGGTGTACCGGGTGCTGGTGGTGCCGTTTGGCCGGGGTGTGGGCTGGTTGGTGTGGGCGGTGTTCGTGTGGCCGTGGACC
>NZ_JBEYBS010000003.1:0-167505 GCF_040632375.1 Streptomyces sp. NPDC019396 | reverse complement strand
CCGCGTTGTACCGGTGGGTGCTCACTCCGCTCGGGCATGGGCTGACCTGGCTGTACGCCCGGGCCGTCGTCCCCGCCGCGCTCGGGCTGTGGTCCGCCGTGGTCTGGCTCGTCCGCGCGTTGGTCATCCTCCCCGTCGTCTTCGTCCACCGCTGGATACTCAACCCCGTCGGGCGCTTCCTCGCCGTACTCGGGCGGGAGACGGCCGACGCGCTCAGGGTCGCCTGGCGGATCGCCGGATATGTCTCGCGGGCCGTGGGACGGGCACTGAAGTGGCTCGCCTGGAATCTGCTCGGGCGCCCGGTGGCCTGGTTCTACCGCGAGGTGTGCACCCCGGTCGGGCACGTCGTACGCGACCGGGTGTGGGGCCCCGCCAGGCGGGCCGGGATCGCGGCCGGACGGGCCGTACGCGGCGCGCTCGTATCAGCACGTCAGACCGTGCGGGAGGCGCGCCGTGCGGCGTGGTACGCCCTGGTCGGCGGGCCACCGGAGGTGCGGGGCGGAGAACCGGTGCCGGCGCCAGCGCGTAACCTGGAAGGTACCCCGACCCCTGGACCCGAGGTCTCCCCCCACCAGCGGGGGTGAGCCGGGAGAGGGCCGCAAGGGGACACACGCAGACCAGAGGGCGGCGTTTCACCGCGCCCGCCCCGCACCGAGGAGAAGAACCACTGGGCAAGCGACAGCCCGAAGGCCCGCCGCCCGCACCCGCGGTGCAGCGCATCCGACTGCGCTACACCAAGCGCGGCCGCCTCCGGTTCACCAGCCACCGTGACTTCCAGCGCGCGTTCGAGCGTGCGCTGCGCCGTGCCGAGGTGCCGATGGCGTACTCGGCGGGCTTCACCCCGCACCCGAAGGTCTCCTACGCCAACGCGGCACCCACGGGCACGGGCTCCGAGGCCGAGTATCTGGAGATCGCGCTCACCGAGGCCCGGGACCCCGAGAGGCTCCGGGCGCTGCTCGACGAGTCGCTGCCGGACGGGCTCGACATCACGGACGCCGTGGAGGCGCGGATCTCGGGGCTCGCTGACCGGCTCACCGCGTCGGTCTGGGAGCTGCGGCTCGACGGCGTGGCCCCGCAGGACGCGGAGCACGCCGTGAACGCGTTCCTCGCGGCCGAGACCGTGCAGGTCCAGCGCAAGACCAAGAACGGTATGCGCAGCTTCGACTCCAGGGGCGCCGTGGCCGCTCTGGAGGCGACGTATCCACAGCCTGATAGGCCCGGAGAGCGGCCCTGTGCGATACTGCGGCTGGTTGTTCGGCACGTGACACCTGCCGTACGACCCGACGACGTCCTGTCCGGTCTCCGAGCTGTGGCCGACCTGGCGCCGCCGGTCCCCGCTGCGGTGACCAGGCTGGCGCAGGGGCTCTTCGACGAGGAGTCCGGCACAGTGACCGACCCGCTCGCGCCCGACCGCGAGGCAGTCATGGCCGCCCCAGCCGATCGCTCAGGGGTCGCCTGACCGGCCGCGTCGGAATCTCCCGGCCATGCCGGGAGAGGCGGAGGGTACCGGTCCCGTGTAGGGGCAGCCGTCGAAGCGCCGCCCTTGTACTCGGGAGCCACCAGGGTCGGGCAGCGCTCAGACCAGGAGACTTTCGCCAGGCCGTGCGTACATCGCGTACGGAACCGGCGAGCCGAACACACAGCTCCCGTGCGGCGCTTGCGCCCCGGACGGCGGTCATCGCGGCCCACCGCGGAAGGGCCACCGGACCGGACCACGACGCAGCGCCCGGGAGCCTGACGGGAGAACCGCCCGCATGCTCGAGACGAACGACCCCGGTATGACCGGGGACAACACTGAAGACAACGGAAACACGCCGAGCGACACGCTGCCGCCGCGTCGCCGCCGCGCTGCCTCGCGCCCCGCGGGCTCGCCCGCGGGTGCCACCCCCGTGGAGACAGTCACCGACGTGACGGCATCCGTCGCCGCCGCCATACCGGCTTCGGCCACCGAGGACACTTCGGCCGCCGATGCGCCCGCGCCGCGTACCCGCCGCCGGGCCACGCGCAAGGCGACGGCCCCTGCGGGTTCGCCTGCCGCGGCTGAGGCTGTGGCTGCCGCGGAGGCCGCCGCAGCCCCGGCGCCATCCGCCGAGGAGGGCGGTACCGCCGCCGATGCGCCCGCGCCGCGTACTCGTCGTCGCGCTGCGCGCAAGGCGACGGCCCCTGCGGGTTCGCCTGCCGCGGCTGAGGCTGTGGCCGCTGCCGAGCCTGCCGCAGCCCCGGCGCCCGCCGCCGAGGACATTTCCGCCGCAGCTGAGGCGCCCGCACCGCGCAAGCGCCGTCGGGCCACCTCCCCCGCCGGGGCACCGGAGGCCGAGCCGGTGGCCGAGCAGACCCAGCAGGCGGAGCAGCAGGCCGAAGAGGAGGCCCCGCGCGGCCGTACCCGTCGCCGGGCGAGCCGTAAGGTGTCCACGCCCGAGGCGGCTGCTGAGGCCGCCGAGACCACCGAGGCCGCTCCGGCCGAGGTCGAGACCACCGAGGCCGAGCAGGCTCCAGCCGGCCGTCGCCGCCGCGCCACGCGCCGTGCAGCGGCACCTGCCGGTACTCCGCAGGCCGAGCGGGAGGCCGAGTCCGCTGACTCCGCCGCGCCCACCGAGCCCGCTGAGGTCCCTGAGGCCGCGCCCGCTCGAACCCGGCGCCGCGCCACCGCTCCGCAGTTCACCGCGGAGCCGGTGCGTGCGAAGCGCGAAGAGCGCGAGGACCAGACCGAGCGGCCGGAGCGGACCCGCCGCGCCGCCCGTCCCGCTGTCGCGGTGTTCCAGGCTCCCGTGTTCGCGGAGCCGATGTTCCAGACCCCGGAGACGGCCGCCGCCGCTGCCGCCGCCGAGGCGGTGGACTCGGACGAGACGGCAGAAGAGTCCGAGGAGGCCGTCGAGCAGCCCGCCCCGGTCGCGGAGACGCCTTCGCGCCGCCGCCGCCGTCGCCGCGCTGAGACCGCCGAGCCCGCGGCGGCCGCTGAGCCCGAGGCCGCGGAGGAGTCCGGCGAGGAGTCCGAGGCGTCCGCCGAGGCGGAGTCGGAAGAGTCCGACGAGTTCGAGGACCGGCCCACGCGCCGCCGTCGCCGTGGTGGCCGTCGCCGTCGCCGCGGCGAGGCCTCCGATTCCGATGAGCACGAGTCCGCCGATGAGGCGGAGGACGCCGAGGACGCCGAGGCTGAGGACGCAGACGAGGACGAGGACGCCGAGGGCGGCACGCCGTCCGCCGCGGGCACCAGCGGCAGCCGTCGCCGTCGTCGTCGCCGTCGCCGCAGCGGTGAGTCCCCCGAGGGCGAGGGCGAGCCCGGTGCCGACGACCCCGACCGTACGGTCGTCAAGATCCGGGAGCCCCGCCCCAAGGCGGAGCCGTCGGACGAGGTGCAGTCCATCAAGGGCTCGACCCGCCTCGAGGCGAAGAAGCAGCGCCGCCGTGAGGGCCGCGAGCAGGGCCGCCGCCGGGTGCCGATCATCACCGAGGCGGAGTTCCTGGCGCGCCGTGAGGCCGTCGAGCGGGTGATGGTGGTCCGGCAGAACGGCGACCGCACCCAGATCGGCGTCCTCGAGGACAACGTGCTCGTGGAGCACTACGTGAACAAGGAGCAGTCGACCTCCTACGTCGGCAACGTGTACCTCGGCAAGGTGCAGAACGTCCTGCCGTCGATGGAGGCCGCCTTCGTCGACATCGGCAAGGGCCGCAACGCCGTGCTGTACGCCGGCGAGGTCAACTTCGAGGCGCTGGGCATGGCCAACGGCCCGCGCCGGATCGAGTCCGCGCTGAAGTCCGGCCAGTCGGTGTTGGTCCAGGTGACCAAGGACCCGATCGGCCACAAGGGCGCCCGGTTGACCAGCCAGGTCTCGCTGCCCGGCCGCTACCTCGTGTATGTGCCCGAGGGCTCGATGACCGGCATCAGCCGCAAGCTGCCCGACACCGAGCGCGCCCGGCTGAAGACCATCCTCAAGAAGATCGTCCCCGAGGACGCGGGCGTCATCGTGCGCACCGCCGCGGAGGGCGCCAGCGAGGACGAGCTGCGTCGTGATGTCG
This sequence comes from Streptomyces sp. NPDC019396, assembly GCF_040632375.1. Lineage (NCBI taxonomy): Bacteria > Bacillati > Actinomycetota > Actinomycetes > Kitasatosporales > Streptomycetaceae > Streptomyces > Streptomyces sp. NPDC019396. The sequence goes on along the minus strand of NZ_JBEYBS010000003.1, from coordinate 163,488 downwards.
AGCGGCTCCAGGCTCAGTGGGAGGAGATCCAGAAGAAGGCGAAGAGCGGAAACGCCCCGACCCTTCTCTACGGCGAGCCGGACATGACCGTCCGGGTGGTGCGCGACATCTTCAACGAGGACTTCTCGAAGGTCATCGTCAGCGGTGACGAGGCCTGGGAGACCATCCACGGCTATGTCTCGCACGTCGCGCCCGATCTGGCGGAACGGCTGAACCGCTGGACCTCCGAGGTGGATGTCTTCGCGACCTACCGGATCGACGAGCAGCTGATGAAGGCGCTGGACCGCAAGGTCTGGCTGCCGTCCGGCGGTTCGCTGGTGATCGACAAGACCGAGGCCATGATCGTGGTCGACGTCAACACCGGCAAGTTCACCGGCCAGGGCGGCAACCTCGAGGAGACCGTCACCAGGAACAACCTGGAGGCGGCCGAGGAGATCGTGCGCCAGCTGCGGCTGCGCGACCTGGGCGGCATCGTCGTCATCGACTTCATCGACATGGTGCTTGAGTCCAACCGGGACCTGGTGCTGCGGCGGCTGCTGGAGTGCCTGGGCCGGGACCGTACGAAGCACCAGGTCGCCGAGGTCACCTCGCTGGGTCTGGTCCAGATGACCCGCAAGCGGGTCGGCCAGGGGCTGCTGGAGTCGTTCTCGGAGACCTGTGTCCACTGCAACGGCCGCGGTGTGATCGTGCACATGGAGCAGCCGGCCACCACGGGTGGCGGCGGCAAGCGCGGCAAGAAGCGCGGCCGCGGCGGCGCCGAGCAGGAGCACGAGCACGTGCACGAGGCAGCTCCGGTGGAGGAGTCAGTGGCCGAGGTTGCGGCGGAGGCCGCAGCGCCGGTCGCGCTGCCCGAGCCCGAGTTCACGCTGGACGAGGAGCTGTACTCGAGCGCTGCCGAGGCCGAGGCCGCGGCCAAGCGGGGCAGTCGCCGCCGCCGGGCCACCCGCAAGTCCTCCGCCCCGGCCGGCGCGCCGAAGCAGACCGAGCCGGTGCAGACCGAGCTCGCGCAGGCCGAGTCGGCGCAGGCCGAGCCTGTGCAGACAGAGCAGCCCCAGGCCGACGTCGCGCCGGAGCCTGCCGAGCAGGAGACCGCGGCGCCGACGGGCCGCACCCGTCGCCGGGCCACCCGCAAGGTCTCGGCCCCGGCCGGTGCGCCGAAGGCCGCGGAGGAGGCCCCGGCGGAGATCGTGGCGCCCGTGGCGGCTCCCGCGGTCGCCGAGCCGGTCGCCGAGACGTCCGAGCCGGTGGCCGCTGCCGCTGGTGCCGAGGCTCCGGTCGCGGCCCCGCCGCGGGCGCGTCGCCGGGTGACGCGCAAGGTCAGCGCTCCCGCCGGTTCGCCGTCGGGCGCCGATGACACGGCCGTCCTCGTGGTGGCGACGGGGGCGCAGGCCGAGGCCGCCGCCCCGGAGGTCACCGCGGACTCGGACGCCGGCGCGGCGGACGAGACCACGGACGGTGCCCCGGCCAAGAAGACCGCGGCCCGCAAGACCGCCAAGAAGGCCACGGCGAAGAAGGCCGCCACCAAGAAGACGGCGGCCAAGAAGACCGTGGCTAAGAAGACGACCGCCAAGAAGGCCACCAAGGCGGCGTCGAAGAAGACCGCAGCCGCGGAGCAGCAGTCGTCGCCCTCGGTGACGGTCTCGGCGCCGCCAGCGGTCGAAAGCTGAACAGCCGATGACCGTCGGCTGAACGGTCGCGTCCCGTCCTCCACGATCGGAGGACGGGGCGCGGTCTTCGTAGCGCAATCGATGCCTTGCGCTGTTAACGGGCCCGAAATTGACTAGGAAATCCCTGATAATGTGACGGCGGTTGCTGCCGTGTCGGGGCCCCGCCCACACAATCCCGAAGATTACGGTCGGTGGCCGGCCCGGTTACACGGACTGACCGGTTCCCAGCATTCCTCGGTAGGGCGTCGGCATCATGCCGGGGGGTTCGCGTGGCCCACAGAACGCCCCGCAGGCCCCGGACCTCTGCCACATAGAGCTCTCGCGGTGTTCAAGGAGGACGTCCAATGCCGAGCAGCAACGAGCAGCCCATCCCCGCTGCCCGCCCGGTCATCGGTGAAGAGGAGATCGAGGCCGCCGTACGCGTGCTGCGCAGCGGCAGGGTCGTACAGGGCCCGGAAGTGGCCGCGTTCGAGGAGGGCTTCTCGGAGCAGGTACAGGGGCGCCACTGCGTGGCCGTCAACTCCGGTACCTCAGCACTCCACCTCCTTCTGATGGCTTTGGACATCGGCCCGGGTGACGAGGTGATCGTTCCCTCGTTCTCGTTCGCCGCCTCCGCCAACGCCGTCCGCCTGGTCGGCGCCGACGCCGTCTTCGCGGATATCGACCCGGACACGTACTGCATCGACCCGGCCGCGGTCGAGGCCGCCATCACCCCCCGCACCGCCGCGATCATGCCGGTGCACCTCTACGGCCACCCGGCCGCGATGGACCAGATCATGGCCATCGCCGACAAGCACAAGCTGGCCGTGGTGGAGGACGCCTGCCAGGCGCACGCCGCGGCCCTGCACGGCACCCCCGTCGGTGCCTTCGGCGCCGGTGGCACGTTCAGCTTCTATCCCACCAAGAACATGCACAGCCTCGAGGGCGGCATGATCTCCACGGCCGACGCCGAGGTCGCCCGCACCCTGCGGCTGCTGCGCAACCAGGGCATGGAGCAGCGCTACGCCAACGAGATCGTCGGCGCCAACATGCGGATGACCGACGTCAACGCCGCCATCGGCCGGGTCCAGCTCGCCAAGCTGCCGGGCTGGACCGAGCAGCGCATCGCGAACGCCGCGTACCTCTCCGCGCACATCACCGCGCCGAACGTGGTCACCCCGGTCGTCGCCGAAGGTGCGCGTCACATCTACCACCAGTACACGGTCCGGATCCGCGGTGACCGCGACGCCGCCATGGCGAAGCTCACCGAGGCCGGCGTCGGCAACGCGGTCTACTACCCGACCCCCATTCACCGGCTGAAGCCGTACTGGGAGCCGGACCAGAAGGCCGGCCGCACCTGGGACCTGCCCGAGACCGAGCGCGCGGCGGCCGAGGTCGTCTCGCTGCCCGTGCACCCCTCGCTGACCGAGAACGACCTTGAGCGCATCGTCACCGCCGTGAACGCGCTGGGAGAGAACCTGTGACTGCTGCTGGACTGCGGGCCGGGCTGATCGGCCTGGGCTCCATGGGGCGCCACCACGCCCGTGTGCTGGCCGGTCTCGACGGCGTCGAGCTGGTCGCCGTCGTGGACCCGATGGGGGACAAGAACGGCTGGGCGCAGGGCGCCCCCGTGCTGTCCACCGTCGAGGAGCTGATCGCGCTCGGTATCGACTACGCCGTGGTCGCCTGCCCGACCGCGCTGCACGAGGAAGTCGGCCTGAAGCTGGCCGAGGCCGGGGTCGGCGCGCTGGTCGAGAAGCCGGTCGCCGACACCGTCGCGGGCGCCCGCCGCCTGGTCGAGGCCTTCGAGTCGCGCGGCCTGGTGGCCGGAGTCGGCCACATCGAGCGCTGCAACCCGGCGCTGCGCTCGCTGCGCGCCCGGCTGGAGTCCGGCGAGCTCGGCGACGTCTACCAGGTCGTCACCCGCCGCCAGGGCCCCTTCCCGCACCGCATCGCCGACGTCGGCGTGGTCAAGGACCTCGCCACCCACGACATCGACCTGACGGCCTGGGTCACCGGCCAGCAGTACCTCTCGATCGCGGCGCACACGGTCTCCAAGTCCGGCCGCCAGCACGAGGACATGGTCTCCGCCGTCGGCAAGCTCTCCGACGGCACGATGGTCAGCCACCTCGTCAACTGGCTGAGCCCGCTCAAGGAGCGCTTCACCTCAGTCACCGGCGAGCGCGGCTGCTTCATCGCCGACACCCTCACCGCCGACCTGACGTTCTACTCGAACGCGGCCGTCACCACCGAGTGGGAGGCCCTCCAGGCCTTCCGCGGTGTCTCCGAGGGCGACATGATCCGGTACGCCATCCCGAAGCGCGAGCCGCTGCTGGTGGAGCACGAGCTGTTCCGGGACGCCATGCTCGGCAAGTCCCACGACATCTGCACCCTGCGCCAGGGCCTGCGGACCGTCGAGGTCGCCGCTGCCGTCATCGACTCCGCCAACACCGGCACCACGGTGAAGCTGACCCCGGAGGACGTGGCCAGTTGACCACCCCCGACGTCACCGTCGTCGTCGCGGTCTACAACACCATGCCGTACCTCACCGAGTGCCTGAACTCACTGGTGAGGCAGAGCATCGGGGTGGACCGGCTGGAGGTCGTGGCCGTCGACGACGGCTCGACCGACGACAGCGGCCCGGAGCTCGACCGCTTCGCCGAGCGCTATCCCGGCACCGTGAAGGTGATCCACCAGGCCAACTCCGGCGGCCCGGCCGCGCCCAGCAACCGGGCCCTGGACGTGGCCACCGGACGTTACGTCTACTTCGTCGGCTCCGACGACTACCTCGGCGAGGAAGCGCTCGAGCGGATGGTGGCCTGCGCCGACGAACACGGCTCCGATGTCGTGGTCGGCAAGATGGTCGGCACCAACGGCCGCTATGTCCATCAGGTGCTCTACAAGAAGAGCGACCCGGACATCAGCCTGTACGACTCGGCGCTGCCGTTCACGCTGGCCAACACCAAGTTGTTCCGGCGCGAGCTGGTGGAGAAGCACAAGCTGCGCTTCCCCGAGGACCTGCCGGTCGGCAGCGACCAACCGTTCACCATCGAGGCGTGCGTACGGGCGAGGAAGATCTCGGTCCTCGCCGACTACACGTACTACTACGCGGTGAAGCGCGGTGACGCGAGCAACATCACCTACCGCGCCAACCATCTCGCGCGGCTGCGCTGCACCGCCGAGATCATGAAGTTCACGGCGGGTCTGATCGAGGCCGGTCCGCAGCGTGACGCGGTGTTCAAGCGCCACTTCACCTGGGAGCTCGCCAAGCTGGTCCAGGACGACTTCCCGGCCCTGGACCGCGAGACCCAGGTGCAGGTCTGCGCCGGGATCGCCGCTCTCGCCGACGAGTACTTCACCGAGGCGCTGCGCGACTCGATGGACGTCAAGCGGCGGGTGCGGATCGCGCTGGCCCAGCGTGGCGCGGTCACCGAGCTGATCCGCGCCATCGGCGACGAGGCCGCGGCGGGGGCTCCGCCGATGCTGCTGGAGCACGGGCGGGCGTATCTGCGCTACCCCGGCTTCCGCGATCCCGCCCTCGGGCTGCCTGACCGGCTCTTCGAGGTCATCGGCGAGTCCGTGCCCAAGCAGCTCGCAGACGGCACCGGACTGGTGTCCGCCCAGTGGGAGCAGGAGGGCCAGGAGCTGGCGCTGGCGCTGTCGGTCCGGGTCCCCGTCACGGGTGAGACGGACCATGCCGTCATCCGCCTCGCCAACAAGGCCATGCCGAAGAGCGCCGACAAACCGGGCGCCCGCAGACTGCCCGCCGGCACCGAACTCCCCGCTCCGGCGGGGGAGCTGAGCCGCAGCACGACCGAGGACGGCACGGGCACGGTGCTCACCGCCCGGATCCCGGTCAAGCCCGCCAGGGCCAAGCTCGGCGTGCGCGCCTACCTGGACGTGGCAGGCTCGACGTACGAGGTCCCGGTGAAGACCCTGGGCCTGCCGCTGCCCCTGGCCCGCCGCTGGCGCGAGAAGATCCCGTACCGCATCGCGGCCAACGCGAACGACAAGGGCCGACTGGTGATCACCACGGCCCCGCTCTGGGAGTCCCTGTCGCCTCGCGAGGGCAGCCGGCTGCGCCACTTGATGTCCCGTGTGAAGAGGAAACTGACCCGATGAATATCTGTGTAGTCGCGCTCGGCAAGATCGGGCTTCCGCTCGCCGTGCAGTTCGCCGCCAAGGGCCACAAGGTCATCGGCGCCGACGTCAACGAGAAGGTCGTCGAGCTGGTCAACGCCGGCACCGAGCCCTTCCCCGGTGAGCACGACCTGGACGTCAAGCTGAAGCAGGTCGTCGACGCCGGGCTGCTTTCCGCCACCACCGACACCGCCGCGGCCGTCGCCGGGTCCGATGCCGTCGTGGTGGTCGTCCCGCTGTTCGTGGACGCCGAGGGCACCCCCGACTTCGGCTGGATGGACTCCGCCACGCAGGCCATCGCCAAGGGCCTCAAGCCCGGCACCCTCGTCTCGTACGAGACCACGCTGCCGGTCGGCACCACCCGCACCCGCTGGGCCCCGATGCTGGAGCAGGGCTCGGGCCTGACCGCGGGCAAGGACTTCCACCTGGTGTTCTCGCCGGAGCGGGTGCTCACCGGCCGGGTCTTCGCCGACCTGCGCCGCTACCCGAAGCTCGTCGGCGGCATCGACGAGGCCTCCGCGAAGCACGGTGTGGAGTTCTACGAGCAGGTGCTCGACTTCGACGAGCGTGCCGACCTGCCGCAGCCGAACGGTGTGTGGGACCTGGGCACCGCCGAGGCCTCCGAGCTGGCGAAGCTCGCCGAGACCACCTACCGCGACGTCAACATCGGTCTGGCCAACCAGTTCGCCCGGTTCGCCGACAAGAACGACATCGACGTCAAGAAGGTCATCGAGGCCTGCAACTCGCAGCCCTACAGCCACATCCACCAGCCCGGTATCGCCGTCGGCGGCCACTGCATCCCGATCTACCCGCGGATGTACCTGTGGAACGACCCGGAGGCGACCGTGGTGCGCGCCGCCCGCGAGGCCAACGCCGCCATGCCCGAGTACGCCGTCGACCTGCTGGCCGCCGCCTACGGCGACCTGAAGGACGTCAACGTGCTGGTGCTGGGCGCCGCCTACCGCGGCGGCGTCAAGGAGACCGCCTTCTCCGGTGTCTTCGGGACCGTCGAGGCCCTGAAGGCGCGCGGTGCGGTGCCGTTCGTCTCCGACCCGATGTACACCGCCGACGAGCTCGTCGCGCACGGCCTCACGCCGCACCAGGGCGAGAAGGTCACCGCCGCGATCCTCCAGGCCGACCACGCCGAGTACCGCGAGCTGGCCGCCTCCGACCTGCCGGACGTCACCGTCCTGGTCGACGGCCGCCGCACCACGGACCCGGCCCGCTGGGAGGGCGTCCGCCGCGTCGTCATCGGCGGCTGACGGACGGACCCCCGTACGGAACGACCGTGGCCCTGTCCCGTGTGACCGCGGGGCAGGGCCCGCTTGCAGAAGGTGCAGAAGGGTTTCCCATGACCTGGTTGGTTACTGGCGGCGCCGGATTCATCGGCTCGCACGTGGTGAAGGCGATGGCCGAGGGCGGCGAGCGTGTCGTCGTGCTCGACGACCTGAGCACGGGACGCCCCGAGCGGCTCCCGGACGGCGTCCCGCTGGAGGTCGGCACGGTCCTCGACCGGAACACCGTGGACCGAGTCCTGCACGAGCACCACATCACCGGGATCGTGCACATCGCGGGCAAGAAGCAGGTGGCCGAGTCCGTCGAGAAGCCGCTGTACTACTACCGTGAGAACGTGGAGGGCCTGCGAGTCCTGCTGGACGCGGCCGTGGCCGCCGGGGTGAGCCGCTTCCTGTTCTCCTCGTCCGCCGCGGTGTACGGCATGCCGGACGTCGACCTCGTCACCGAGCGAACCCCGTGCGCGCCCATCAACCCGTACGGCGAGACCAAGCTCGCCGGGGAGTGGCTGGTCACCGCGGTCGGCAAGGTCCACCCGATGGCCACCGCGTCACTGCGCTACTTCAACGTCGCGGGGGCGGCCACGCCCGAGCTGGGCGACGACGGTGTGTTCAACCTGGTCCCCATGGTCTTCGAGCGGCTCACGGCCGACGAGTCGCCCAGGATCTTCGGCGACGACTACCCGACGCCCGACGGCACCTGCATCCGCGACTACATCCACGTCGAGGACATCGCGTCCGCGCATGTCGCGGCGGCCCGCCGGCTCGCCGCCGACCCCGAGGCCCGTCTGATCCTCAACATCGGCCGCGGTGAGGGTGTGTCCGTCGCGGACATGGTCGCGATCATCAAGGACGTCACCGGCCACACCGACGTCAAGCCCGAGGTCACGCCCCGCCGCCCCGGCGACCCGGCCCGCGTGGTGGCCTCCGCCGACCGCATCCGCGAGGAACTCGGCTGGACCGCGCGCCACGAGGTGCGGGAGATGGTCGAGTCGGCCTGGGCCGGCTGGCAGCTGCGCCACCCGTAGAGGTACAGGCAGGGCAGAGGGCCCCGGGACATGTCCCGGGGCCCTCTGCCCTGCCTACGGTCAACCGTTTACCGCTCGTCGAGGAACAGCTCCTCGAAGTGCTTGCGCACCACGGGCCAGTCCCACACCGACAGTGCGTGCTCGGCCGCCAGCTTGCCCGCTTCGCGCCAGGCGTCCTCGGTGGCCGTGCTCTCGAGGATGCGCTTCGCCGCCTCCTCGGGGGAGCCGACCACCCAGCCCTCCGGGTAGAGGGTCCGGGCGCTGTTCGGCTTGCCGGCGTAGAAGGGCCAGTCGCGGGCGACCGGCACCGCGCCACTCGCCGCGCCCTCCATCAGGCCGACATGGCAGCCCTCGCGCACCGAGGAGCTGATGATGGTGCCGATCTCCGCGAGCTTCGACGGAACATCGTCCGTCGGCCCCAGCCGGACCACGGCGCCGGACTCCTCCAGCGGAGCCAGCTCCTGCTCGAACTCGCGGCGGTACTCGCGGGTCGCACGGCTGGTCTTCGGGTCCATGTCACCACCGACCAGGATCAGCCGGTAGCGCTCGTCGTGCTTGCGCACCCGCTCCAGGACCTCCACGGCCCACTTGGGGTCCTTGGCGACCTGGCTTATCCCGACCAGACCCAGGTTGAAGCGGGCCTCGGCCGGCTTCGGACGGGCGAAGCCCGACAGGTCCATGGCGTTGTCGAGGACGTGGAAGCGGGGCGCCGACTCGCCGCGCAGCTGCGGGACGAGGGAGGCCGCCAGGTCCTTGACGTGCGGGGCGACGAACACGAGGTCGTCGATCCGCGAGAAGTCCGTCATGTGCGGCCAGCGCGTGAACGCCTCGTAGCTGTGCAGCCGCACCACGATCCGGGTGTCACCCGGGTCGATGGTGGTGAGCATTCCGGCGGGACCCACCGACCAGTCCACGAAGACCGTGTCCGCCCAGTCGAGGTACGGGCGCATCAGGCGCTCCACCTCTTCCTGGTAGTCGCTGGTGCCGCCCGCGAGACGGTCCTCCAGCATGCGCCGGCCCGCCCAGGAGATCCGCTTCAGATGCTTCGAAGCGGCCAGGTCGAGGTAGCGCAGCTCCACGTCGGGGTGGTCCCCGAAGTGCTCCAGGATGTGGTGGAGGAAGTTGTCGTTGGCGCTCGTGGTCACCAGGAGCCGCAGTGGACGGTCCTTGGGCGCGGGCGCCGCCGGGACCTTGCGGCCCTGGGGACGGCTCAGCGCCTGCATCGCCTTGGAGCGGTACAGCGGCTTGACGAAGCCTTCGGCGTCCTTCGCCAGCGGCGAGGTCAGCTGGTCGATGTGCAGCACCCGGTGGAAGTCCAGGAACAGCGCACGGTCCAGAGCCGAAGCGGCCTTCGCCGTCTTGCCCGCCGCGAACTGCTCGTCCGCGTGGGCGAGCTGGGCCGCCACCGCCTTGCCGAGATCACGCGGGCTGATGCCCTTGGTGATCTCCTTCATCACGGCCTCGTCCATGAGCTGCGCCCTGAGCCCGAGGTCCGGGATCTTGGACGCCGCAGCGACGAGTGCTATGGCCGCGCCGCTGGTACGGCCCGCCCACTGCATGCCCTCGGCGACATAACGAGAGGTCGCCGCCCGCACCCTGGTCGGCACACCGGGCGCGGTGACGGCCGTGCGCCACAGCCGGGCACCCACGCTGGAGCGCATCACCGGGCGCGCCGTGGCGGTGCGCATCACCGCGGCGGGCAGCCCGTCCACGGAGCGGCGCACATCGCGGGCGACGGCGTCCAGGGGCGGCAGCGCCGAACGGCGGGTGACGCTGCCTCCCTGTGCCTGGAGGCCCTCGACGGCCTTCAGGGCGGGCGCGAGGCCGAACATGGCCTCGGCGCTGCGGTTGTACTGGGCGAGGCGCCACACGGTGTACACGGCGCCCGGGTCGAGGGCGACCAGGACATCCGCCTTGCGGGCCTGGGCGCGCAGCCACGCGTCGCCCTTGGACTGCATCCACACCCGCATGCCGAGTGGTGAGGTGCGGGCCTTGCGCCGCAGCGCCTGGCTGCGGTGCGCCACGGTGCGCGGCAGCTGGTGCAGCCCGGCCACCTCGAGCGTGCCGATCTCCTCGGCGCAGGACTCCAGATGGAACGTGCCCGCCATGTGGACGCGGGCGCCCTGGGCGTTGAACTTGCGCACCGAGTCGGCGAGTACGCCGAACTGCGGCTTGGCAGCGGCGATGAACAGGACTTCGGTCACGGGGTCGGTCCTCCGGCGACGATCGACTTCTCGGCGAGGGGTTCCTCGTCCCCGGTGCCCGGTGCCATCTCTCCGGGCGTGAGCGCATCGGCCGGCTCCGCCGGGTCCACGGCGCGCTCGGCCGTGAACTGCGTGACGAGGTTCTTCACGGCAACGGTCATCAGCGCCTCGCGGGTGAACTGGTCGGCGTGCGCCATCGCCTCGGCGTGCACCTCGTCGCTGGTCTCCACCGCCATGTGGGCGGCCCTGACGAACGACTCGGTGAGACCGGCCTCGTCGATGCCGACGGCGCCCGTCCACAGCGGGTGCCCCTGCAGCACGTTCGACGCGTCGTGCTCGACGACATGCGCCGAGACGATCGGCAGGCCGGTGGCCATGTACTCGTACACCTTGCCGGAGGTGACGTAGCGGCCGCCGATGAGGATCAGCACCATGGCGTCCCAGCGGGCGTAGATCGACGCGACCTCGGCCTTGGCGGCGGGGCCGCCGAAGTGGACGCCGTCGGCCTCGGCCTGCTTGAGGATCTCGGTGTGCCGGTTGGACTCGCGGCCCGCGCCGTTGCCGATGTGGCCGCGCACCTCGAAGCGCGCGTTGGCGAGCAGCGGTTCCTGCTCCCGGGCCGCCCGCCAGGCGTTCAGCACCGTTTCCAGGTGCTGGGGGGTGAAGTTGACCGTCCCGAGGTACCCGAAGACCAGCCCGGACTCCAGGTCCGGCGCGTGGGCGCGGCCCGGGGAGCTGTCGGCGTCGTAGCCGTTGCGCACGACGTGCACACGGTCGGCGAAGTCGGGGTAGCGCTTGCGGTAGTGCTCGGCGATCGGGTCGTTCACGACCCACAGCGAGACCGCGTGGTCGAGGATCCTGCGCTCCCAGCGACCCTCTTCGGAGTCGGGGCCGAAGGCCTCGACGCCCTCGATGACGTCGATGGACCAGCCGTCGCGGAAGTCGACCGCGTACGGCACCTGCTTGTCCTGCCACAGCTTCCAGGCCGCGGCGAGGTTCACGTACGGGACGCAGCTCGCCAGCAGCAGATCCGCCGGGTGCTCCTGGTGGATCCGCAGGACGGCCTGCTCCAGGTCGGTACGCCACTCGCCGAAGTTCGGCTCGGGGAACGGCTTCATCTGGCGGCGGCGGAGCTTGGCGACCCAGCCGTTGGGATTGAGCGCGCGGGCCTCGTCGTAGAGGCGGATGTCCGTCTCCAGGTCTTCACGGGCGAGCGGCAGCTCGACGATGTTGACCCGGGGGTCGACCTGCTCCAGCAGGGTGAGGTCGATTCCGGAGTCCCGTTCCCAGGACTCCTGGGCGACGGTGACGACGGTGACGTCCCAGCCCACGTTGATGAACTGGTTCGCGGTCTCGCGCATGCGGTACGCCGAGCTCTTGGCGGCCGGAGGGAAACCGATGGCGAGGTAGATCACATGGGGCCGCTTGCCTTCCGTGGGCAGCCCGGACCTGGGAGACGCTGACATAACCGGTGACGCTAGCACGGTGACATGTACGGATTCGGGTCACTCTCGCCACACTCCCCGGGGAGACTCCCCTGGAGCATGGTGAGGTGGGCCACGTGCCCGTCATGCGTGCTGGCTGCCTCCCTTCCACTCTTCCATGATCCGGACGACGTTGTGCGCGGCACGGCCGTCGCCGTACGGGGTACCGGGGTCACCGGTGGGTACGGCGCGGGTCACCGTTGCGGCCCACTCCTCCGACGAGAGGAGGTGGGGCTCGGGAACAAGGACGTTCCAGCCGGTCTCGACGGTTTCCACCCACTCGGTCTCGGGACGGACCGTGGTGCAGATGCGCTCCAGCAGGAACGCCTCCTTCTGGAGGCCGCCGGAGTCCGTGATCACGCCGGTGGAGGCCAGTACGGCGGCGACCAGGCCGGCGTACGGCAGCGGGCGGCCGACGTGCACATTGCCCTGCGCCAGGTCGATGCCGTGCGCCTCTGCCCTCGCCACCAGGCGGGGGTGGGCCAGCAGGGCCACCGGCACGGGCAGCTTCGCCATCGACTCGAGGATGGCGGTCAGCCGCTCCGGGTCGTCGGTGTTGTCCGGGCGGTGCAGGGTCGCCAGCAGGAACGGCTGCGACGGGTCGATGCCCTCCGGGAGCACGGGTGCGGGGTGCTGTCCGGCCCGTACGCCGTCGCGGATCTTCAGGCAGATGTCGACCATGACATCGCCGGCGAGCTGCGCGCGGTCCGCGAGGCCCTCGCTCGCGAGGTGGCGCATGGCCTCCTCGGTGGGGGCGAGCAGCAGGTCGGCGCAGTGGTCCGTGAGCACGCGGTTGTGCTCCTCGGGCATCCGGCGGTTGAAGGAGCGCAGGCCCGCCTCCAGGTGCGCCACCGGAAGGTGCATCTTCACGGCGGAGAGCGCACCGGCGATGGTGGAGTTGGTGTCGCCGTAGACGAGGACCCAGTCCGGCTTCTCGCGCTCCAGGACCGGGTCGAGCGCGGAGAGCACCGAGCCGGTCTGCACGCCGTGGCTGCCCGAGCCCACACCGAGGTGCACATCAGGGTCGGGGATGCCGAGACCGTCGAAGAAGACGTCGGAGAGGTCGGCGTCGTAGTGCTGTCCGGTGTGCACGATGAAGTGCTCGTGCTCGGTCCCCGCGAACGCCGCCGCGATGGGGGCGAGCTTCACCAATTGAGGACGGGCTCCGACGATGCTGATGACTTTCACTGAGCACTCTTCTTCTTGGTCCAGGGCAAGGGAGGGCGTGTCACGGTCTCACACTGGTCGCCATGGTAGGCAATCCACGGCGGCGCCCTGCCGGGCCCGGCAGGGCCCCGGAGGCTTTCCGGCGCCTTGGGCCGGGCGTTGTGCCATGGTCAGGGCACCGGCTGGACGACGCCGGGCCGCGGATCGTGATGTCCGGCAGCCGCATAACGATTGCGTGAATCGCGCGCGTACTTCGACCGAAAACGCGCCATGACCCTATGCCCTTGATGACCGGGTGTGATCGGCGGGTTGTCGAGTGTGAGCGGTGCCGCCACCGCGTCCGCCCCGGGCCGGCGGGCCTACGCGTGCCGGCGGACGCGGCACCCGGGTCAGACGGTGGCGCGCTCCGTCAGGACGCCGTCCTTCTCATCGAACAGGGAGCCGGTCTGCGGGCACTCCCACACCCCCGGCTCGCCCTCCCGCTCGGCCAGCCGCACACCGGCCCGGCCGACCCAGCCCACCTGGCGCGCCGGCACCCCGACGACCAGAGCGAAGTCGGGCACGTCCTTGGTGACGACGGCGCCCGCCGCGACCATGGCCCAGCGGCCGATGCTGATCGGGGCCACACACACCGAACGCGCGCCGATCGAGGCACCGTCGGCGATCTTCACGCCCACGGCCTCCCAGTCGCCGCCGCGCTTCTGCTTGCCCTCGGGGTCCACCGAGCGGGGGTTGTGGTCGTTGGTGAGCACCACGGCGGGGCCGATGAAGACCCCGTCACCGAGCTCGGCGGGCTCGTAGACCAGCGCGTAGTTCTGAAGCTTGCAGTTGTCGCCCATGCGCACGCCCGAGCCGACGTAGGCGCCGCGCCCGACCACGCATCCCTCGCCGAGGTGCGCGCCGTCGCGGATCTGGGCGAGATCCCACACGCTGCTGCCGGCGCCGATCTCGGCGCTCTCGTCGACCTGGGCGCTGGGCTGGACCCTGTAGTTCACTTCTCCGCCTTGCTTCCGGTGTCTGGCCTACCGGCGAGCATACGGGGCGCCCGCCCCCGGCCGTCCTCGCCGGCAGGCCGGGGGCGGGCGCCCCGTATGACTCCGTCCATGTGCGACTGCGCGATCAGACGCCGTCGGCGATCACCTGGTTCGCGGGAACCCACTGGCCGGCGAACTCACCCGCGGAGATCCGGCACATCGGCCGGCCGTTGACCACGGACCGCCGGTCGAAGGTCGCGGTCCGCTCCGTCGTGTACCGCGTCGTCTTCATGGTGCCCGCGACCCCGTCCGGGCCGAACTTGAACACCGTGATGTCGGTGTTGGCGCGGAAGGTGAGGGTGCGCTGGACCCGGTACGTGAACGCGAGGTGCTCACCGCGCAGGAAGACGTTCGGCCACGACTCGCCGATCCACAGGCCCTTGTACGCGCCCGCGCTGATCCGGTACCAGATGCCCGCGCCCTGTATGCGGCGCCGCTTGTCGACGGGCGCCTGGGTGGCCCTGCTGAAGGTGACGCTCTTCCGGCTGAGGATCTTGTCCTTGCCGGCGCCGGTCTTCTCGTTCTCGTACCAGTCGCCGGTGTCGACCTTCACCTTCTTGCCGTTCTGGGTGACCTCCACCACCTTCGTGTCCAGCTTGTAGAGGGTGTGGCTGCCCTTGGCGATCGCGATCGTCGCGCCCGCCTGCACCCCGGGGCTCGGGAAGTCGTCCACCAGCTGGTCCAGCTGGTTGGCGAACCGCTTGCTGTTGGTGTGCCAGTGCAGCTGCTGCCACAGAGTGATGTGGTGGTGGTGGTACGTGCTCGCCGGGATGCGGTGGGCCTGGCAGTAGTAGGAGAACCACCGGGGATTGCGCAGCAGGGAGAAGTATCGCGCGATCGTGGTGCAGCAGCCGTCGTACAGCTCCTGCGCCAGCTCGCTGCCGGTCAGCTGGAAGTAGTCCCAGATGCCGAACATGGCGAAGATCATGCCGTTGTAGGTGAAGTCGCCCGTGCCCGGCGTCTTGAACGGGTACTCGTGAATCCACACGTAGCCCGCACGGTCCTTGGCCACGACCCAGGGGTAGGCGTTGTCGGCGCGCAGCAGCGAGGCGAAGGCGCCGTCCGCCGCGCCCTTGTAAAGGGTGCGTTCCTTGTCGGTGATCCCGTCGAGCTGCGCGAGCTGGGCGAAGAGGCTGATCGCCTCGCCCTGGGCCATGCCGGAGTACCAGGGTGCCTTGTAGGAGACACCACTGTGCACCTCGTGCGAGTAGTCCCACGGGTACGGGAAGTACCAGGCGCCCCGGGTCTCGACCCGCTTCTCGATCAGTCGGTCGGCCTGGGCCTTTGCGCGCTTGAGGAAGAGTGCCTTGCGGGTGGGGTCGCTCTCGTTGCGGTAGCTGGCAATGCAGCCGAGCCCGAACTGGATCTGGCCCACGGGGTGGTCGTACCCGACGGAGCTGTACCCACCGGACGCCTTCTTCGGGTACTTCATGTACACACCCTGGGAGTTCAGGTGGTACTCGCCCGTGGAAGGGGAGAGGTTCGCCCACAGGGTCGGCCGGTTGCGCCACGGCCGCAGGGCCTCCGGCAGATCCTCCACGATCTTGAAGCCGTCACGGTTGAACGTGAACGGCAGGGAGGTCGGTACGTCCTTCTCGACGGCCCGGGTGTCCGGCCGGCGGTCCGCGTACGGAATGCGCCGGGTCGGGTTGATGGTGGCCGTACCGCCCTCGAGGGGGTCCGGGAGAGGAGGCAGCGGCATGCCCTCGGCCGGGGTCTGGGGCAGGCTCAGCGCCAGCGACCTCGGCATACGCGCGAAGAGGTCGGTCTGGGGCTCGTCGAACAGTCCCGTTGCCATGGCGGTGAAGGTGCCGCCCCCGGCCACCGCGACCCCCGCCGCGCCGCCGCCTGCCAGTCGGATGAACCGCCTGCGGCCGACGTCGGCACGCCTCTTTCCAGCCATGACTGTAAACCCCCCACGGGAATGACTTGGTGATGGCTGTGGATCGTATGTGAAAGCTTTGAGTTTTCGTGAACCATATGTGCAAGATCACTCACACGAGTAGGCGCGGAAAGAGCGGAGTTGGCGGAAATCCGGTCCACCGTGTATTCGTCGTCGACTCGCGCGGCCTCGCCGGTGCCCGCGCCGTTCCGGCAGCCGTGCCCCCGGGCCCGTGACCGCGTGTCCGCGCTCGCCCAGGGCTCCGAGGGCGTGACCGGACCCGGTTTGACCCCCCGAGTGGCGCCCCGTAACCTTGACCCTCGGCGTGTTTCCATGCACGCCGGCTTCTGAGCACCTTCCTCCGGGTCTTTCGGTCCGGAGAGGTCGTCCATCTCTCTGCGGATAGTCACGGGTTCCGCCCGTGCGGGCGGCTGGCATCAGGGGTTCCCGTTGTTCGAGCGAGAGAGAGATCCGCGTGTACGCCATCGTGCGCAGCGGTGGTCGCCAGCACAAGGTTGCTGTCGGCGACATCGTTGAGGTTGACAAGATTTCCACTGCCAAGGTTGGCGACACGGTCGAGCTCTCGACCCTGCTCGTTGTCGACGGCGACGCCGTGACCAGCGACCCGTGGGTGCTGGCCGGGATCAAGGTTGAGGCCGAGGTCGTGGACCACCACAAGGGCGCCAAGATCGACATCCTGCGCTACAAGAACAAGACCGGCTACCGCCGTCGTCAGGGCCACCGCCAGCAGTACACGGCGATCAAGGTCACGGCGATCCCCACGGCTGCGAAGTAAGGGACTGAGAAGAGATGGCACACAAGAAGGGCGCATCGTCCACCCGGAACGGTCGCGACTCCAATGCTCAGCGGCTCGGCGTGAAGCGCTTCGGCGGTCAGGTCGTCAACGCCGGTGAGATCCTCGTCCGTCAGCGCGGCACCCACTTCCACCCGGGCTCGGGCGTCGGCCGTGGCGGCGACGACACGCTGTTCGCGCTCCAGGCCGGTGCGGTCGAGTTCGGCACGTTCCGTGGCCGCAAGGTCGTGAACATCGTTCCGGTCGCCTGACCCAGGCCCCGTAGAACGACTTTTTCGCGAGGGCGGACCTTTCTTCCCCTACGGGAAGAGGGTCCGCCTTTCGCGTGTTACCCAGTAGAGATCACGTCCGAGAAATTCCCCGCTCTGGAGGGCACACCACCATGACCACCTTCGTGGACCGCGTCGAGCTGCATGTCGCCGCGGGTAACGGGGGCCACGGCTGTGCCTCCGTGCACCGGGAGAAGTTCAAGCCTCTCGGCGGCCCCGACGGGGGCAACGGCGGCCGTGGCGGTGATGTGATCCTCACCGTCGACCAGTCCGTGACCACGCTGCTCGACTATCACCACTCGCCGCACCGCAAGGCCACCAACGGCAAGCCGGGAGAGGGCGGCAACCGGTCCGGCAAGGACGGACAGGACCTGGTGCTGCCGGTGCCGGACGGCACGGTCATCCTGGACGGGCAGGGCAATGTGCTCGCCGACCTGGTGGGACACGGCACCACGTATGTCGCGGCCGAGGGCGGTCGCGGGGGGCTCGGCAACGCTGCCCTGGCCTCCGCACGCCGCAAGGCGCCCGGCTTCGCGCTGCTCGGCGTGCCGGGGGACGCCGGCGACATCGTGCTGGAGCTCAAGACCGTCGCCGACGTGGCGCTGGTCGGCTACCCGAGCGCGGGCAAGTCCTCCCTGATCTCGGTGCTGTCCGCGGCGAAGCCCAAGATCGCCGACTACCCCTTCACCACCCTCGTGCCGAACCTGGGCGTGGTGACAGCCGGCTCCACCGTCTACACCATCGCCGACGTGCCGGGCCTGATCCCGGGTGCCAGCCAGGGCCGGGGCCTCGGTCTGGAGTTCCTGAGGCACGTCGAGCGCTGCTCCGTGCTGGTGCATGTGCTGGACACGGCGACCCTGGAGTCCGACCGTGACCCGGTGTCCGACCTCGATGTCATCGAGGAGGAGCTGAAGCAGTACGGCGGGCTGGACGACCGCCCCCGGATCGTGGTGCTCAACAAGATCGACATCCCGGACGGCCAGGACCTCGCGGACATGATCCGCCCGGACCTGGAGGAGCGCGGCTACCGGGTCTTCGAGGCGTCGGCGGTGGCGCGCACCGGACTGAAGGAGCTGTCCTTCGCGCTGGCCGACATCGTCGCCAAGGCGCGAGCGGCCAAGCCGAAGGAGGAGGCGACCCGGATCGTCATCCGTCCCAAGGCGGTCGACGACGCGGGCTTCACGGTCAGGCAGGAGGAGGACGGCCTCTTCCGCGTGCGCGGCGAGAAGCCGGAGCGCTGGGTCCGTCAGACGGACTTCAACAACGACGAGGCCGTCGGCTATCTCTCGGACCGCCTGAACCGCCTCGGCGTCGAGGAGGCGCTGATGAAGGCCGGTGCCCGTGCGGGCGACGGTGTGGCCATCGGCCCCGAGGACAACGCGGTCGTCTTCGACTGGGAGCCCACGATGATGGCGGGCGCCGAGATGCTCGGCCGCCGCGGTGAAGACCACCGTTTCGAGGCTCCGCGCCCGGCGGCCCAGCGCCGCAAGGACCGCGACGCCGAGCGGGACGAGGCCGAGCGCGAGTACGACGACTTCAATCCGTTCTAGACGTCACTGACTGGCTTCGGCCGGTACCAGTCGGTTCCGGCCGGAAACAGCAGATCTGTTCGGGTCCCTGCGAGGAGCAACCTGACGCCCGCAATCCCCGTCTTGCACTCGGGGGTTGGGGTGAAAGGAGCCTCAACGGGAACCGAACGGGGCGTTGATGAAGGTCTCCTTCCTCATCCATACGATCTACGGCATCGGCGGCACCATCCGCACGACGCTCAACCTCGCGGAGGAGCTCGCCGGGCGGCACGAGGTGGAGATCGTCTCTGTCTTCCGGCACCGGGACGAGCCGCTGTTCGCGGTCGACCCCCGGATCACCGTCGTACCGCTCATCGACACCCGCCCCAAGTCGCCCACGAACGAGCTGAAGCACCCGCTCGCGCTCCAGCCCGCCGAGTACTTCCCCGCCCGCGAGGCGCGGTTCAAGGAGTACAGCAAGCTCTCCGACGAGCGGGTGCGCGACCACTACGCGGCGTCCGACGTGGATGTGGTCATCGGGACCCGGCCCGGACTGGTGGCCTATGTCGCCCAGTTCGCGCCGGGGTGCGCCGTGCTCATCGGCCAGGAGCACATGACGCACAACCACCACAAGCCCGAGCTGCGCGACGAGCTGAGGCCGCACCTCGCGGCCATGGACGCGTTCGTGACCGTGTCGGAGGGCGACGCGGCGGTGTGGCGGGAGCGGATGCCGCTGCCCGGCACCCGGGTGCTGTCCATCCCCAACAGCGTGCCCGAGCCGATGGTCGCGCCCGCCGATCTGAGCGGTACCACGGTCGTCGCGGCCGGGCGGCTGGCCTCCGAGAAGCAGTACGACGTGCTGATCGAGGCGTTCGGCAAGGTCGTGGCCGTGCGCCCGGAGTGGACCCTGCGCATCTGCGGCTGGGGCAAGCAGAAGGGGCGACTGCGTAAGCGCATCGACGCACTGGGCCTCTACAACCACATCCAGCTCATGGGTCCGCGCTCGCCGATCGAGCCGGAGTGGGCCAAGGGCGCCGTCGCCGTGTCCACCTCCCGCCATGAGTCCTTCGGTATGACCCTGGTCGAGGCGATGCGCTGCGGGCTTCCGGTCGTGAGCACCGACTGCGACTACGGGCCCCGCGAGATCATCGACGACGGTGTGGACGGGCTCCTCGTCCCCGTCGGTGACACGGACGCCATCGCCGCGGCACTGCTGCGCCTCATCGACGACGAGGACCTGCGCCGCCGGATGGGCGCCGCGGCGCTCTCCCACGCACGCCGTTTCGATCCGGGACCGGTGGCCAAGCAGTACGAGGAGCTCTTCGCGGATCTGGGTGCCGGCTCCGGAGCCAAGGCCCCTGAGGCCCGGACCCGGGTGGTTCGCACCCCGGGTCCGCCCGAGGCGGACCGCATGGGGGACCCGGACGCCGCGGGTCCCCTCCGCGTCGACTGCGTCGCCGAGGAGTCGGGGGCGATCACGGTGACCCTGCCCGGGCAGCGGCCCGACGCGGGCGCTCTGGTCTGCGTCCACCCCGACCCCTCCGTACCCGACCGGACCTTCCCCTTCGACGCGCGCGGCCGCGCCATCATCCCCGGGGACGACGGCTTCGCCGAGGGCATCTGGACCTGCCACACGGCTGAGGCCGGGCCCACCGGACAGCGCCCTCCGCTGGTCACCCGCTCCGTCGACCAGCGCGGGGCGATGCGCGCCGCGCAGCGGGTCCGCCCCGGCGCTCCCGTGCGCTCCCTCGTCCCCTATGTGCGCCACGGCGGACTCGCTCTGCGGTCCTGGGTGCGGCCGGTCCACGCCGAGTCGGCCGCGGTCGATGTCACCGGCCGCGGCATCACCGTTTCCGGGCGTTTGCTCGGTGAGGCGCGACTCACCGGTGATCCCGCCCTCCTGCTGCGCCGCCGCGGCAAGATCCCCGGCGAGCTGGAGTTCCCCGGTGCCCGCGTCGGCACCGACGGCTTCCGCTGCACCGTTCCGCTCACCGAGCCCGTCCGTGTCCAAGCCGACGCCCACGATGTCTGGGACCTGTGGCTGCGCTACGCCCCCGGCGCCGAGCCCGTGAGGATCGGCAGGGTGCTCGACGACGTGGTGGAGAAGGGTACGGTCCACCCGTACCCCGCAGTGGATCTGCTCAAGGCGCGCCCGCTGGCACGGCTGCGCGCGGTGCTGCGACGGCTGCGCCGCAGGCCACAGGAGAAGGTGACGGTGAAGATCTTCTTCAGCGCAGGAAACGAACTCGTGATCAACGTCGTCGACAAAAGCGGCCAAGTAACGACGTAACGCAGTGAGACACCGGACGCATGTGGCATCAGTCACCCCGACCATCGCCCACATCCCCGCAAATCTCCCTGGCCACAGGGTGAACAGAGGGTTTCGGCGCAGTGCGGGGCGCCTGGTGCGCGCCTTGCGGGACCGTCACGCAGAGTGCGACCATCACACCGTCCCCCCATCAACGCAAGGTAGAGGTCGTCTGTGTCCGTGCCGCATGAAGCCAAGACCCGCACCACAGCTGTCGTGCTGGCCGGAGGTACCGGTCAGCGGGTGGGGCTCGCGATCCCGAAGCAGTTGCTGAAGATCGCGGGCAAGGCAGTCATCGAGCACACCCTCACGATCTTCGAGCAGGCAGAGGCCATCGACGATGTGATCGTGCTGATGGCGCCGGGTTTTGTGCCCGACGTCGAGAAGATCGTCGCCAAGGCGGGACTCACCAAGGTCAGCAAGATCATCGAGGGTGGCGCCACCCGCAACGAGACCACCGAGCGGGCCATCACCGCCCTCGGGGAGGGCCTTGCGGAGGGTGAGGACGCCAACGTCCTCTTCCATGACGCGGTGCGTCCGCTTCTGTCACAGCGAGTGATCGCGGACTGCGTGCAGGCCCTCGACCGCTACCAGGCCGTCGACGTCGCCATCCCCTCCGCGGACACGATCATCGTGACCCGCACCCACGGCGAGGACGGCGAATTCATCACCGACGTCCCGGACCGCTCACGGCTGCGCCGCGGCCAGACCCCGCAGGCCTTCAAGCTCTCCACGATCCGCAGGGCCTACGAGATCGCCGCGAGCGACCCCAACTTCCAGGCCACGGACGACTGCACCGTCGTGCTCAAGTACCTGCCCGACGTGCCGATCTACGTCGTCGCGGGTGACGAGTACAACATGAAGGTGACCCAGCCGGTCGACGTCTTCATCGCCGACAAGCTCTTCCAGCTCGCCTCGACCGCCGCCCCGCGCCAGGCCGACGAGGCCGCGTACCGCGAGCTGCTGGAGGGCAAGACCCTGGTCGTCTTCGGCGGCTCGTACGGCATCGGCGCCGACATCGCCGCGATCGCCGAGCGCTACGGCGCCAACGTCTACGCACTCGGCCGCTCCACCACCGGCACCCATGTCGAGAACCCGGAGCACGTGGACGACGCGCTGTCCCGCGCCTACGCCGAGAGCGGCCGGGTCGACTACGTCATCAACACCGCGGGCGTCCTGCGCATCGGGAAGCTCGCCGAGACCGACAACGCGACCATTCAGGAAGCGCTGAACGTCAATTACCTGGCACCCGTCCAGATTGCGCGTGCATCGTACAAGTATCTGGTGGAGACCAAAGGGCAGCTGCTTCTCTACACCTCCTCCAGCTACACCCGGGGCCGGGCCGAATACAGCCTTTACTCGTCCACGAAGGCCGCCATGGTGAATCTCACCCAGGCGCTCGCCGACGAATGGGCGGCCGACGGAATCCGTGTGAATTGCGTCAACCCCGAGCGCACCGCGACGCCCATGCGCACCAAGGCGTTCGGTCGGGAACCGGACGGCTCGCTGCTGTCCTCCGAGGCAGTGGCCCGGACCTCGCTGGACGTGCTGCTCTCCGAGATGACCGGCCATGTCATCGACGTGCGGCAGCAGGACCCGACCCGCGAGGCCAGCGAGGCGAGCGGGTTCGAGCAGGCCCTGGCGTCCGTGCTCGACCGACAGGAAGATGTGTAATAATCCACCGCTATCGCCGCTAAGATCGTTAATCGCTCATCGGGCCTCTGAATTTGCCACGGCTTAGCGCTCAGGCGATGCAGAGGCCTGATTGCGTGAAGCACTGCCTTCACAAATTCCTGCGATTGTGAAACAACCGGCAGCTTTGGAGGCAGGTTCTTCGTGATTTCGACCGCCATTCGTCTGGCACGTGTAGGCAGCCGATCAGAGCTGGCCGCGGCAGTGCTCATGCCGCTCGGCTATCTCTGTGTGCTGAGCGCCGCGCTCATCCCGAACCTCTGGATGTTCGCGGTGTCCGCCGCCGTGACATACGCGGCCGACTGGTATCTGCACCAGCGCGGCAGCTATCTGGTCAACCGGCTGAACAAGGTCAGGGCCGGTCTGCCGATCCGCTTCCTGCTCCGCCAGCTGCTGCTGATCCTGCTGCTCGCCCGCGAGGGCCTCGCCGAGCAGCCGCTGTTCTACGCCGCGGTCGCCTGCTTCCTGCTCTTCTACGGCCTCCAGGCCCCGCAGGGTGCCCTGGCCACCCTGATCCGGCTGCGCAGGACGATGCCGGTCGTCACGCGCAACGTCGACCTCCACGCCGTTCGCATCCCCGACGCCCCGCCGCGCGCCCTGCTGCGCCGCTCCGGCGAGAAGATGCTGCACCTCGACATCCCCGCCATGGCCGGCGTGATCATCGCCGCCGCCACCGGAAGCTACCTCGTCGGATACATCGGCGTCGCGATCACCATCGGGCTCGGCCTGCTCTACACCGCCGCCCTCGTGCCCTTCCTGCGCCGCGGTCGCCGGGTGCCGTCCGCCCCCGCCGTGCTCAAGGCCGTACAGAAGTGGCTGGGCGAGTACCAGCCCACCGTCGCGCTGTACTTCTCCGGCTCGGACGAGTCCGCCTACCAGGTCAACATGTGGCTGGAGACCATGGAGCAGCTCGAGGGGCGGCCGCTCATCATCATGCGTGAGCGGGGCCTCGTCAGGAAGCTCAACGAGACCTCCGTGCCCGTGCTGTGCATCCCGGGCGGACAGCACCTCATGGCGATGAACCTGGACACGATCCGCGTCACGCTCTACCCGGCCAACGTCGGCAAGAACATCCACATGCTGCGGGTGCCGACCATGAAGCACGTGTTCATCGGTCACGGCGACAGCGACAAGCTCGCCAGCGTCAACCCGTACTCCAAGGTGTACGACGAGGTGTGGACCGCCGGGCGGGCGGGTCGTGACCGCTACGCCCTCGCCGACGTCGGCGTCCGCGACGAGGACATCGTCGAGGTGGGCCGCCCTCAGCTCGCGCCCATCGAGACCGGCGCCAAGGGCACCAGGAACCTCATCCCCACCATCCTGTACGCCCCCACCTGGGAGGGCTGGGACAACAACCCCGGCAACACCTCCCTGCTGCTCGCGGGCGAGAACATCGTCCGCAGGCTGCTGGAGGCCGAGCGGCCCGTGCGCCTCATCTACAAGCCGCACCCCTTCACCGGCATCCGCAACAAGAAGGCCCTGGCCGTCCACCAGCGGATCACGGCGATGGTGAAGAGCGCCGCGGCCGAACGCGCCACCGACCCCCGCTGGGCCGAGGAGGCCGCCGCCGCGCAGCCGGCACAGACCGCCGCGCGCGCCGAGCTGACCCGTATCGAAGCCCGCCTCGCCGAGCTCGCCAAGCCCGGCCGCGCGGGCGGCGACGAGGCCGAGGTGTCGCGGGTCTCCCTCGCCGACCCCCAGCGCCTGGCCGAGACCAAGAGGCTGCGGGAGCAGTGGAACGACGCCTACTGGCGTACCACCGGCTGGTGGGAGCACCTGGTCGTGACCGGCTCCGAGCCCAAGCTGTACGACTGCTTCAACGAGTCCGACGGCATGGTCTCCGACATCTCCAGCGTCGTCTCCGACTTCATCGCGAGCGGCAAGCCGTACGCGGTGACGGACTCCGCCGAGCTGGGCGCCGACGAGTTCAAGCGGCAGAACACCGCCGTACGGGCCGCGGTCATCCTCTCCAACAGCGCCGCGGAGCTCGACCAGCTGCTGGCCGCCGTGTCCGATCCGGCCGCCGACCCGCTGGCCGATGCCAGGGCCGAGCTGAAGAAGTACCTGCTCGGACCGGACGAGCCCACCTCCATCGAGCAGTTCAACGCCGCAGTCCAGGCACTCACGGCCAAGGCCGAGGCACGCAACACCGGTGTGGCGCAGCGCATCGGCACCCAGGCCATCGGCGAGCTCGACCGGGAATCCGACGCCGAGAGCGGCACGGAGAACGGTGCGGCGGCAGCCGGCGCCGAGGACAAGGCCAAGGAGAACGACGGCGCGGAGGCCACCAGCTCCCTCGCCGGCTGACCACCGCGACAGGCGCACGGCCCGTGAGCCCGCCCCCGACCGGGGCGGACTCACGGGCCGTTCCGCGTGCCGACCCGCCCCGGGGCCGGGGGCTGGGCACGATGGGCTGATGGCCGACAGCTGTGCCGAGCCCGCCCCGGGGAGCGCGCGTGTCCCGTGTCCCGATGTCAGCGTGATCATCGGCGCCTATGAGGCGATGCCCTATCTCGTGAAGTGCCTCGATTCCGTCGAGGCCCAGTCGCTGGCACCGGAGCGGATGGAGATCGTCGCCGTGGACGACGGCTCGACCGACGGCACGGGGGCGTACCTCGATCAGTTCGCCGCCCGGACACCGGTGCCCATGAGAGTGGTGCACCAGCCCAACTCCGGTGCCCCCGGCGGTCCGCGCAACGTCGGCCTGGCCATGGCCCGCGGGCGGTACGTCTTCTTCCTCGACGCAGACGACCACCTGGGGGGCGAGGCGCTCCAGGCCCTGGTCGCGATGGCCGACCGGGCCGGCACCGATGTCGTCCTCGGCAAGGTCGTCGGGGTCAACCGAGGTGTCGCCACGTCGATGTGGACCCGGACCATGGAGCGGGCCGACCTCTACACCTCCAACATCAAGTACGCGCTGAGCGCGCAGAAGCTGTTCCGGCGCGAACTGCTCGCCCGGCACGGCATCACGTTCGATGAGTCCCTGCGCACCGGCGAGGACGCGCTGTTCACGATGGAGGCGTATCTGCGGGCCTCGGGAATCTCCGTCGTCGCCGACCGCGTCTGCTACTACCTCGTCGGCCGCGACGACGGCAAACACCTCACCAAGACCGGTGGCTACGCGACCCGCTTCGACTCGGCCCGCGCCCTGATGGGGCTGATCGCCGGGCACCTGCCGCCCGGCACCCGACGCGACCAGCTGATGGTCAGGCCCTTCACGGTCACCCTGCTGCCGCAGTTCGGCCCCGTCGTCCTGCGGCAGCCCGAGGAGTATCTGCGGCACAAGCTGGAGCTCGCGGCCCCGCTGATGGCCGCCTACTGGACACCAGGCGTCGCGCGCCGGCTCAGGGTCGAGCAGCGGCTGCGGCTCACCTGCGTGGCCCTCGGCCGTCCCGGCCCGCTCAGGGACGTCCTGGACTTCTGCCAGCAGGGACGGCTGCCCGATCTGGTGCACCGCCGTGGCCGCGCCTACCTCGCGTATCCCCACTTCGACGCCGCGGAGGCGGCATCGGACATCCCGCTGTCGGCCTATGAGATCACGGTCACCGAACAGATCGGCGAGCGGCGGATCGGGCCGCGACTGCCACTGCTCAGAGGGACGGCACGCAGGGCGCGCCGTCTCGTAGGCCGGGTGGCTGACCGGGTGGCCGGCTCCGCCGGGGTCGGCGGGCGGTTCGTCCAGCGGCTGAAATGAGTGAGCACCAAGCTCGCCCGCTGGATTAGATTCGCCTTGTGACAGGTGCAAGGCAGTCAGGGGCGGCAGGGGCAGTGGCAAGGGAACACCGGAAACTCGTGGCTGACGCCCGCAGGATCGTCGTCAAGGTCGGCTCGTCCTCGCTCACCACCGCCGCGGGCGGCCTCGACGCGGACCGTGTGGACGCACTCGTCGACGTACTCGCCAAGGTCCGCAGCGGCGGGGAGAAGGAGATCGTGCTGGTCTCCAGCGGCGCCATCGCGGCCGGACTCGCCCCGCTCGGACTCGCCCGGCGCCCCAAGGACCTCGCCCGCCAGCAGGCCGCCGCCAGCGTCGGCCAGGGCCTGCTCGTCGCCCGCTACACCGCCTCCTTCGCCCGCTACGGCGTACGCGTCGGGCAGGTGCTCCTCACCACCGACGACACCAGCCGGCGCGCCCACTACCGCAACGCCTACCGCACCCTCGACCAGCTCCTCGCCATGGGCGCGGTCCCGGTCGTCAACGAGAACGACACCGTCGCCACGGACGAGATCCGCTTCGGCGACAACGACCGGCTCGCCGCCCTGGTGGCCCATCTCGTACGCGCCGATCTGCTGGTGCTGCTCTCCGATGTGGACGGGCTCTACGACGGTGACCCGAGCAAGCCCGGAACCTCCAGGATCGAGGAGGTCAAGGGCCCCGCCGACCTGGAGGGCATCTCGATCGGCTCGGCGGGCAAGGCGGGCGTCGGCACCGGGGGAATGGTCACCAAGGTCGAGGCCGCCAGGATCGCCGCGGCCGCGGGTGTCCCCGTGGTCCTCACCTCCGCGAGCCGGGCCGCGGACGCCCTCGCCGGGCGGGACACGGGCACCTACTTCCGGCGCACCGGGCGCCGCAGCGCCGACCGCCTGCTGTGGCTGGCCCATGCGTCGACCCCGCAGGGCTCGCTGACGCTGGACGCCGGGGCCGTGCGGGCGGTTGTCGAGGGCAGGAAGTCACTGCTGCCAGCCGGAATCGCCGCGGTCGATGGCGAGTTCAGCGCGGGCGACCCGGTGGAGTTGCGCGATGCCGGGGGCAGGCCGGTGGCCCGCGGGCTCGTCAACTTCGACGCCAAGGAGATCCCGAAGCTCATCGGCCGCTCCACGCGCGAGCTCGCCAAGGAGCTGGGTCCGGGTTACGAACGCGAGGTCGTGCACCGGGACGATCTCGTCGTCCTGACCCACTGAACCCTCCCGTGTCGCCATGAAACGGGCTCCGAAACGGCTGAAAGTCCCGCCTTCAGGTGAGGACGTTCAGCAAAACCGCCCCACGTGTGCCCCGGGACTGGTCAACTTTGTCGGGGGAACTTTGTCAGAGGGACATCCGTCATGGGGCAGGACGGGGTCCGGGCACGGCAACGGATCAACAGGAGGCCGTCGGTGAGACGAGCGCGCCCAGGGGCGGTGCCCCGGGGGACAGGAGGCAGCGCAACCGCACGCGCCCGCAGGCCCGCGGGGGAGCAGCGCGCCCTCACCAGCGTGGAGGCGGGTGCCGACTTCAAGGAACCCGGCGCCGCGGAGGTGGCCGAGGGTGATGCGGCGATGTCCAGGCTCTGGCACATCACCTTGTGCGTCTCGGGCGCGGAGACCCCGCTCAAAGAGGTCAGACGGGGTCTTGAACAGCTGGCCCACGACCACCCGTTCCTGCTGACCAGCCGCTATGCCAACGACCACGCCGAGATCCGCTACTGGGAAGAGGCCCGTGATCTGCACGACGCCGCCGCGGTGGCGCTGCGGCTGTGGGGCGAACACCGCTCCAGTGCCAAGCTGCCGCCCTGGGAGATCGTCGGCCTGGAAGTCATCGACCGCGAGACCTACCACCAGCGCATCGCGGAGGGCTATGGCCTGCCGCCCGCGGCCCCTGTCGGTGTCCATCCTTACTGAGGTCCGTGCGCCGGGCCGCGCGATGGTCCGTCTCGCAGTGCGGGATACGGTGCCGGATGTCCGGGGCGGGCGCATTACCCTGCGGGCATGACCTCGCTCTCCCCGTACGACGACATGTCCCCGGTCACCCAGGCCGCCTACCGGGCTCGCGCTGCCGCCGCCGAGATCGCGCCACTTCCGCGGGCGGTCAAGGACGACGCCCTGCTGGCGGTCGCCGACGCCCTCGAGGTGCGTACGGCCGAGATCGTCGCGGCGAACGCCGAGGACATCACCCGGGCCCGCGAGGCCGGAACCAGCGAGGCGATCATCGACCGGCTTACCCTCACGCCGGAGCGGGTCCGCGCCATCGCCGCGGACGTCCGCGATGTCGCCGCCCTGCCCGACCCCGTCGGCGAGGTCGTACGCGGCTCCACGCTGCCCAACGGCATCGATCTGCGCCAGGTCCGCGTCCCCCTCGGCGTCGTCGGCATCATCTACGAGGCCCGTCCCAACGTCACCGTGGACGCCGCGGCCCTCTGCCTGAAGTCCGGGAACGCGGTGCTGCTGCGCGGCTCCTCCTCCGCCTACGCCTCCAACGCCGCGCTGGTGCGGGTGCTGCGCGATGCCGTCGGCGGCGCCGGGCTGCCCGCCGACGCGGTCCAGCTCGTGCCGGGCGAGAGCCGCGACTCCGTCCGTGAGCTGATGCGGGCCCGCGGCCTGGTCGACGTGCTCATCCCGCGCGGTGGCGCCTCCCTCATCAAGACCGTCGTGGAGGAATCCACGGTGCCGGTCATCGAGACCGGCACCGGCAACTGCCATGTCTACGTCGACGCCCAGGCGGACCTCGACATGGCCGTGGGCATCCTGATCAACTCCAAGGCGCAGCGGGTCAGCGTCTGCAACTCCGCCGAGACCGTCCTGGTGCACCAGGACATCGCCGCCGAGTTCCTCCCCCGCGCCCTGGACGCCCTCGCCGAAGCCGGGGTCACCGTCCACGCCGACGAGCGGACGCTGGCCTACGCCGAGGGCACCAAGGCCACCGTCGTGCCCGCGACGCTGGAGGACTGGGAGACCGAATATCTCTCCTACGACATCGCCGCCGCGGTGGTCGACTCCCTCGACAAGGCCGTCGAGCACATCCGGCTGTGGTCCTCCGGCCACACCGAGGCCATCGTCACCACCTCCCAGGCCGCGGCCCGCAGATTCACCCAGTTGGTCGACTCCACCACCGTGGCTGTGAACGCGTCCACCCGCTTCACGGACGGCGGCCAGTTCGGCTTCGGCGCCGAGATCGGCATCTCCACGCAGAAGCTGCACGCCCGGGGTCCGATGGGGCTTCCCGAGCTCACCTCGACGAAGTACATCGTCACCGGCGACGGTCACATCAGGTGACGAGGGAGTGCGGGCAGTTCCCCGCACTCCCTGCCCAAAATCCCCGGCCCGGTCTACCCTGAAGACGTGCCGGACGACGTGGGGGGCAGGCCGTTTCCGGACGGCTGGGAGCCCGACGACGACCGCGGAGGCGCGGATGAGCACTTCGCCTCCGTGGTGTTCGACGAGGACTTCGTCCGGGCCGCCCGCTTCCATGAGCCCTCCGCCGCCGAGCGGCGGATCGCCGCTGCCCAGGCCCGGGCCGAAGCCGAGGCCACCCGGGCGCGCGCGGGCGCCGGGGGCGCCGACGACGAGCTCTACGACGATGGGTACGGCTCGGGCGGTGCGTACGGCCATGAGCGCCTCTACGACGCCTATGGCGCCGACGACCGCGGTCCCTACGACCTGGACCCCTACGGCCCGCACGGCGGCTCTCTGCGCCCCTACCGCGGCTCCGCCCGCTGGCACCGGCCCGTCGCTTGGGTGCTCGCGCTGGTGATGGGGATAGGCATGGTCGCCCTCGCCTTCGCCGCCGTCTACCGGGGCGCCTCGGCCAACCGCCAGGACAGCGTCCCCCCGCCCGCTACGACCGGCGTCGACCAGCCCTCGGCGAACCCGGAACCGGACCGGGTGACATCTCCTGTCCCCGCCGTCCCCCGCCTCCCCTGAGTCCTGACCGTCGGCCCGGGCAGGCGCGGCGGGTGAACGCTTGTCCGAACTTGCCGATCGGCTCCGCGTTTACGTTGGGCCCGCCAGACCTACTCTGAAGGTATGGCAGGGCGTGGAGACCCACCTGAGGGGACACCCGAGGGGCTCCCCGGCGGAGGTGAGGACGAATACGGATCCGTCGTCTTCGACGAATCGTTCGTCCGTGCTGCCCGTCTCCAGGAGTTCTCCGCCCGGGAGCGCATGGGCGACCACGCAAGGGCCGTCCGCAGCCGCCCCGGCTGGCGGGTGTGGACCGGTGCGAAGCAGGCCGTCCTGCTGGTCCTGCTGATAGCCGTGGCCTTCGGCACCGCGATCTACATGGGTGTCCGCCATCCCTACCAGCCGGCGCCCGCGCAGCCCGCCGAAGCGCTGCGGAGCATGGTGATACCCCTGGCCCCGCAGGGCCCCGTGCCCGGCGGTGACCCCGCCCGGCTGTACGCGCGCAGCCCGGCCGCCGAGTACCGCTCCGGAGGCGCCGGAATCACCCTTCCGGCCGCCAGGCCCACCAGGAATTTCTCCGAGAGCCAGGTCATGACCGCGCTGACCATAGCCAAGGACTATCTGGTGGACTCGTCACTCGATCCCGCGGTGCTCAACGGCACCTCGACGCGACCGGTGCGGGCGCTGCTCGATCCGGACCAGATCGAACAGTTCGACCGCTCAGTCGACGCCCCCACCAACGACGGCCGCCACGCGGCGACGGGCTGGCTGGTGCGCTTCGACCCCGCGAAGACCAAGCTCGCCGACCCGGAGATACGGGTCCATGGCACCCTCCGGGTCACCGACGCCGGCCCCAACACGCTCGAGGTGGCCTCCGACCACACCTTCACCTACGCGCTCCAACCCGCGGACACCGCCCCGCGTGTGAACGACGCCTCCCTCTTCACCGTCCGTCGCGAGCTGCACTTCCGCTTCGACCGCGACGATCTGCGTACCCACCGGGCGGAGCTGCTCTCCAGCTACACCCAGGCCGGGCCGATGGCCTGCGCGGCCGACCCCTCTGGTGCCCTGGAGCCCCTGCTGGCGGGCCAGCGGGCGACCGGCACAGGCCCGGCCGGCACCGACCCGTACCAGACCGGACGGACCGCCGCCGCCTTCTGCGGCTCACTCGCCCCGGGCGCCCAGCCTGCCGCGGCGCCCGCTCAGCCCACCACCTGACTTCCCGTACGGCCGGGCTTCAGCCCTTGCCGCCTTCCTCTGACGGTTGGCTCCCGCCGGTGCCGCCCGTACCGGTGAACTTGTCCCGCAGCCGACCGCCCAGATCGCCTGCGCCTCCCGCTATGTCGCCGACCAGCTTCATCAGCGGATCCTTGCTCGTCCGTACCGAATCCGCGTAGTGCGCGGCCGACTCGCGGATGGAGTCCGTGACGGACGTGTCCTTGTCCTCCGCGCGGCGCGGGTAGTGGCCGTCCATGATCCGCTGGTAGTCGCGGCTCTCCGCCCACTTCTTCAGCTCGGCTGCACGCACCGTGGTGAAGGGATGGGAGCGGGGAAGCAGGTTGAGTATCTTCAGCACCGAGTCGCGCAGGTCCCCTCCCGCCTCGTATTCCTCGGCCTGCTCCAGGAAGGCGTCGACATTCATCTCGTGCAGATGATTGCCACCGGCGATCTTCATCAGACCCCGCATCGACGCCTGGATGTCCTGGCCCACGAGCAGACCGGCGCGGTCCGCCGAGAGCTCCGACTTCCGGAACCACTCGCGCAGCGCCGTGACTATCGCCATGATCGCGACGTTGCCGAGCGGTATCCACGCGACCTTGAGCGCCAGATTGGTGAGGAAGAGAAGTATCGTCCGGTACACCGCGTGGCCGGACAGGGCGTGTCCCACCTCATGACCGACGACCGCCCGCATCTCCTCCTCGTCGAGCAGCTCCACCAGACCGGTGGTGACGACGATGATCGGCTCGTCGAGGCCGATGCACATGGCGTTGGGCTTGGGGTCCTGCGTGACGTACATCGGCGGGACCTTCGCCAGGTCCAGGATGTAGCAGGCGTCGCGCAGCATGTCGTTGAGGTGCGCGAACTGGGCGTCGCTGACCCGGACGGAGTCGGAGAGGAAGAGCAGCCGCAGGCTTCTCTCCGGCAGCAGCCCGCTCAGCGCCTTGAAGACGGTGTCGAAGCCGCTGAGCTTGCGCAGCGCGACCAGCGCCGATCGGTCCGCCGGATGCTCGTAGGCCCGGGAGGAGATGTCGGGGAAGCGCTGGCGCTGCCTGCTCGGCACTTTCTCGCTCCCGGAACTGCTGTCGGTCATCGTATGCCCCCTGATCCTCTTACCAGTGCTGGCGGCCCGTCTCCGGCCCGTCCTCCTGACAGACCCCAGATTAGGGGCTGAGGTTGCGGCGCCGCCGGGCCTGTGGACAACCGAGGGCCGAGGCAACGACTGAGTCGGCGTGAGCGCGTCCGCACCCGGCGCATACGATGTGCGCGAAGTCTCCGCTCCGACTCCCGATCGATAGGGCCTGTAGAAGATGAGCCTCGCCAGCACCGCCGCCAACCTGGTCACCCTCGCAGAGGGCGCAGAGCACGGTGGCAACCACGAAAGCCTCAGCCCCTACCTCACCGGCTTCGGCGCGTTCGGTGTCCTGCTGCTTCTGCTGTGGATCACCACCCGCTTCAACCGCGACCGCTGATACGGGGCCGGACGGCCGTGCCAGTAGGCTCTGCACGCATGGGTAAGGGACAGCAGGATCTGCCTACGAGGGGCGGCAAGCGCCGGCTCGGTGTCATGGGCGGGACATTCGACCCGATCCACCACGGCCACCTGGTGGCGGCGAGCGAGGTGGCCGCCCTCTTCCACCTCGACGAGGTCGTGTTCGTGCCGACAGGACAGCCGTGGCAGAAGAGCCACAAGGCGGTATCCCCGGCGGAGGACCGCTATCTGATGACGGTCATCGCCACGGCGTCCAACCCCCAGTTCTCGGTGAGCCGCATCGACATCGACCGCGGCGGTCCGACGTACACCATCGACACCCTGCGGGATCTGCGCTCCCTCAACAGCGATTCGGACCTCTTCTTCATCACCGGCGCCGACGCCCTCGCCCAGATCCTCACCTGGCGGGACGCCGAAGAGCTCTTCTCGCTCGCCCACTTCATCGGCGTCACCCGCCCCGGCCACGATCTGACGGACGACGGACTGCCCAAGGGCGGCGTCTCGCTCGTGGAGGTCCCGGCGCTCGCCATCTCGTCCACCGACTGCCGTGCGAGGGTCGCGAAGGGGGATCCGGTCTGGTACCTGGTGCCGGACGGTGTGGTGCGCTACATCGACAAGCGCGAGCTGTACCGCGGCGAGTGAGACAGGGAGAGGGGCAAGGGTGAACGACCAGCAGAACCCGTACGACCCGTACTACTCGCAGCAGCCGCAGATCATCGGCTACGACGAGTACGGTCAGCCGGTCTATCAGCAGCCCCAGCACTCCCAGCAGCCCCATCGCTACGATCCGTACGGACAGCAGCAGCAGCAGTATCCGGAGCAGGCGCAACAGCAGCCGGGATACGGCTACGACTACGGGTACGGAACCGACTCGTATCCCCAGCAGCAACCCCAGCAGCATGGCTACGACCCCTACGGTCAGCAGGTCGCCCCGCCGCCGAGCACCGCTCCGCAAGCCCCTGAGCCGGGTCCGTCCTATGGCTACGACGACGGCTACGACAGCCATGACGGCCACGTTCGCCACGACGGCTACGACGCCCCCGCCCCGCACCACCGGGAGCCGGACCCCGAAGCGCACCCGGAGCCTGACCGGACCGCCGCCGTACCAGGCCCACGCCGCCCCGCAGACGCCGGCGACGGCGGTTCCGCCGCCGCCGGGCGCGAGTACCGGACCGAGCAGTTCTCGTTCATCGAGGAGCCGGACGAGGACTCCGACGATGTGATCGACTGGCTCAAGTTCACCGAGAGCCGTTCCGAGCGCCGCGAGGAAGCCAAGCGCCGGGGCCGCAACAGGGCCGTGGCCCTCGTCGTCGTCCTGGCCCTCGCGGTCGTCGGCGGAGTCGGATACCTCTGGTCCACCGGCAGACTGCCCGGCACCGGCGGCTCCGGCGGCTCGCAGAACACCGCGTCGGGCCCGCAGAAGCGGGACGTGATCGTGGTCCATCTGCACAACACCAAGAAGGGCGGCACCTCCACCGCCCTGCTCGTCGACAACGAGACCACCAAGCAGGGCACCACCGTCCTGCTTCCGAACTCGCTCGCGGTCGCCAGCGACGAGGGCGTCGGCACCACGCTGGGCAAGTCCGTCGACGAGGACGGCTCCACGGGCACCCGGGAGTCGATCGGCACACTGCTCGGCGCGAGGATCACCGGCACCTGGCGGCTCGACACCCCCTACCTGGAGAATCTCGTCGAGCTCGTCGGCGGCGTCGACCTCACCACGAACACCGAGGTGCCCGGCGCCAAGAAGGGTGAGCAGCCGCTGGTCAAGAAGGGTGAGAGCCAGACTCTCAACGGCAGGATGGCGGTCGGCTACGCCACCTACCGGGGCAGCGGCGAGCCCGAGGCCGCGCAGCTCCAGCGGTTCGGCCAGGTGATGTACGGCGTGCTGCGGAAGCTCTCCAGCGATCCCGAGGCCGCCACGGTGACGATCGAGACCCTCGCGCAGATCCTCGACCCCTCACTGCCCGAGAAGGATCTGGGCGCCTCGCTGGCCAAGCTGTCGGAGTACGCCAAGGGCGGTGACTACAAGACCGCGCTGCTGCCCGTCCAGCAGGACGGGACGCTCAGCGAGGAGGTGAGCGACCGCGTCGTCAAGGACGTCCTGGGCGGCACGGTCAGCGCCCCCGAGCAGGGCGCGGCGGTGCGGGTGGGGGTCCGTAACGCCTCAGGGAACGCCGACGCGACCGAGGCGGCCCGGATCGTCCTCGCCAACGGCGGCTACTCCTTCGTGGACGCGGGCACGGCCGATGCCGTCTCGTCCTCCCAGGTCCTGTACGCGGACGAGGCCCAGAAGTCCAGGGCAGTCGAGGTCGCCAAGACCCTCGGGCTGCCGGAGGAGGCCGTGAAGAAGGGCAAGGCGGCATCGAACGCCGACGTCACGGTGCTGCTCGGTGGCGACTACGAGGTCCCGAAGTAGGCACGGCAGAGCCGCTGGCCGCCGGTCTGCCCCGGGCTTCCGCCCGGGGCAGACCGGGCCCCCGATCAATCACCGCGTGAGCTGTCGGTGGTCCGTGAGACCCTTGAGGGGTCTTGACCACCGACGAAAGCCTGCTTGTGACCGCCACGGACCGCTCCCTGGAGCTTGTCAACGCCGCCGCTCAGGCGGCAGCCGACCGGCTCGCACACGACATCATCGCGTACGACGTCAGTGACGTCCTCTCGATCACCGACGCCTTCCTGCTCGCCTCCGCTCCCAATGACCGCCAGGTCAAGTCGATCGTGGACGAGATCGAGGAGCGGCTCCTCAAGGAGCTCGGCGCCAAGCCGGTGCGCCGCGAGGGCGACCGCGACGCGCGCTGGATCCTCCTCGACTACGTCGACATCGTCGTCCATGTCCAGCACAGCGAGGAGCGCGTCTTCTACGCACTGGAGCGGCTGTGGAAGGACTGCCCCGAGCTGCCGCTGCCCGAGGACGCCCTGAAGACCCGCGGCAAGGCCGAGGAGCACGCCCGTCTCATGGGGGACGGCAGCGGCACGGACGGTGAGCTGAGCTGAGCGCCACCGGCCAGGGCAGAGGCAGGGACCGCCGCATCGTTCTGTGGCGGCACGGCCAGACGGCCTGGAATCTGGAGCGGCGTTTCCAGGGCTCGACGGACATCGAGCTGACGGAGGCCGGCGTCGGTCAGGCCCGTCGGGCCGCCCGGCTTCTCGCCTCCCTCAGGCCCGACGCGATCATCGCGTCGGATTTGAAGCGGGCGGCGGCCACGGCCCGCCACCTCTCCGCCATCACCGGCCATGACGTGACCCTCGACTCGGCGCTGCGAGAGACCTACGCGGGCGTCTGGCAGGGGCTCACCCACGACGAGATCGTGGCCCGGTACGGCGAGGAGTACGCAGCCTGGAAGCGCGGCGAGCCCGTGCGCCGAGGCGGCGGCGAGCTCGAGACCGAGGTCGCCGATCGTGCCGCCCCCGTGGTACTCGAACACGCCGACAAGCTGCCGGACGGTGGCGCGCTGGTCGTGGTGAGCCACGGAGGCACGATCCGGACCACCATCGGCCGGCTGCTGGGCATCGAGGCACACCACTGGGAGAGCCTCGGCGGGCTGTCCAACTGCTGCTGGTCCGTGCTCGGCGAAGGTGCGCGCGGCTGGCGCCTGCTGGAGCACAATGCGGGCACGCTGCCCGAGCCGGTACTCGGCGACGACGACTGAACGGGGTGCGGCGCCCGCCCATGCCCCGGACCGGCCGGATTTCACTTTCCGGCTGGTCACAGGCTAGAGTTCTTCTTGTTCGCAGCGCGGAGCGTGAAGAACACAAGGGGCTATAGCTCAGTTGGTAGAGCGCTTGCATGGCATGCAAGAGGTCAGGAGTTCAATTCTCCTTAGCTCCACAAGTTGGCGCACCGATCCCGTCCTCCTCGTGGAGGGCGGGATTTCGTGTTTCGGCGCTTCAGCCCTCAGTGACCTCAACCTCCTCAGGTCTCCACCACTTCTCGTGCCGCGTGGCAGTGCCATGGCAGAATCGGGACGGCCGGAGGAGACGACGGCCGGAACGGGAGGAAGGGCGATGCCCGGTGGCAGCCTCGAGGAGGGCGATGATCTGCTCGCCCCTGCGGAGGCCCGGTCTCGCCTCAGCTGCCCTTCGTGTGGCTCGTCTCAGGTCGCCCAAGTGCTCGGTGACAACGGAGGTATTTCGTACGTGTGCACCGCTTGCGGCCACAGCTGGAGCTGAATGATGGGTGCACACAGGCGGAAGTGTGACTGGTGTGACAGCGGTACGCCGATCGTCCGGGATATGGACCCCGTCAACCCCGAGTACCAGTACTGGTGCGAAGAGTGCGCGCGGGCACTGATCATAAAGGGCGACCCGATCGAGACATATCGGGAGCTCGAGGGCGAACCGATCTACGGCAGGCTGCTCGATGAGCATTGCGCCCTCAAGCGGTTCTACTCGTTCGCAAGAGCCTGAGGGCGCGTGAAGGGGTCGGGTGGTGGCCCGGAGGCCGTTCGTCAACCGCTCCAAAACGGGCATTTCGGACCAGAAGGCTGGTCGTGGGAAACGATTTGCTGAACCACCGGGGAGACCGTGTAATGTTCTCCGTGTCGCCGCGAGGGAAACCGAAAGGCCGACACACCGCAAGGGGCTATAGCTCAGTTGGTAGAGCGCTTGCATGGCATGCAAGAGGTCAGGAGTTCAATTCTCCTTAGCTCCACAGCAGCTCACTCAGAGCAGACGAAGAGGGCCATCCGATCCGGATGGCCCT
Organism: Streptomyces sp. NPDC019396; assembly: GCF_040632375.1. NCBI lineage: Bacteria > Bacillati > Actinomycetota > Actinomycetes > Kitasatosporales > Streptomycetaceae > Streptomyces > Streptomyces sp. NPDC019396. The sequence goes on along the minus strand of NZ_JBEYBS010000003.1, from coordinate 126,012 downwards.
CTTTCGTGTCTACCGTCAACCCCGCCCGCTGCCAAGTGCCTTGCGGCCGGAGCCGGAACTGGGCAGCTCCGGGCGCTGCTTCGGGCGCCGCTCCGCGGGTGCCTGCTCAAGGCGGATCGCGAGCGCCGGGCAGCGGCGTACGACGCGCTGGGCGCGGCCCTGCAGATGCGTCGGCACCGCGGCCTCCGCCACCGTGGGGAAGCCGTCGGGACCCATGCGGATCAGCTCGGGCACGATCTCGGCGCACATGCCGTGGCCCTTGCACAGCGTCCAGTCGATGGCGAGCTTCTCACCGCTCGGGATCGACTCCTCCGCCTCCTCGTAGCCGGGCAGCGGCAGCGGCAGCACGCCGGTCGTCTCACGGCCGCAGCCACCGTGCAGAACGTGCGCCGCCAGATCGTCCGTGAACGCCGACAGGGTCGACGCGAAGAAGCGCGCGGAGCCGTCCGGGTGCTTGCACGCCCCGCGGCCCTTCACTGCCTGTGTGACCTCCCTCAGCGCCTCCAGTGCGGCAGGTCCGCCGCCGTTGATGACGTCGGACAGCCCGCCGGCCGCCGCGGGCAGGCCGAGCTTGCAGGGGCCGCACTGGCCGGCCGTCTCGGCCGCGAGCCAGTTGGCCACGCGCTGTGCCTCGCCGAGCGGGCAGGTCTCGGGACCGATGGGCAGGATCGCGCCCGCGCCGAGCGCGCCGCCCACATTGGCCAGTGACTCCCGCGAGATCACCGCGTCATGCGTGGCGGCGGCGTCGATCCAGTTGCCGTGGTAGCCGCCTGTCAGCACACCCTGGGGGACCGGCGGAGCGCCCGCGAGCTGGAGCACGTAGCGCAGTGGCACACCGGTCGGCACCTCAAGGACCATGGGGCGTGCGACGGCCCCGGACACCGTCAGCATCACCGTGCCCGGCTCGCTCTCCAGGCCCGCGTGGCAGTACCGCCGGGCACCGACCCGGGCGGCCACGGCAAGCTGGGCGAAGGTCTCGGCGTTCGACAAAAGCGTCGGCGCGCCGCCGACACCGGACTCGGCGGCGCGCTCACGGCGGCCCGGGGGCAGTGCGGGGCCGCCGTTGATCGCCCGGATGATCGCCGAAGCCTCGCCGGAGACCATGCGTTCGGGGTTGCGCTGCACCCGGGCCCGCAGCTGCTGACCGCGCCGGTCGGACAGCCCCCGCTCGGCGAGGGCGGCGCGCATCGAGACCTCGGTCGAGTTGCGGGTCACCGCGACGACCAGGGTGCGGGCGCCCAGCGCCTCGGCGGCGAGCAGCGCGCCGTCCAGGATGAGGTGGGGCGCCCGGTTGACCATCACCGTGTCCTTGCGGCACGCAGGCTCGTCTTCACTGGCGTTGATCACCACGACGGGGCGTACACCGCGCCGGATGGCTGCCTTGGCCACGGCCCGAAGCTTCTGGTGAAACGGGAACCCCGCGCCGCCTCGGCCGCGCAGGGATATGTTCTCGGCCAGCTGAGCCAGCCGCTCCCCGGTCATGGGCTCGAGCGGACCGTGCACCTTCAGGTGCATCTGGAGGTCGAGGCGCTCGACCAGGTCGAAGCCCTGCGTCAGTTGGGGGAGGCCGACGACGCGGACTTCGGGGACATCGGGGAGAGGGGCGTTCACGGTCGTTCTCCTGCGGGTGTGTTCCAGGGCTCCCCGGCAGTGGGCGGGTACAGCGGGCCGGGGGCTTGTTGCGTGTCGTCCAGCGACGGGCGGGGCGCGGCCGGGTCGGCGTAGCCGCCGCCCACGCCCCCGTACGCGGATGCGGCGCTGTAGGGGTCGGCGTACTGCGGCGTGGCGCCCGTCTCGTACACCGGGTTGTTTCCGGTGTCGTACGCCGGTGTGCCGCCGCTTCCGTAGGCCGGGATGTTTCCGGTGTCGTAGGCGGGGACGGAGCCGGTGTCGTAGGCAGGCATGGAGCCGGTGTTGTACGCCGGTATGGAGCCGGTGTCATACGTCGGCACCGAGCCTGCTCCAGCCCCGGTCCCGTATGCCGGTACGGAGCCCGTCCCCGTGTCGTATGCGGGTATCGAGCCGGTGTCGTACGGAGCGGCGGCCGTGGTCTCGTAGCGGGTGGCGGCGGACGGCGGGGGGAAGGCCTGTCCGGGCGGCGGCGGGGAGGGTGTCGGCCACGACTCGGGACGGGGACCGGACTCGTCGACGATCGGGAGTTCCTCGGTCATCGGGACGCGCTGGGCGAAAGGGACATCGCCGGACGGCGCCGCCTCAGAGGCGCCCGAGGTGCGGGCGGGTCCTTCAGCGGCGAGGGACACGGCGCGGTAGGCGGCGGAGATTCCCGTGCCGGGGCCGTCCCCGGCGAGCGAGCCGCGGGACGACGCGCCACTGCCCAGGAGGGACTCAGCGGCCGTGTCGGGTCCGGCGGATGCGAAGGCCGTCGCCGATGGCGCCGCTTCGTACAGCGCGGGGGAGGGGGCGGGGATGCGCGGGGTGTCTCCCCGCGGCGGGGCGAGCGGCTGACCGAGGGACGCGGTGAGCGGGGATCCCAGGGCCTGAGCGCCGGATCGTCCCAGGGCCTCGTCCATGCCCTCCGGGCGCCGGCGGGGGAACTCGCGCTCGAACTCGGTCCCCGACGCGCTCCCTGAGCCCGGAAGAGGAGAGGTGGAGAGGTCGCGCCGGGACGTCTCGGGGGCTTCGGCCGCGGGGCGGTCGCCTCCCATCAGGAGCATGAGGCGCTCCGCCACTTGGCGCTGCGCCTGACGCGGCAGCAGCCGCAGGGCGACGACTCCGGTGACGCCGGCGAGTGCCAGGCAGTACATCGTGGTCACCCAGGTGGCCGCGGGGCGACCCGCGTAGAGACCGTGCACGAGTGCGAAACACCAGGCGGGGTAGGCCAGCATGTGCAGGGCCCGCCAGCGCGCTGCAAGCTGGACATTTCCGGCGAGTGCGCTGCGTGCGGCACCTGTGGACGCGGCGACGATCATCAGCAGACCGGCGAGCGAACCGAATCCGATGAGGGCGGACGTACCTGTGACACCGAGGCCGAACGGTATGAGCGCGCCGATCAGCGCGACGTGGCCGAGCGAGACCTTGACCGCGACGTGCAGCAGCAGGAAGCCGAGCGAGGCGGTCGCGGTGCCGCGGTGGAACCCCTGGGCGAGCAGCCGCTGGCGTGTGTTGAGGAGCAGCCGGTCGGTGGCGAGGAGGCCCCACGCGACCGAGGCTGACAGCGATACCAGCGAGAGGACACCGGAGGCGAAGTCCAGGGCGGCGCGGAAGCTGTCGCTGCCGCTGACGGCGATCACGGGGAGGATGACAAGAACGGCCACAATCAGTGCGCCCTGCACCTGGCGGCTGAGTCCCGGGTCCTGACCGGGCGATGAGCGGATCTTGCGACGAGGGTTCATAGGGGCGACTCCGATGGTGCGGGAAAGCGGTCCCGTGGATCGCATGCTAGGTCGAGCCATACCAAGCAGTACGCGCTTTGCTCGTTTAATGGTCAGTCCGACCGGCAACTGACCCTGGGGTTGCCCCGGAACGGGGCGATACGCCGAGTAACCCAAGGCCTGAAATGGCCCGGAAGGCGGTTGGAGCGTGGCCGGAATCACGTTCTCAAATGGCGAGATTGTGCTCACCCCCGGTGTACGGGTGAACGCTGCGTGTTCGTGGGCCGTTGATCCGCTCCCCACATCGAGTACGCACCCTGCGGTACCCTGACGCCATGCGTGCCGTACGCCGTCTGCTTAGCGGGCCGCGCTGACCAGTCCCGGCCGGTGACTCATCCGGTCGGAGTCAGCGCGGCGTCCCCTCCTGTGTGAGGGGTCCTTTTGTTTGTGGGCACAGCCCGTTCCGGGACCGCTGGCAGAGACGACCGATGGAGCTTTAAGGGATCATGACCGAGACCAACACGGGTGCTGCCGAGGCCGCACCGCACCGCTATACGGCGGCCATGGCCGCCGATATCGAGGCACGCTGGCAGGACTTCTGGGACGCCGACGGCACGTACGAGGCGGCCAATCCGAGCGGCGAGCTGGCCGGAGACCCGGCCGTCGTCGCCCGCCCCAAGAAGTTCATCATGGACATGTTCCCGTACCCCTCGGGCGCGGGTCTGCACGTCGGCCACCCGCTCGGCTACATCGCCACCGACGTCTACGCCCGCCACCAGCGGATGACCGGTCACAACGTCCTGCACACCCTGGGCTTCGACGCCTTCGGCCTGCCCGCCGAGCAGTACGCCGTCCAGACCGGCACGCACCCGCGGGTCTCCACCGAGGCCAATATCGAGAACATGAAGGTCCAGCTGCGCCGGCTGGGCCTGGGCCACGACAAGCGCCGGTCGTTCGCGACGATCGACCCGGACTACTACAAGTGGACCCAGTGGATCTTCACCCAGATCTTCAACTCCTGGTACGACGAGGACGCGAAGAAGGCCCGCCCGATCGACGAACTGGTGGCGCAGTTCGAGAGTGGTGAGCGCGCCACTCCGTCCGGCGGCTCCTGGAGCGGGCTGAGCGCTGTCGAGCGCGCGGAGGCCCTGGGGCAGTACCGCCTGGCGTACGCGTCGAACGCCCCCGTCAACTGGTGCCCTGGCCTGGGCACCGTCCTGGCCAACGAGGAAGTCACGGCCGACGGCCGCTCCGAGCGTGGCAACTTCCCCGTCTTCAAGGCCAACCTGCGCCAGTGGAACATGCGCATCACGGCCTACGCCGACCGGCTGCTGGACGACCTGGACGCGCTGGACTGGCCCGAAGCCATCAAGCTGCAACAGCGCAACTGGATCGGCCGCAGCGAGGGTGCGCGGGTCGACTTCGCGGTCGAGGGCCACGAGGGCGAGCCGGCCACGGTCTTCACCACCCGCCCCGACACGCTGTTCGGCGCGACCTACATGGTGCTGGCGCCCGAGCACGGCCTGATCGACGCGATCCTGCCCGCCGAGTGGCCGCAGGACATCCCGCAGGACGCCAGGGAGCTGTGGACGGGCGGTGCCGCGACCCCGGCCGAGGCCGTCGCCGCGTACCGCAAGCAGGCCCAGTCGAAGAGCGATGTCGAGCGCCAGACCGAGCACAAGGACAAAACCGGTGTCTTCACCGGCGCGTACGCCCTGAACCCCGTCACCCGCACCCGGATCCCGGTGTTCGTCGCCGACTACGTGCTGATGGGATACGGCACCGGCGCCATCATGGCCGTGCCCGGTCAGGACGAGCGCGACTGGGAGTTCGCCGAGGCCTTCGGCCTGCCGATCATCCGTACGGTGCAGCCGCCGGACGGCTGGGAGGGTGAGGCCTTCACCGGCCAGGGCCCGGCCGTCAACTCGTCGAACGACGAGATCTCGCTGGACGGTCTGGCCGTCACCGAGGCCAAGTCGAAGATCATCGCCTGGCTGACCGATCGCGGTATCGGCGAGGGAACCATCAACTTCCGGCTGCGCGACTGGCTGTTCAGCCGCCAGCGCTACTGGGGCGAGCCCTTCCCCATCGTCTACGACGAGGACGGCGTCGCCCACGCGCTGCCCGACTCGATGCTGCCCCTTGAACTGCCCGAGGTCGACGACTACGCCCCGCGGACATTCGACCCCGACGACGCCGACACCCAGCCCGAGACCCCGCTGTCGCGGAACGGCGAGTGGGTGCACGTCGAGCTGGACCTGGGTCGGGGCGAGGGGGTCAAGCGCTACCGCCGTGAGACCAACACCATGCCCAACTGGGCCGGTTCCTGCTGGTACGAGCTGCGCTACCTGGACCCGCACAACGAGCGGCAGCTGGTCGACCCCGCGATCGAGCAGTACTGGATGGGCCCGCGCGAGGGCCAGCCGCACGGCGGTGTCGACCTGTACGTCGGTGGTGCCGAGCATGCCGTGCTGCACCTGCTGTACGCCCGGTTCTGGTCCAAGGTGCTGTACGACCTGGGTCATGTCTCGTCAGTCGAGCCGTTCCACAAGCTGTTCAACCAGGGCATGATCCAGGCGTATGTATACCGGGACAGCCGTGGATTCCCGGTGCCGGCCACGGAGGTCGAGGAGCGGGACGGGAAGTTCTTCTTCGACGGTGAGCCCGTCAAGCGCGAGCTGGGCAAGATGGGCAAGTCCCTGAAGAACGCAGTCACCCCGGACGAGATCGCCGCCGAGTACGGCGCGGACACGCTGCGCCTGTACGAGATGGCGATGGGCCCGCTGGACGTCTCCCGGCCATGGGACACGCGTGCCGTCGTCGGCCAGTACCGGCTGCTCCAGCGCCTGTGGCGCAATGTCGTGGACGAGGCGACCGGCGAGGTCACCGTCACGGATGCCGAGCCCGACGAGGCCACGCTGCGCGCGCTGCACAAGGCGATCGACGGGGTCGGCCAGGACATGTCCGCCTTGCGCTTCAACACCGCCATCGCCAAGATCACCGAGCTGAACAACCATCTGACCAAGGCGGGCGGCCCGGTGGCGCGGCCGGTCGCGGAACGGCTGGTTCTGCTGATCGCTCCGCTGGCCCCGCACATCGCGGAAGAGCTGTGGCACCGTCTGGGGCACACCGGGTCCGTGGTCCACGCGGACTTCCCCGTCGCCGACCCGGCGTACGTGGTGGACGAGGCCGTCACCTGCGTGGTGCAGATCAAGGGCAAGGTCAAGGCACGTCTGGAGGTCGCGCCGTCGATCACGGACGCCGAGCTGGAGACCCTGGCGCTGGGGCATGAGGCCGTGGTCGCGGCCCTGGACGGGGCCGGGATCCGCAAGGTGATCGTCCGGGCCCCGAAGCTGGTGAACATCGTCACCGCGTAGGTCCGGGCAGGCCAGGGCCCTGTCCCTGGAGTTTCCCCTAAGGGCAGGTTGGGGGTTCCGATGGAACCCCTGGCCTGCCCGCTGCGTTTACGGTGGGAGGACACACCGCATACGAACCGGAGGGCGTTCCGTGCTAGAAGTCATCGTCATCCTGGCGCTGCTCTTCGTCGCCTTCGTGGCGCTCGGGGTGTATGTGAGCGTGAAGGCGATCGGCGCGGCCAAAAGGGGCGTGGACCGCACCATCAGCCAGGCCAAGCGCACGGTGGAGGACACGACGCTGCGCGCGAGGAGCCTCGGACAGACCGGTGTCGCCGGTGAGCTGGCCCAGCTCCGGGTGCGGCTGCGCACCTCGATGAAGGCCACTCAGGACGCGCTGCACGCAGGTGTGGCCGAGGACGCGTCGCTGAAGGAGTCGATCGGCCTCTTCGAGCAGCTGAGCGCGCACGGCCATGAGCTGGATGGCCAGCTCCGCCGGCTGGAGCGGGAACCGGACCGGAGCAGGGTCGCGCAGCGGCTGCCCGAGCTGCGCGAGCGCGTGGAGCGGATCGCGCAATCGGCGGACTCGCTGCGCTGGGCCGCGCGGGACCGCGCACGGGCGTTCGCAGCAGAGGACCTGGAAGCGCTGAGCGCACAGATCGACGTGGAGGCGGGCGCGCTCCGCGACTGGTCACGGGCGGAGCCGGACTGGTCGGCGGTGGACATGCCCGACCTGGCCCCCGCCGGGCCGGACACGCCCGCGCCCGAACAGGGGGCGGCCCGACGACGGGAGACGGCCGACCCGAAGGCGGGGACCGCCGAACCGGGTGCGGATGGCGCGCGTCCTCCGCAGGCCCTTACGGAGCGGGACCCGAGGCAACAGCCGTACTCATGGCAGAAGGCGCCGCGTCCGGAGGCGACGAACTAGGTCCTGTCCGGGCAGGACCCGGGCAGAGCAGGCAGAGCCCCGCGTGCCAGGCGTTCGCAGAGCGGAACGGCCGGGCAGGGTGGGGTCGGGCTGCCGTGCGGCGCCCCCTGCCGGTAACCTCCCGCTCATGTCCCGCCATGTCGCGATCGTCACCGATTCCACGGCCTACCTGCCGCCGCAGACGATGGCGCGGCACCGCATCACGGCGGTACCACTGACCGTGGTCCTCGGTGACCAGGCGCTCGAGGACGGCACCGAGCTGTCGGCGCGATCGCTGGCCCTCGCGCTGCAGAAGCGGCGACCGGTGACCACCTCGCGACCGAGTCCTGAGACCTTCGCCGCGACCTATCGCGCCACGGCGGAGGCCGGTGCGACCGGAATCGTTTCTCTGCATCTGTCCTCCGAGTTCTCCGGGACTTACGACGCCGCGGTGCTGGCAGCGCGCGAAGCGCCCGTCCCGGTGCGCGTGGTGGACACCGGCATGGTGGCGATGGCCCTCGGCTTCTGCGCGCTCGCGGCCGCGGACGCCGCGGACGCCGGCGGCGCCTTGGACGAGGCCGTGGCGGCGGCCGAGAAGCGCGCGGCGGCCACATCGGCCTACTTCTACGTCGACACCCTCGACTACCTGCGCCGAGGGGGCCGCATCGGCGCGGCACAGGCCCTGCTCGGGTCCGCTCTCGCCGTGAAGCCGCTGCTCCAGCTCGACGGAGGCAGGATCGAGCTGCTGGAGAAGGTCCGTACGGCGTCGAGGGCGATCGCCCGGCTCGAGGAGATCGCGGCCGAACGAGCGGGCACGGGCCAGGTGGACATCGCCGTGCACCACCTCGCCGCGCCGGAGCGTGCCTCGGCGCTCGCGGAGCGGCTCCGGGAGCGGGTGCCGAATCTCGCGGAGCTTCACGTCAGCGAAGTCGGGGCAGTGATCGGCGCACACACCGGGCCGGGGCTGCTGGGGGCTGTGGTCTCACCCCGGTAGTTCGCTCGTACGGGTGATGAAGATATCCACAATGAGCAGAGTATCCACCGGAATTGGGGGTGGTCAGCGGGAATGGGCGGTTGTGTCTACCGTCAGGTGGCATGACTCAGCGATCACGTTCCGCGACCAGTGGCCCGGGCCGCGCCCCGGGGTCGGACGGCCGGGTCCGCGGCAGTCGACATCGATTGCGTACCGGGCGCCCGGCCCGCGTGCCGGCTACCGCACTCACCGCTGCGGCGCCTGACGTCCGGCACACCACCGCTCCCGGTCCCGTCCCAGACGCGGGCCCGGATCCGGAGTCGGCGGTGCGGCGGCGAGCGGAGGCGCTCTTCACACCGCCGCAGACGTCCCCGCCCGTGGCCCGACCGCCAGATGTCCATCCTCCGCCTGCGACCGCCGAAGCCGCGCCCACGGTGGCGGTGCCGATGAGCGGGCGGGGGCGTCATGCCGTGCGCGACAGGCTGCCCCTGTGGCTCCAGCTCCGGTGCGGGCTGGAGCCGAGGGCGCTCGCGGCGCTCGCGGTCGTCCTCGTGGCCGCGGTGGGCTTCGCCGTCCACCACTTCTGGACCGGGCGACCGGAAACAGTGCGTGCGCCGCAGCTTGTCGGGGACAGCCGCAGCACCAGCCTCGCGGTGCCCCCGAGCACCGAGCCCAAGCCAGCTCCCGGGCTGCCGCCCGCTCCGGGGAGTGGCGGGGCACGGATCGTGGTCGATGTCAGCGGCAAGGTGCGCAGACCGGGTGTGCTGCGACTGCCCGCTGGTTCGAGGGTGGCCGACGCGCTGCGCGCGGCGGGCGGAGTGAGGTCCGGCACGGACCTCACCGGACTGAACCGGGCCCGTGTCCTCATCGACGGCGAGCAGGTGCTCGTCGGTGCCACACCGCCACCGGGCCTGCCCCCGGGGCAGGCGGGCGCGGCGGGCATCCCGGTCGGCCCTGGCACGGGACCCCTCAGCCTGAATTCGGCGACCGCGGACCAGCTCGACGGGCTGCCAGGAGTCGGTCCGGTGCTCGCCCGGCACATCGTCGACTACCGCACCGAGCATGCCGGTTTCCGCTCCGTGGACGAGCTGCGCGAGGTCAAGGGGATCGGCGACCGCAGATTCGCGGATCTACGCGCCCTGGTGCGGCCATGATGCGCATCGCCGCGGCGGCGGACCCGCGGCAGGAGGGCCCGGTCGACCTCCGGCTGGTCTTCCCCGCGCTCGCAGCCTGGGGTGCCGCGGCCTTCGGTCTCACCGCACGACCACCCTGGCCGGCGACCGTGGCCATGCTGTGCCTCGTCGTGGCGGGCGTGCTCATCGGGCCCGCGTGCATGGCCGCTCTACGGGGTCGGGCGCCGCGGACCTCCGGGAATCGGGTGGCGGTCGCCGCGGTCCTGGTCTGCACCGCCGCGGGCGCGGCGGCGGGCGGCCTCTGCGGGGCCGATCTGTACCGGGGGCCGGTCCCCGAGGCAGCGGGCCGGTACGGCCGGATCACGGTCGAGGTGGCGGTCACGGGCGATCCGCGCACTCTCCAGCCCCGGGTCCAGGCACCCCATATGACGGACACGGCGATCGCACTCGACGCCGAGGTCACCACGGTCACCGGTCCCGACGGCGCGGCGGTGGCGACACGGGCCCCGGTCCTGGTGATCGTCAGACCGGGCACGGCCGCGGCGCGGTGGTTGAGTCTGCTGCCCTCGACCCGGCTGAGGCTGACGGCCCGCGCGGAGCCACCGCTCGGCGACGACGGCCGCTACGCCGCGGTGCTGAGGGTGCGGGAGACGGGGCCGCCCGCGGTCACCGGGCCGCCGTCCGCTGTCCAACGGACGGCCGGGACGCTGCGCGCAGGGCTCCGTCGCGCGACCGACGGACTCGGCCCGGACGCGCGCTCCCTGCTCCCCGGGCTTGTCGTCGGGGACACCTCGCGGATCGGTCCCGAGCTGCACGACGCCTTCAAGGCAACCGATCTCACGCACCTGTTGGCCGTGTCCGGGAGCAATCTCACGCTCGTGCTGTGCGTGCTCGTCGGGCGGCCCGGCAGGGCGCTCCTGGCCGAGCGCGGGGGACTGGCCCCACGTCTTGGGCTCTCACTGCGGACGACGGCACTGACCGGGGCGGCGCTCACCCTCGGGTTCGTGGTGGTGTGCCGGCCAGAGCCCAGTGTGCTGCGGGCGGCGGCCTGCGGGCTCATCACCCTGCTGGCCATCGGCACGGGCCGTCGCCGGTCCCTGGTTCCGGCGCTGGCCGCGGCCGTGCTGCTGCTGGTGCTCTACGACCCGAAGCTGGCGCGCACCTATGGGTTCTTGCTGTCCGTGCTCGCCACGGCGGCACTCCTCACCATCGCCCCGTGCTGGAGCGATGCGCTGCGACGCCGGGGAGTGCCGGAACCGCTCGCGGAGGCGCTGGCGGCGGCCAGTGCGGCACAGCTGCTGTGCGCACCAGTGGCCGCGGTGTTCGCGGAGCGGGTCAGCCTCGTGGCGATCCCCTGCAATCTGTTCGCCGAGCTCGCGGTCGCGCCCGCGACGGTGCTGGGCTTCGCCGCGCTCGCCGTGGCCCCGGTTGCGATGCAAGCCGCGGAGGTGCTGGCCTGGTGCGCCGGTGTGCCCGCCGAGTGGATCGCGGGAGTCGCCCGCAGCGGGGCGGCGCTTCCCGGGGCGCAGATCGACTGGCCGGGGGGCTGGCGAGGCGGACTTCTGCTCGCCGCGGCGGGCGGACTGGTGGTCCTTGCCGTCCGCGTGCTGGTGCGCCGCACCTGGGCCGTCGCCGTCTGCGCGCTGCTGCTGATGCTCGCCGTGATCAGGCCCGCCCCGCTGACCAGGGTGGTCACGGGGTGGCCGCCACCCGACTGGACGTTCGCGATATGCGACGTGGGGCAGGGCGACGCCACCGTGCTATCGGCGGGCCGCGGTACGGCGGTGGTCGTGGACGCGGGTCCCGATCCGCAGCTGGCCGACCGGTGTCTGAGCGAACTGGGTGTCACCCGGATCCCGCTCCTGCTGCTGACGCACTTCCATGCCGACCATGTGGCGGGGCTGGCCGGGGTCCTGCGGGGCAGGGCGGTCGGCATGGTGCAGACCACGCCCTTCGAAGAGCCCCGTGACCAGGCGGCGTTCGTACGGCGCGAGGCGGCGGCGGCCAGCGTGCCGCTGGTGCACGCGGTGCCGGGGGAGCGGCGCAGGCTGGGCCGGCTGGACTGGCGCGTGCTGTGGCCGCCGGGCAGTTCCGCACCACCGCCGGACGGGCCCAACGACGCGAGCGTCGCCCTGTTCGTCCGGGCCGCCGACGGCCCCTCGCTGCTGCTCCTCGGAGATCTGGAACCGCCGGCCCAGCGCAGGCTCATACGGGATCTCCCCGCCCTCCCGCACGTGGACGTGCTCAAGGTCGCCCACCACGGCTCGGCCTTCCAGCACCCCGGACTGATGGCGGGAGCCCGGCCGCGGCTGGCGCTGATCAGCTGCGGCCGGGACAACCGCTACGGGCATCCCTCGCCGCGCACGATCCGCGCTCTACGGGCACACGGGGCCGCCGTTCTCCGTACGGACGAGGACGGGGCGATCGCCGTGACCGGCGCTGGCGGGGAACTGCGTGCCGTGTCCCGGGGCGCGGCCTCTCACCCCCGTCAGTCCAGCCACTGACCTTCGCGCATGAGCACTCGGTCCGGCTGCTCGTTCACCTCGCGCCAGGCCTTCAGCACGACAGGAGCGAATCTGATGTACACCCAAGGCGTCCGTTCCCGCGGGTCCCAGCTGAGCTTCGCCGCGAACGCGTCGGCCGACTCCTTCGCGAGGTCGCGGCCTTCGACGAGCTCCGCGTCCGCGTCGATGTGCACCACGTCCCGGGTTTGGCCGAGGGCCACCACAGCCCGGCCCTGGCGACTCACATTGATCGCGGTCGGATTGGCACGGCGCGTGCTCACCAGCAGGGTGCCGCGCTCCCATACGAACGACAGCGGCACGAGACAGGGCTCGCCGGACGGCGAAGCCGTGGCGATCCAGGCATCCTCATCGCGGTCCAGCCGGTCCAGCCGGTCCAGCACGTCCTGCTTGCGCTGGCTGCGGCTACGTGCCGGCTCTCTGCTCGTCATGTGGCACAACCCAGGCAGCCCGTCCGGTGTCGCATGTCAGGCGGTGGTCGGAGATCCGCCTGGGCCGACCGGCCTAGGTCCCCGCCTAGGACCAAGAGCGCATGGCGCACTGGTGGGCCGGTGGCCAGACTGGAGGCATGGACACGCCCCAGCCCACAGCACCGGAGGCCATCGACGCCTATCTCCGCCGTATCGGCGCCACACGTCCGGAGCGACCGGATGCCGCGGCGCTGCGCGAGCTACAGCACCGGCATCTGCTCTCCGTGCCCTTCGAGAACCTCGCGGTGCACCTGGGCGAGGAGATCGTCCTGGCGGACGAGCCGCTGTTGGCCAAGGTCGTGGAGGCCCACCGGGGCGGCTTCTGCTACGAACTCAACGGGTCGTTCGCGGTGTTGCTGCGCGGGCTTGGCTTCGGGGTCACTCTGCTCCAGGCCCGGACGTTCGGGAAGGACGGCAGGCTGGGGATCCCCTACGGCCATCTCACCCTGCGTGTCGAGACCGAGGACGGCACCGGGCCCTGGTTCGCGGACGTCGGGTTCGGCGAGCACAGCCAGTACCCCCTGATGATGGAGGAGCGTGGAGACCAGCTGGACCCGGCGGGCACGTTCCGCATCGTCGGGGCGCCCGCGGGCGACCTCGACGTACTGCGAGACGGCAAACCGCAGTTCCGGGTGGAAGCCCGGCCACGTGTGCTGGCGGACTTCGAGGCGGGTGCCTGGTACCACCGCACCTCACCCGCCTCGCACTTCACCCAGTCCCTCGTCTGTTCCCGGCTCACCGGGAACGGCCGGATCACCCTGACCGGGCGGAAGCTGGTGACGACGGTGCACGGCGTACGCGAGGAGCGGCAGCTCGGGGACGACGCCGAGGTGTTGGCCGCATACCGGGACCACTTCGGTGTCGAGCTCCGCCAGGTCCCGCAGGCGCGCCGGCCGGACTCCGGATGAGCGGCACAATGTGGCGGTGGACGATGTGAGACATGTGCTGGTGCTGCCTGACCGCGACGCCGCAGAGGAGGTCATCGAGGCCATAGGCGACCACTTCGGCGGCCTCGACGAGCCCCAGCTCGTCAGGGACGCGCTGGCGGGCGAGGACGACGCAGAGGACGCCCAGTGGCTGGTGGTCGTCGAGGATCCGGAGGGCCGACTGGACGCGGCCGAGCTGGACGAGTTCGTCGCGGACTGGGACGGCTGGCGCGAGGAGCCGTAGGCCGGTCGGCAGGTCGGTACCCCACCGCGGTGTCGGTGCCCCGTGCGATGCTGGTCCGCGATGGCCACCAGGAAGAACACCAACGACGACCCTCTCGCCCCGGTCACGATCGCCGTGGGGCAGGAGGACCTGCTGCTGGACCGCGCCGTGCGGCAGGTCGTGACGGCGGCCAGAGCCGCCGACGCCGACACCGACGTACGCGACCTCGCTCCGGACCAGCTCCAGCCCGGCACCCTCGCCGAACTGACCAGCCCCTCGCTCTTCGCCGAACGCAAGGTCGTGGTCGTACGGGACGCACAGGACCTGTCAGCGGACACGATCAAGGACGTCAAGGCGTATCTCGACGGGCCCGTGGAGGAGATCACCCTGGTCCTGCTGCATGCGGGCGGGGCGAAGGGAAAGGGCCTGCTCGACGCGGCACGCAAGGCGGGGGCGCGTGAGGTCGCCTGCCCGAAGACGACCAAGCCCGCGGAGCGGCTGACCTTTGTGCGGTCCGAGTTCCGGGCCCTCGGCCGGTCGGCGACGCCTGAGGCGTGCCAGGCGCTGGTCGACGCCATCGGCAGCGACCTGCGCGAGCTGGCCAGCGCGGTGTCCCAGCTCGTGGCGGATGTCGCCGGTGCCATCGACGAGGCCGTCGTCGGGCGCTACTACACAGGTCGTGCCGAGGCCTCCAGCTTCACCGTGGCCGACCGCGCGGTGGAGGGGCGGGCGGCGGAGGCCCTGGAGGCGCTGCGGTGGTCGCTGGCGACCGGTGTCGCCCCCGTGCTGATCACCAGCGCGCTGGCGCAGGGGGTGCGGGCGATCGGCAAGCTGTCGTCCGCCCGGGGCGGTCGCCCAGCCGACCTGGCACGGGAGCTGGGTATGCCGCCCTGGAAGATCGACCGGGTGCGCCAGCAGATGCGCGGCTGGACCCCGGACGGGGTGGCGCTGGCCCTGCGCGCCGTCGCCGAGGCGGACGCGGGTGTCAAGGGCGGCGGAGACGACCCCGAGTACGCGCTGGAGAAGGCCGTGGTGACGGTGGCCAGAGCGGCGCGCCTGCGGCGCTGAGCCGTCGGGCCTGAAACCCGCGCCTGAAAGCCGAGGCCAGGGCCCGAAGACCCCCGAGACCCCGGCCCGTAATCCCGAAGCCGGGGCCCGAAGATCCCAGATCCCGGCCCGTAATCCCGAGGTCCGCGCCTGAAAACCCGAAACCGGGGTCCGAAAACCCGAAGCCCCGCCGCTCCATCCTCGGAAGGAAGGAGAGGCGGGGCTTGAGGTCCGGCCGGAAGGGCCGGGAAGTGCTGGTCTCGCACCCGCGTGGCGAACGCAGGCCGCGTGCGAGTCCGGGGTGCCGGGCGGGAGCGGATGAGAGAGGGCCCGCTGGATCCGCCCAGGCGATCAAGTCATGGGAGTCGCCTCCCGGGGGTGGAGCTCAGCCCTGGAGGGAGGCAACCTTGGACGACAGCGCCGACTTCTTGTTGGCGGCGGCGTTCTTGTGGATGACACCCTTCGAAACAGCCTTGTCGAGCTTGCGGGACGCCTCACGAGCGGCCACGGTGGCCTTCTCGAGGTCGCCCGAAGCGGCAGCCTCACGGGCCTTGCGGATCGCGGTCTTGAGCGACGACTTGACGGCCTTGTTACGCAGGCGCGCCTTCTCGTTGGTCTTGTTCCGCTTGATCTGGGACTTGATGTTCGCCACGAAAGAGCCTTTTCAGGTTCGATGATTATCCAAGATGCGCTCGCAGCTGAGAGGGCGTACGAGACACAGCTGCCCAGGCTACCAGCCACGGTGCGAGCGGCCCAAACCGGGCTCAGGGCCCCGGTCGTGGGACCATGGAGGCTGCGTATCGATCCGACACGACCCGAGACGAGCGCTCGGCGCTCAAGAATCAGGACCCTGCGTGCCCGCGACCCCTAGCCATGTGCCCGAGCCGAGCCGTACCGACCCGGCACTGATCCGCAACTTCTGCATTATCGCTCACATCGACCACGGCAAGTCCACGCTTGCCGACCGGATGCTCCAGCTGACCGGTGTGGTCGAGCAGCGGCAGATGCGCGCTCAGTACCTCGACCGTATGGACATCGAGCGTGAGCGCGGCATCACGATCAAGTCCCAGGCGGTGCGTCTGCCCTGGGCGCCCACAACGGGTGATGGTCAGGGCAGGACCCATATCCTCAACATGATCGACACGCCGGGCCACGTGGACTTCACCTACGAGGTGTCCCGTTCGCTCGCCGCCTGTGAGGGCACGGTCCTGCTGGTGGACGCCGCCCAGGGCATCGAGGCGCAGACCCTCGCGAACCTCTACCTCGCGATGGAGAACGACCTCACCATCGTGCCGGTCCTCAACAAGATCGACCTTCCGGCTGCGCAGCCCGAGAAGTTCTCGGAGGAGCTGGCGAACCTCATCGGCTGCGACCCGTCGGACGTGCTGAGGGTGTCGGCGAAGACCGGTGTCGGTGTGGACGCGCTGCTGGACCGGGTCGTCCAGGACGTCCCGGCGCCCGAAGGTGTGGCGGATGCCCCCGCCCGCGCGATGATCTTCGACTCGGTCTACGACTCCTACCGGGGCGTCGTCACCTATGTGCGAGTCATCGACGGTCACCTGGGCAAGCGCGAGCGCATCCGGATGATGTCCACCGGCGCCACGCACGAGCTTCTGGAGATCGGCACCAACTCGCCGGAGATGCTCGCCGCCGACGGTCTCGGCGTGGGCGAGGTCGGCTATCTGATCACCGGTGTGAAGGACGTCCGCCAGTCCAAGGTGGGTGACACGATCACCCAGCAGACCAAGGGCGCCACCGAGGCGCTCGGCGGCTACAAGGACCCCAAGCCGATGGTGTTCTCCGGCCTCTACCCGCTGGACGGCTCGGACTACCCCGAGCTGCGCGACGCCCTCGACAAGCTCCAGCTCAACGACGCCGCGCTGGTGTACGAGCCCGAGACCTCCGCGGCGCTCGGCTTCGGCTTCCGTGTGGGCTTCCTCGGCCTGCTGCACCTCGACGTGATCCGTGAGCGGCTGGAGCGTGAGTTCGGCCTCGACCTGATCGCGACCGCGCCGAACGTGGTCTACCGGGTGGTCATGGAGGACGGCGTCGAGCACACCGTCACCAACCCGAGCGAGTTCCCCGAGGGCAAGATCGACGAGGTCTTCGAGCCGGTCGTACGGGCCACGATCCTCGCCCCGAGCGAGTTCATCGGCTCGATCATGGAGCTCTGCCAGAACCGGCGCGGTGTGCTGCTCGGCATGGACTACCTCTCCGAGGACCGGGTGGAGATCCGCTACACCCTCCCGCTCGCCGAGATCGTCTTCGACTTCTTCGACCAGCTGAAGTCCAAGACCCGCGGTTACGCGTCCCTGGACTACGAGCCCACCGGCGAGCAGAACTCCTCGCTCGTGAAGGTCGACATCCTGCTGCACGGCGACAAGGTCGACGCCTTCTCCGCGATCACCCACAAGGACCAGGCGTACGCGTACGGTGTGCGGCTCGTGGCCAAGCTCAAGGAGCTCATCCCGAGGCAGGCTTTCGAGGTGCCGGTGCAGGCGGCGATCGGCTCCCGGGTCATCGCCCGCGAGACCATCCGCGCCATCCGCAAGGACGTCCTCGCCAAGTGTTACGGCGGTGACATCTCCCGTAAGCGGAAGCTGCTCGAGAAGCAGAAGGAAGGCAAGAAGCGGATGAAGATGGTCGGCTCCGTGGAGGTTCCGCAGGAGGCCTTCATCGCGGTGCTCTCCAGCGACGACTCCGGGGGCGGCAAGGCGAAGAAGTAGGCCCCTGGCGGCCCTGGGGTGTCCTCCGGGCGTCCTTCGGGCCTCCTCCCGGGCTCGGCTGTTCGCGTGGCGGGTCCGCGATCGGGTCCGCGGTCGACCCCCGGGCAAGCTCACAGCCGGCTCTCAGGCCGGCACGTGAGTCGCCCGGAAGCACCAAACACCTCTGTTCGCCTGAACCGCCCCACAGGCCCCCGTGCCCCCGGCACGGGGGCCTGTTCGTTATGAAGCGGCAGCCTGCTCCCCCTTACGTGGGGGAGCCATGGCCTTTACCCTGACAACGCCTGACGGGTTACTCGCGAGTTAAACAACCGTGTCCCGTAGCGCAATCAGCCAGTCATGCAGCAACGCCGCAGCAGCAGGCCCGGAGGATGTCGTGACCGACGCAAAGACCCTGATCGAGAACCGTCCGCCTTCCGTGGCGAATCTCTTTGTCCAGCGGGTGGCGGCCACTCCCGACGCGGAGGCGTACCGGTACCCGGTACCCGCGGCATCAGGGCAGGGGCCCGATGACTGGAAGTCGCTGAGCTGGGGCGAGGCGGCCGAGCGGGTGTATGCGATCGCGGCGGGCCTCATCGACCTCGGCGTACAGCCCGAGGAGCGGGTCGCGCTCGCCTCCACGACCCGGGCCGAGTGGATCCTCGCCGACCTCGGCATCCTCTGCGCGGGTGCGGCCACCACGACCGTGTACCCGCAGACGAACGCCGAGGAGTCCTCGTACATCCTCGCCGACTCCGAGAGCCGTGTGATGATCGCGGAGGACGCCGAGCAGCTGGCCAAGGCCCGTGAGCGGCGCGTCGAGCTGCCCAACCTGCAGCATGTCGTCGTGATCGACCCCAAGGGCGTCGAGCCGTCCGACGAAGACCCGGAGGGCTGGGTCGTCTCCCTCGCGGATCTGGAGGCGCGCGGCGCCCAGTACCTGGCCAAGCACCCCGGCGCGGTCAAGGAGCGGGTCGAGGCGATCACCTCCGAGCAGCTCGCCACCCTCATCTACACCTCGGGCACCACGGGCCGTCCCAAGGGTGTCCGGCTGCCGCACGACAACTGGTCGTACATGGCCAAGGCCGTCGCCTCGACCGGCCTGATCACCAAGGACGACGTCCAGTACCTCTGGCTGCCGCTCGCCCATGTCTTCGGCAAGGTGCTGATCTCCGGCCAGATCGAGGTCGGACACGTCACCGCCGTCGACGGCCGCGTCGACAAGATCATCGAGAACCTGCCGGTGGTGCAGCCGACCTACATGGCTGCCGTGCCCCGGATCTTCGAGAAGGTCTACAACGGCGTCGCCGCCAAGGCCCGTGAAGGCGGCGGGGCCAAGTACAAGATCTTCCAGTGGGCCGCGGGCGTGGCGCGGGCGTACGCCAAGGAGACCCAGGACACCTTCCGCCGCACCGGAAAAGCCTCGGCCTCCTTCGGTCTCACCGCCAAGCACAAGATCGCCGACGCCCTCGTCTACTCGAAGCTCCGCGAGGCGTTCGGCGGGCGGCTGCGCGCCGCCGTCTCCGGTTCGGCCGCGCTCTCGCCCGAGATCGGCTTCTTCTTCGCCGGTGCGGGCATCCACATCCTCGAGGGCTACGGACTCACCGAGTCCAGCGCCGCGTCCTTCCTGAACCCCGCCGAGGCCTACCGCACCGGTACGGTCGGCAAGCCGCTCACGGGCACCGAGGTCCGGATCGCCGACGACGGCGAGATCCTGCTGCGCGGCCCCGGCATCATGCAGGGCTACCACCGGCTTCCGGAGAAGACCGCCGAGGTCCTGGAGGCGGACGGCTGGTTCCACACCGGGGACATCGGCGAGCTCTCGCCCGACGGCTATCTGCGGATCACCGACCGCAAGAAGGACCTCATCAAGACCTCCGGCGGCAAGTACATCGCCCCGGCCGAGGTGGAGGGCCAGTTCAAGGCGGTCTGCCCGTTCGTCTCCAACATCCTCGTCCACGGTGCCGACCGGAACTTCTGCACCGCCCTCATCGCCCTGGACGAGGCCGCCATCCTCGGCTGGGCCAAGGAGAACGGGCTCGCGGGCAAGTCGTACGCCGAGGTGGTCGCGGCCGCGCAGACCCAGAAGTTCATCGAGGGCTATGTGAAGCGTCTCAACGAGGGCCTCCAGCGCTGGCAGACCATCAAGCAGTTCCGTCTGCTCCCGCGTGACCTCGATGTCGAGCACGGCGAGCTGACGCCCAGCCTGAAGCTGAAGCGCCCCGTCGTGGAGCGCGAGTACAAGGACCTCATCGAATCGATGTACGAGGGGTCACGCGAGGCGTAGCCCCGAGGGCCCTGAGCCGGGCGCGACGAGGAAGTCCTCCTCGTCGCGCCCGCGCCTTTTCTCTCCCGCTTCAGAGCACGGAATTCCTTCATCCGGGTGTGGTCATATCGGGCACTTCGATGACTCCGTGCTTATGAGTGAGTCCGGTCTGTCACCCTGTCCGTGTCGTCAGTCGTTCACCGGGGCAGCACAGGGCAACACAGAGCCGGACAGGAGCCGAGCGTGGGGTCCGTACCGACACAGCAGGAGAACACCGCAACGGCCGCCAACGCCTCCACGGCCGCCCGGCGGTCGAGGCACCTGCTCTCACAGCGCGCCGCCGCACGTGCCACGGCGCGCACCAGCCTGCCCGCCAACCCGGCCGCCGCATCGGCCGCGCGGCGGTTCGTGGGCGCGGCAATCGCCGAGTGGACACGGCTCGGGACGGTTCCGGTGCGCGGGGCCGACCGGCTGGCCGAGGACGCCGCGCTGGTCGTGAGCGAACTCGTGACCAACGCGGTGGTGCATGCCGGGACCACCGTGGAGGTGCTCGTACGGCTGGACACCGCGACGGATGACGATCCGGCGTCCCTCGTCGTCGAGGTCGGTGACCACCACCCGGCCCGGTCGGTACGCGGTCACGCCGCCGATCCGGGATCGGATCCGGGCGTGGCGGCGGGCGAGCCCGAGTACGGCAGGGGGCTGCGCCTTGTCGCGGCGCTGGCCGGGTCCTGGGGGATCATCTACCGCACGGGCCGCAAGGCGGTGTGGGCGAAACTGCCGCTCGACGGCTCCGAGATCCCGGCAGTGGCCGGCCCGACCGGCCTCACCGGTTTCCAGCAAGGTGTCCAAGGCGTCCCAGGCGTTCAGGGAGTTCAAGCGGCGCACGGCGTCATCGGATTCCCCGTGAGCCCCCCGCCACCCCGCACGCCGCCCGAGCAGCGCGACGACCACCCCGGCTGGACCGGGCGCGGCGCACTGACCTTCCTCGCCGAGGCGTCCGATCTGCTCGCCGGACAGCTGGACGAGGACATGGTCGCCGCCCTGACCGGGCAGCTCCTGGTACCCCGCTTCGCCGACTGGTGCGCGGTGTGGCTGGACGGTGAGACCGGCCCCGCACCCCGGCTCGCCAAGGTCTGGCACGCGGACGAGTCCCGGATCGAGGAGCTGCACACGGCACTGATCACGGACCCGCCGCGGTTACCGCGTGAGGCCGCCGGCACCGCAGCGACCGTCCCCGTCCCATGGCCGTGCGGGGCAGTCGCGGCGCCCGGCACGGAAGCGGGGCGCACGGTCGGCAGCGCCATGGCCCTGCGGCTGGCCGCCGGGGCCCGGCCGCTCGGCACTCTGCTGCTCGCCCGCGAGGGCGAGCACGGCGCGGACACCTGTGCGGGCATCCCCGACCAGGCGACCGCGCTGATCGAGGACTTCGCCCGGCGGGTGGGACTCGCCGTCGGAGCCGCCCGTGCCTACACCCGGCAGGCCACCATCAGCCGGGTGCTCCAGCGCGGACTGCTGCCCGCCCAGGTGGCCCAGATCCCCGGGGTCGACAGCTCGCTCGTGTACGAGCCCAGCGGCGACGGTCTCGCGGGCGGCGACTTCTACGACATCTTCCCGGCCGGGAAGGGCGGTCGCTGGTGCTTCATGCTCGGCGACGTCCAGGGCAGCGGTCCCGAAGCCGCCGTCGTCACCGGTCTCGCCCGCCCCTGGCTGCGGCTGCTCGCCCGCGAGGGCTACCAGGTCGGCCAGGTGCTCGACCGCCTCAACGACCTGCTGCTCGACGACGCCATGGAGGCGGCGGAGGCGGCGGCGCTCATGGCGGTGACCCCGGGCAGCGCGGTACCCGAAAGTCCCCAGTCGCGCTTCCTCTCCCTGCTGTACGGGGAGCTCACACCACTCCCGGGCGGCGGCGTCAGCTGCACCCTGGCCTGCGCGGGCCACCCGCTCCCGCTGCTGCTGCGCCCGGACGGCACCGTCCGGCCGGCAGGCGCGTCCCAGCTGCTCCTGGGGGTGGTCGGGGACACGACGTACGAGAGCCAGACCTTTGTGCTGAAGCCCGGCGACACACTGCTCTGCGTCACCGACGGCGTCACGGAGCGGCGCTCGGGCCAGCGGATGTTCGACGACTCCGACGGGCTGGCGCGGGCACTGGCCGAGTGCACGGGCCTGAGCGCCCAGGGTGTCGCGGACCGCATAAGGATGGCCGTCCACACCTTCGCGGAGACCCCACCCGGCGACGATCTGGCGCTGCTGGTGCTCCAGGCACGCTGAACCCCCGGCCCCAGGCACGCTGCCGCCTCCGGACCGCGGGTCCGGGGGAGTCGACGGGTGGCGGACAATGGTGTGCATGCCTTCCGTACTGCCCGATGGTGAGCCCGTGCCCGCGGACGGGTCGCTGCCCCCGCACGTCCTCGAGGGTGCGGGCGACCGGCCCCTCGGGTTCTATCTGCACGTCCCGTACTGCGCCACCCGATGCGGCTACTGCGACTTCAACACGTACACGGCGAGCGAGCTGCGCGGCAGCGGAGGCGCCCTGGCCTCCCGTGACAACTACGCCGACACCCTGATCGAGGAGGTCAGGCTGGCCCGCAAGGTGCTCGGAGACGACCCCCGCCAGGTGCGGACCGTCTTCGTCGGGGGTGGTACACCGACCCTGCTCCCCGCCGCCGACCTGGTGCGGATGCTCGGGGCGGTGCGCGAGGAGTTCGGCCTGGCCGATGACGCCGAGATCACCACGGAGGCCAATCCCGAGTCCGTGGACCCGGCCTATCTCTCGGAGTTGCGGGCCGGTGGCTTCAACCGGGTGTCCTTCGGGATGCAGAGCGCCCGGAAGCATGTGCTGAAGGTCCTCGACCGCACCCACACACCCGGCCGCCCCGAGGCCTGCGTCGCCGAGGCACGCGCGGCGGGCTTCGAGCACGTCAACCTCGATCTGATCTACGGCACGCCCGGGGAGACCGACGACGACTGGCGGGCCTCGCTGGACGCGGCGATCGGCGCCGCCCCCGACCACATCAGTGCCTACGCGCTGATCGTCGAGGAGGGCACACAGCTCGCCCGGCGGATCCGCCGGGGCGAGGTGCCGATGACCGACGACGACGTGCACGCCGACCGCTATCTGATCGCCGAGGAGGTGCTGTCCGGGGCGGGATTCGACTGGTACGAGGTGTCGAACTGGGCCACGTCAGGTGCCGGGCGCTGCCTGCACAACGAGCTGTACTGGCGGGGCGCCGACTGGTGGGGAGCCGGGCCCGGCGCCCACAGCCATGTGGGCGGCGTCCGCTGGTGGAACGTGAAGCACCCCGGCGCTTACGCCACGGCCCTCGCGGAGGGCCGCTCACCCGGCGCCGGGCGGGAGATCCTGCCCCACGAGGACCGCAGGGTCGAACGGATCCTGCTGGAGCTGCGGCTGCGCGAGGGCTGCCCGCTGGACCTGCTGCGCCCCGCGGGGCTCACTGCCGCCCGCCGAGCCCTGGCGGAAGGGCTGCTGGACCCCGCTTCGTACGAGCAGGGCAGGGCGGTGCTGACCCTGCGAGGGCGGCTGCTGGCGGACGCGGTGGTCCGGGATCTGGTCGACTAGGACGCCTCAGCCGGGTCGCCTCAGCGCGCTGGAGGCCCGGTGCCTCCCCGGGGCCCCGGAGGGACGCGGACCCGGGAAACATCGCCGGGACGGGGTGCTGCGAGGCCTGAGCGGGCTCGCGGTTCAGTCCGTCGCCGTCACGAAGTCGATGAGCTCCTCCACCCGCCCCAGCAGCGCCGGCTCCAGATCCCTGTAGCTGCCCACCTTCGACAGGATGTGCTGCCAGGCGGCCCCCGTGTTCTCCGGCCACCCCAGCGCCCGGCACACGCCCGTCTTCCAGTCCTGTCCGTGCGGCACGGAGGGCCAGCCCGCGATCCCGACCGAGGACGGCTTCACCGCCTCCCAGACGTCGATGTACGGATGCCCGGCCACGAGCACATGCGGGTCGGTGACGGACGCGGCGATACGGGACTCCTTGGAGCCCGGCACCAGGTGGTCCACGAGCACGCCGAGCCGGGCGTCCGCCCCGGGGGCGAAGTCCGCCACGATCGCCGGGAGGTCGTCGATGCCCTCCAGGTACTCGACCACCACGCCCTCGATCCGCAGATCGTCGCCCCAGACCCGCTCGACCAGCTCCGCGTCGTGCCGCCCCTCCACATAGATCCGCCCCGCCCGGGCCACCCGGGCCCGTGACCCGGGAACGGCGAGGGAGCCGGATGCCGTGCGGGTGGGCCGCACCGGGGCGCCCGAAGACGGCCGCACCAGCGTGACCACCTTGCCCTCGAGCAGGAAACCGCGCGGCTCCAGCGGAAACACCCGGTGCTTGCCGAAGCGGTCCTCCAGCGTCACCGTTCCCGCCTCACAGCGGATCACCGCGCCGCAGAAGCCCGTTCCGGCCTCCTCCACGACCAGGTCGCACTCGGCGGGGACCTCGGGCGCGGGGGCGGACCGCTTCCAAGGGGGCGTCAGATCAGGGCTGTAGCTGCGCATTGGGCAGACGCTACGACACCCCGAACCGCCGGGCCAGCTCATCCCGTTGGGCGCGTACGAAAGCCGCGTCCACGACCGCCCCGTGTCCCGGTACGTAGAGCGCGTCGTCCCCGCCCAGCGACAGCAGCCTGTCGAGGGCAGCGGGCCAGCGAGCGGGGATGGCGTCCGGACCGGCCTGGGGCTCGCCGGACTCCTCGACCAGGTCACCGCAGAGCACGACCCCGGGGCCGCCCGCCGTGCCCGGCACCAGCACCACGAGGTCGTGGCCGGTGTGACCGGGCCCCACGTTGGCCAGCAGCACCTGGCGGCCACCGAGGTCCAGGGTCCACTCACCGCTGACCACATGCCGGGGCGCCACCAGCACGTCCGCGGCCTGGGTGGCCTCGGCGGGCGCCACACCCTGGCTGATGGCGTCGTCGCGCAGGGCGTCCCGCTCCCGTGCCAGCCCCATGAGCTGGTCGGTCCCGACCGCGCCGTAGACCCGTGCCCCTGAGAACGCCGCCGTGCCGAACACGTGGTCGAAGTGCGGATGGCTGAGAGCGATATGTGTCACACGCCGGCCGCCGAGCAGGGACTGGATCTGGGTGCGCAGCTCGGCGCCTTCGCGCAGCGTGGCACCCGTGTCGTACAGGAGTACGGCGTCATCCCCGACCACCACGGCCGCTGTCGCGTCCCATACGGGCAGCCGCCGCCGCCCGACCCCGTCGGCGAGGCGCTCCCAGCCGAAGTCTTCCCAACTGACGTCCATGAGGCGACGCTATCCCGTAAGGGGACGACAGCCCCACGCGCTGCCGTGGCGGGCGCTGCCGCTGGTCCCGGCGACGGGCCCCGCGACATGTTCCGTCGCGAGCTCTGTGGCAGGGTCCGTGACGTGTTCGCCGTCCGGTCGCCCTTGCTCGGGGTGTACCTCACGGCCGTACACTGGCCGGGGGGCTTTGGCACTCCGCCCTGGTGAGTGCCAGATCACACCGACCGACCGATCCGCCGATGAACCACAGCTGGAGGTGCGCACGATGCTCAGCGAACGCAGGCTGGAGGTTCTGCGCGCCATCGTCCAGGACTATGTGGGCACTGAGGAGCCGGTCGGTTCCAAGGCGCTCACCGAGCGTCACCGGCTCGGCGTGTCGCCCGCCACCGTGCGCAACGACATGGCGGTGCTGGAGGACGAGGGCTATATCGCCCAGCCCCACACCAGCGCCGGCCGGATCCCCACGGACAAGGGCTACCGCCTGTTCGTGGACAAGCTCGCCGGCGTCAAGCCGCTGTCGTCCCCCGAAAGGCGGGCGATCCAGAACTTCCTCGACGGCGCCGTGGACCTCGATGACGTCGTGGCCCGCACGGTGCGGCTGCTGGCGCAGCTGACCAGGCAGGTCGCCGTGGTCCAGTACCCGTCCCTGACCCGCTCGACGGTGCGGCATGTGGAGTTGCTGGCGCTCGCGCCCGCACGCCTGATGCTGGTGCTGATCACCGACACGGGCCGGGTGGAGCAGCGGCACGTGGACTGCCCGGCGCCGTTCTCCGAGACCTCGCTCGCGGATCTGCGGGCGCGGCTGAACAGCCGGGTCGTCGGCCGGCGCTTCACCGATGTGCCGCAGCTCGTGCAGGACCTCGCGGATTCCTTCGAAGCGGAGGACCGCGGCACGGTGTCGACGGTGCTCTCGACGCTGCTCGAGACCCTCGTCGAAGAGACCGAGGAGCGGCTGATGATCGGCGGTACCGCCAATCTGACACGCTTCGGGCACGACTTCCCGCTCACCATCCGGCCCGTCCTCGAGGCGCTTGAGGAGCAGGTCGTGCTGCTGAAGCTGCTCGGTGAGGCGAAGGACTCCGGTATGACGGTCCGGATCGGGCACGAGATCGCCCACGAGGGCCTCAACTCCACTTCCGTGGTCGCTGTCGGCTACGGTTCGGGCGACGAAGCCGTCGCCAAACTCGGCGTGGTCGGACCGACCCGCATGGACTACCCCGGAACGATGGGAGCGGTACGCGCAGTGGCACGTTACGTCGGACAGATCCTGGCGGAGTCGTAAGTGGCCACGGACTACTACGCCGTACTAGGCGTGCGCCGCGACGCATCGCAGGACGAGATCAAGAAGGCCTTCCGGCGGCTGGCGCGGGAACTCCACCCGGATGTGAACCCGGACCCGAAGACGCAGGAGCGCTTCAAGGAGATCAACGCCGCCTACGAGGTGCTTTCCGACCCGCAGAAGAAGCAGGTCTACGACCTCGGCGGAGATCCCCTGTCCAGCGCGGGCGGCGGCGCCGGAGGCTTCGGCGCGGGCGGCTTCGGCAACTTCTCGGACATCATGGACGCGTTCTTCGGCACGGCGTCCCAGCGCGGGCCGCGGTCGCGCACCCGGCGCGGCCAGGACGCGATGATCCGGCTGGAGATCGAGCTCAGCGAGTCGGCCTTCGGCACCACGAAGGACATCCAGGTCGACACCGCCGTGGTGTGTACGACCTGTACCGGTGAGGGCGCCGCCCCCGGCACCTCGGCGCAGACCTGTGACATGTGCCGCGGCCGTGGTGAGGTCTCGCAGGTCACCCGGTCCTTCCTGGGCCAGGTCATGACCTCGCGCCCCTGCCCGCAGTGCCAGGGCTTCGGCACTGTCGTCCCGACCCCGTGCCCGGAGTGCGCGGGCGACGGACGGGTGCGCTCCCGGCGCACGCTGACGGTGAAGATCCCGGCCGGTGTCGACAACGGCACCCGTATCCAGCTCGCGGGCGAGGGCGAGGTCGGCCCCGGTGGCGGTCCGGCCGGTGACCTGTACGTGGAGATCCACGAGCTGCCCCACTCGATGTTCCAGCGGCGCGGTGACGACCTGCACTGCACGGTGACCATCCCGATGACGGCGGGCGCCCTCGGCACCAAGGTGCCGCTGGAGACCCTGGACGGGATGGAGGAGGTCGACATCCGGCCCGGCACCCAGTCAGGGCAGTCCATCCCGCTGCACGGCCGCGGTGTGACGCATCTGCGCGGCGGTGGCCGTGGTGACCTCATCGTCCACGTCGAGGTGCAGACCCCGTCGAAGCTGGACCCGGAGCAGGAGAGGCTGCTGCGGGAGCTGGCGAAGCTGCGCGGCGAGGAGCGGCCCACGGGGCAGTTCCAGCCCGGCCAGCAGGGGCTGTTCTCCCGGCTGAAGGACGCGTTCAACGGCCGCTGACGCCGCTGAAGTAGTGCTGAGAGGTACGGGGATGGGGTCCTCCCGCTGAGGACCCCATCGCTCATGGGCGCGGGATTCGGCCATGGCACCGGGACGTGGCACCATGCGGGGCATGTCCTCCGTGCCGACTGTGCTCTCGGGTCTCTGCCGCTACCCCATCGTGCAGGCCCCCATGGCCGGCGGCGCTTCCTGTCCGGATCTCGCGGCAGCCGTGTGCGAGTCCGGTGGCCTGGGCTTTCTCGCTGCCGGCTACAAGACCGCGGACGGGATGTACCAGGAGATCAAGCAGTTGCGAGGGCTCACCAGGCAGCCTTTCGGGGTCAATCTCTTCGTGCCGCAGCCCGCGCACGCCGATCCGGCCGCCGTGGACGTCTACCAGCAGCAGCTCGCGGGCGAGGCGACCTGGTACGAGACACCGCTCGGCGATCCCGACTGCGGACGGGACGACGGCTATGAGGCCAAGCTGGCACTCCTGTGCGACGACCCCGTACCACTGGTGTCCTTCACCTTCGGCTGCCCCACCAGGGCCAGCGTCGCCGCGCTCAAGCGGGCCGGCACCCTGAGCGTCGTCACGGTCACCACGGTCGACGAGGCGCAGGCCGCGCAACTCGCGGGGGCCGACGCCCTGTGCGTGCAGGGCATCGAGGCGGGAGGCCACCAGGGCACCCATCGCGACGACCCCGCCCTCGACGGCTCGGGCACCGGGCTGCTCGCGCTGATCGCGCAGATCCGCGAGACGGTACGGCTTCCGCTGATCGCGGCCGGAGGACTCATGCGCGGCAGCCAGATCGCCGCGGTACTGGCCGCGGGAGCCGACGCCGCCCAGCTCGGCACCGCGTTCCTGGTCTGCCCGGAGTCGGGTGCGCACCCGCTGCACAAGGAGGCCATGACCGCCTCGGTGTTCACCAGAACCGCGCTGACCCGGGCCTTCACCGGCCGCCCCGCACGGGCGCTGGTCAACCGGTTCATGAGCGAGCACGGACCGTACGCTCCCGCCGCCTACCCCGAGGTGCACCACATCACCTGGGGCCTGCGCAAGGCCGCCGCGAAGGCGGGCGACCCGCAGGGCATGGCCCTCTGGGCGGGCCAGGGCCACCGGCTCGCCCGTGACCTGCCCGCTGCCCAGCTCACCGAGCTGCTCGCCGCCGAGACGGCCGCCGCGAGCGCCTCCCTGACCCTGAGGAACCCCTCATGACCGCCCCCGTGTTCCTCGTGGACCAGGTGCACCCCGGCACCGTCGTCGTCGACGGTCCGGAGGGGCGCCATGCCGTGTCCGTACGCCGCCTCCGGGTGGGCGAGGAGATCGTCGTCACCGACGGGCAGGGCACCGGCGGCTACGGCACCGTCGCCGCCGTGGAAGGCAAGGACCGGCTGGAGGTCAGCGTCACGGAGGTACGCACGGAAGCGGAACCCGCGCCGCGTATCACCGTCGTCCAGGCCCTCCCCAAGGGCGACCGCGGTGAACTCGCCGTCGAGACCATGACGGAGACCGGTGTCGACGCCGTCGTCCCGTGGTCGGCGGCCCGCTGCATCACGCAGTGGAAGGGCGAGCGGGGCGCCAAGGCCCTCGCCAAGTGGCGTGCCACGGCCCGCGAGGCGGGCAAGCAGTCCCGGCGGCTGCGCTTCCCGGAGGTGGCGGAGGCCGCGACCACCCGCCAGGTGGCCGCGCTGCTCGCCGGGGCGGACTTCGCCGCCGTCCTCCATGAGGAGGGTGCCGAACCCCTCGCCACGGCAGAACTCCCGGTTTCCGGGCATATCGTGCTGGTCGTCGGCCCCGAAGGAGGCGTGTCGCCGGAGGAGCTGGCCACCTTCGCGGAGGTGGGCGCGAAGCCCTACCGCCTCGGCCGCAGCGTCCTGCGCACCTCCACGGCGGGCACCGCCGCCTCCGCTCTGCTGCTCGGGCGCACCGGCCGCTGGTCCTGACCCGGCGGACCTGTTCGGACCTCGAGGTTAAGGATCAAGCTAGGGCGTGTTGCGAAAGTAGCGCCGTCCGCCCGGAGGGTGGGGCTCGCGGCGTCTGGTGCGTGCGATCGCAAGGCGGAGGGTCGTCCTCGTACTGGACGTACTTGGCTGAGTCCGACAACGCAGTGAGTGTGCGTGCTGGGGGGCACCTCCCAGGCGAAGCTCTGGGGGAGTCGCGTACCAGGCGGGACTTTCGCAACACGCCCTAGGCGGACGGGGAGGATTCGTCGGCGCGCGCGATCGCGTCGTACAGCGTCCAGCCGTCGACCTCGGCCGGGGCACTGACCCCGGCGGTCTGTGCCGCTTCGAGGAACTGCCTTACCACGCCCGGCTCATGCAGGTTCAGGGCCTCGCCCTGACTGCGGGCGACCAGCCCGTCGTGCCAGTAACCCCCGGACACGATCAGCCCCGGCCCGTCCTTGAACACGATCCGCAGTCGGGCCGCCGTCCCCTCGCGGGTCAGCGAAAGAATCTGGCGGCAGACCCCGTCGGGGTGCCCGTGCCCCTGGGACCAGAGCCACACGGCGTCGCCGATGACGAGCCTGCGTACCCTTCGCTTGCTGCTCATCCCGTCACCGTACGCGGCCCCGTCGAAGGGGTGGGAGGTTGCGTGACCGCCGGACCGCTCCTCGGGCGCTGTCCACGCAGGCCATGCCGTCCGCGCTGTCGACAGCGCGCCACGTGGGCCGTCCGGCACTGCCCCAGGCCCGGTTCCTGCCGGCGAAGCCCCGACAGCACGGTAAATCCGTTGGTCGCGTGCGGATCTCGCGAGGCACAATCGCGCACATGTCGCCCACGGTCAATGATCTGCTCGCCGCACTCGAACCTCTGCCGCATGGGCGCCGCCTCGAGCATCTCGCCCGCACGGCAAGGGAGTCCGACCGGCGGGGTGAGCTCGACGCCATGCTCGCCGAGCTGGACCGCGGAGGGTCGTACGAGCGGCGCCTCGCGGCGCTGGCCGCGACGGTGTGCGGGCGGGGGGACTACCTGGCCGCGCGGCTCACCGACCCGGACCGTGGGGTGAGCGGATACGCGCTGCGCGCCGCCCGTACGCCGCTGGTGCCCGACGAGGCGATCGAAGCGGCCTACGAAGGGGCGTCCGCCGCGACCCGGCGCAGGCTCGCCGGGGTGCTGCTGGTGGGCGGCCGCACCGAGCTGGCCGAGCGGATGGTGGGGCGGCTGCGTGCGCAGTGGGGTGACGGGGAAGCGGCCAGGCTGCTGCCCGCCTGCTCCGCCCCGTTCGTACGCGCCCACCTTCCCGGGCTCGCCCATGCCGTCGAGTCCGGCACCCGGCTCGCCAAGGACCACCCCGATCCCGTACTCGACCAGTGCGAGCGGGAACTCGCCGGCATGACCGAGTCGAGGCAGCGCGACGCGTGGTGGAAGGACCGGGCACCGGTCATGGCGGTGCTGGCGTCCATACGCCCGCTGCGGCTGCTCGACCTGCTGGAGCGGCACGGGCCGTCCCGAGCCCCCGCGATGCTCTGGAACAGGTTCGGACTGCTGATCCGTGCGGACGCCGAGCGCACCGTGCGCTGGCTGCTTTCGCCCGACCGCAATCAGGACCGCTTCGCACCGCTTCCGTCCACCGGAATGCTGCGCGAGCTGGTCCGTGCCGACCCGCCGTCGCTGGCGGCGCTGGGCCGCCTCTGGCTGCCTCCGCAGCGGCCCTTCGTCGGTCTGGTCAAGGCCATGGCACCAGCCCGGCGGGGCGCGTTCGTCGACGCGGTCGCGGCCGGCAGGGAACTCACGAGCGATCAGATGTACTCGGTGCTGCACCTTCTGCCCCGTGAGCGGCGCTGGGCACAGCTCCGGACCTGGCTCGCCGGACAGGACGACGACGGGGCGCAGTGGTTCTGGATGGACCTGCTGGAATTCCGGTCGCTCGGTCCCTTGGACGAGGTCAGGCCCGACCTGCTCGCCGCGCTGAAGCGCCCCGACGCGGACGACCGGGCGTTGGTCTGGCCCATCCTCGTCGCCGCCACCGGGTGCGGCGGTGACCGTGCGGCGATGTCGGAGCTGCTCGACCTGATGCGGGAGCGGCTGCGCAACGAACGGGACCCCGTGCGGGTACGGGCGCTCGAAGCGCTGGCGGAGCTGCGCCCAGGGCACTTCGCCGCCGAGGACGCTCCGATGCTCGACCGGATCGTGCTCGACGCGCTCGAGGCCAGGGACGGTTCGGACGCGTCACGACGGGCGCTGTGCCGGCTCGCCGTAGGGGTGCTCGCCGAGCACACGACCCAGGAGGCGTCCGCGGGGCAGCCCGCCCTGCTGGACTGGGCCCTGCGTGCCCTGGAACGGATCACCGCCCACGCCGGGGTCCAGGATCTCGGCCCCTTGTACCGGAAGCTGCGCAGGGGTCAGGAGCACCGGGTCTTCGAGGCCCTGCGGCCCTGGGCCGAGGCAGCCGCCGGCAGGTCCGAGTACCGGCTGCTGTTCTCGTTGGCAGCCTCCTTCGGTCCCCGTGCGCGCCGGATGCCCGAGCTCCAGCGGATGCTCGAGGACGCCCTCGCCCATGGCGGCGACCGGGCCTTCGCGACCGCCGCCGAACTGTGGCTGGACGACCCCGCGGCCCGGGACGAGCGGGTGGCCAGGATCGTGGCGATGGAGCCTTCGGCCGTGGTCCTCGGCCCCGTACAGCGCGTGCTCGCCCGGCGCCGTACCGATCTGCTCGACGGCCTGCTCGGGCTCGACGGGAAGTCGCCGCACGGTCGCTTCCTGCGGCCTGGGGCCGACCGTCCGCGGCCCGCGCCGGGCCACAGCGACCGCTGGACGCCGCGCCAGCAGGAGGCGGCGGTGCGGCTGCTGCGTGCGACGGCCACGGACACGTCCCGGTCGGTGTACGAACGGGCCGCGGCCGTCCGGGCTGCCGCGCCGGTGCCGGGGCACGGGCACCGGCTGGTGCGGGAGTTCGTGGAATCGCCGGAGGTCGTGGTCGCCGAAGCCGCCCTCGGAGCACTGCCCTGGACGGACCGCCCCGCCGAGGCGCTCGGGATCCTGCTGGCCCACTCGGGCAGCGACCGCGCGCGCGTCGCGGTGTACGCGGCGGCTCGTGCCGCGCGCTTCGTCCCGCCACCGGAACTCGCGGAGCAGCTGGCGCGGTTGCTCACCGCCACCCGTGGGGTGAAGGTGACGAGCCGCAAGGAGGCGGTGCGGCTGGCCGCCCGGTACCTGCCCCCGGCGCAGGCGGCCGAGTTGCTCACGGCGGCCTACCGGATGCCGGGCCGGCACGCCGACGTGGCGGCGGCCGTCATCGCGGTCGCCCCCGGGCTGCTCGACCAGCCGCAGATGTGGGAGGTGCTCACGGACACCGCCGCGTGGACGCCGCAGACCGCGGGTGCACTGACGGCGCCCGTGCCATGGGAGGTTCCGGACGCGCACCGCCCCCGGTACGCACGGCTGATCGGCACGATGTGCGCGGCCGCGGACCAGGAGATCGCGGCGGTGGGGCTGAGGGCCCTGCCGAAGTGGGTGCGCTTCGCGCCCGAGACGGCGCACATGGTGACCCGCTGGGTCACCTCCCTCGACGCGCGCGGGAACTGGCGTGTGGCGGCCGACGCGCTGAGGTCGGTCGCGGCCTCCGGGCTGCCGCATCCGGTAGGCGGGGCAGCGGTGGGCAGCCTGCTCCAGAGCACGGTGGCGGAGCTGCTCGCCGTCGTCCGGGCAGGCGACGGGGAGGTGTCCACCGAGCGGGACCAGCCCGCCGGCCAGCGGCTGGCGTCACTGGTGGATGAGCTGTGCGCGGAACCCGCGGAAGCGATGCGTCCGGTGCTCAGGGCGCTGGCGGACCAGCTGGCGGACGAGCCTTCGCTCATCGGCCCCCGCGCCGCCCTGCTGCGCGGGCTCGTGGACCTCGACGCGGAACTCCCGCTGCTGCACGCACAGCTGACCGACCTGGCCCGGGTGCTGCGTGACCATCGCCTGCTCGCTTCCTCCACGGCGGACCGGCTGTGCTCGTGGCGTGCGTACGGGTCCTGGATGCCCCGGGACCCCGCGACCCTGCTCGCCACCGCTGAGCGGCTCGCGGCCGACGGCCTCGGCTCGGCGGGTCTGTTCGCAGTGGCCCTCGTGGGGCTGATGGGGCTGCGGCTGAACTGGCCGGAGGAGTGGCGCGGCCTGCTGTGCACGCTCAGGCGCCACGAGGACGGGGATGTGCGGTACGCGGCCATGAAGGTGCTCCTGCATCGCCAGTGACTGCCCGGGCCACGGCAACCGGCCACGGCAACCGGCGACTGCCGAAACCAGGGCGCCTACCCCGCGGAGCGGATTCAGCCCCCGCGATTGGGCCGAGTTGCGCACGTGTGCACCACGCCGCTCACGCCGCGGCTGCCGAAGGATTTGTGGGAGCAAGCGGCGGGAGCGGGGCGGGTTTCCGTTCTGAGGGGTCCCCCGGGAGGTGCGCGATGAAGATCATCTCTCGTTGAAGAGTGCACTATCCGTATGCGGTTGTCTTGTTCATGGCCATGTGCGGTCATGCCTCTCTTTCCTACCGTTCGCCACTGCCAACATGTGGGGCCACGGGACGCGTTCGTCCCACCACTCGAAGAAACGTTCCTGTTGCTGGTCATCCACGGCCGGCGGCGGACCGACGAGAGGAGCAGAACGTGCAACGTCTCACACGCCGCGACATGGTGCGAGGAACCACCCTCGTGGTCGCCGGTGCCGCGCTCGCCGCACCGGCAGCCGTCGCAGCCGCCACCGCGTCGCAGCCTTCCGGGACCCAGGGTGCGGTGCACCACGGTGCCGGTACGCAGCACACCGCCGGAGCCCATGCCGCTCAGGCCCGCGCGGCCGACGTGCCGGAGCCGTTCGACGAAACGTACCTCGGGCGGCACATAGAGGGCTGGCCCGCCGAGGAGGGCGACGGCGGCGGACACCACGGCCACGGGCAGAAGGCCCAGGCGCCCCAGGAGCCCGTGGAGTTCGTCGTCCGCGTCGACGACGACGAGCTGCATGTGATGCGTAACGCGGACGGCACCTGGATCAGCGTCGTCAACCACTACGAAATCCACCGCACACCACGCGACGCGGCCCGCGCCGCCGTACGGGAACTGCACGGCGCCTCGCTCGTGCCCCTCACCGTCTGACGTCCGACAAGGAGCGTGGTATGGCAGACCGCAAGAACCAGGCAGACCTCTCGGCCACCGAGAAGCGCGACTTCGTGGACGCCGTGGTCCAGCTCAAGAAGCAGGGCCGCTACGACGAGTTCATCACCACCCACAACGCCTTCATCATGAGCGACACCGACAGCGGAGAGCGCACGGGGCACCGCTCCCCGTCGTTCCTCCCCTGGCACCGCCGGTTCCTCCTGCAGTTCGAACAGGCACTCCAGAGCGTCA
Source organism: Streptomyces sp. NPDC019396 (assembly GCF_040632375.1). Lineage (NCBI taxonomy): Bacteria > Bacillati > Actinomycetota > Actinomycetes > Kitasatosporales > Streptomycetaceae > Streptomyces > Streptomyces sp. NPDC019396. The sequence continues at coordinate 91,183 of NZ_JBEYBS010000003.1, read as the reverse complement.
ACCCCTCGGTGATGCTGCCCTACTGGGACTGGACCGTCGACCGCTCGCCCCGCAGCTCCCTGTGGGCTGACAGCTTTCTCGGCGGTGACGGCCGCGCCGGCGACGGCAGGGTCACCACCGGCCCGTTCGCCTTCGGCGGCGGCAACTGGCCCATGAACATACGCGTCGACGGCAGGACCTATCTGCGCCGCTCGCTGGGCGTCGGCGTCCGCGAGCTGCCCACCCGCGCCGAGGTCGACTCCGTACTCGCCCTGAGCACCTATGACGCGTCTCCCTGGAACAGCGGGTCCAGCGGCTTCCGCAACCAGGTCGAAGGCTGGCGCGGACCGAACCTCCACAACCGGGTCCATGTGTGGGTCGGCGGTCAGATGACCACCGGAGCCTCGCCGAACGACCCCGTGTTCTGGCTCCACCACTGCTTCATAGACAAGCTGTGGGCCGACTGGCAGCGACTGCACCCTTCACTGGGATACGTGCCCGTCTCGGCCCCGCAGGGTGTCGTCGGTCTGCGCGACACGATGAAGCCGTGGAACGACGTGACGCCCGAGGACATGCTCGACCACACGAAGTTCTACACCTACCGCTGAGGCACGGCCCACCGGCATGGCGCGGGAGCAGCGGCGGATGGGGGACTCCCCGTCCGCCGCTCCGGGGATAGCATGCGCACGTACTGATCACCGGAGTCGGGAAGGGGCCGGACCATGGCGGGAGAACCGCAGGCGGACTGCCTGTTCTGCAAGATCGTCGCGGGGGACGTGCCCGCCACTGTCGTCCGCGAGACCGAGACGACCGTCGCCTTCCGCGACATCAACCCGCAGGCGCCCACCCATGTGCTCGTGATCCCCCGGGTGCACTACCCCGACGCCGGCACGCTGGCCGCAGCCGAGCCCGCCGTCGCAGCCGACATACTGCGCGAGGCGGCCGAGGTCGCGGCCGAGGAGAAGGTCGACGGGACCGGCTTCCGTGTCGTCTTCAACACCGGTTCCGGCGCCGGACAGACCGTGTTCCACGCGCACGCCCATGTCCTCGGCGGCCGTGGCCTCAACTGGCCTCCCGGCTAGAGCGCCGGAGCCTCCCATGTCCGTACGCGAACTGGTCGTGCTCGGCACGGCCAGCCAGGTCCCCACCCGGCACCGCAACCACAACGGTTATCTGCTCCGCTGGGACGGCGAAGGCATCCTCTTCGACCCGGGTGAGGGCACCCAGCGGCAGATGCTCCGCGCCGGAGTCGCCGCGCACGACATCAACCGGATCTGCGTCACGCACTTCCACGGCGACCACTCACTCGGCCTCGCCGGGGTGATCCAGCGCATCAACCTCGACCAGGTGCCGCACCCGGTCACCGCGCACTACCCGGCGAGCGGACAGCGCTTCTTCGAACGGCTGCGGTACGCCACCGCCTACCGCGAGACCGTCCCCATCTCCGAGCGACCCGTCGCCGACGACGGTGGCGACGGCGTGCTCGCCACCACGCCGGCCTACACCCTCGACGCCCGCAAGCTCTCCCACCCCGTCGAGTCCTTCGGCTACCGGCTCACCGAACCGGACGGCCGCCGGATGCTCCCCGAACGCCTGGCCGCACACGGCGTCAAGGGCCCCGACGTGGGCCGCATCCAGCGCGAGGGCGTCCTCGGCGGGGTCAGCATCGAAGACGTGAGCGAGATACGCAGGGGACAGCGTTTCGCCTTCGTCATGGACACCCGCCTCTGCGAGGGGGTCTACGAACTCGCCGACGGCTGCGACATGCTCGTCATCGAGTCCACCTTCCTCGACGAGGACCGCCGCCTTGCCACCGACCACGGCCACCTCACCGCGGGGCAGGCCGCAACCGTGGCACGTGACGCGGGCGTACGGCACCTCGTGCTGACGCACTTCTCCCAGCGCTACAGCGACCCCGGGGAGTTCGAGCGGGAGGCCCGCGCCGCGGGCTTCGACGGCGAACTCTCCGTGGCCCAGGACCTCGTCCGCGTACCTCTGCCCAAACGCGCACCCTGAGCGAGCACCGATGCCAGCACTGCCCAAGGCCGAACTGCACCTCCACATCGAGGGCACCCTCGAACCCGAACTCGCCTTCACACTCGCCGAACGCAACGGAGTCGAGCTCCCCCATGCCGGGACCGAGGACCTCCGCAAGGCGTACCTCTTCACCGACCTCCAGTCCTTCCTCGACCTGTACTACGAGCTGATGGCGGTGCTGCGCACCGCGGAGGACTTCACCGAACTCGCCGACGCCTATCTCGCGCGGGCCGCGACCCAGGGCGTACGGCATGCCGAGATCTTCTTCGACCCGCAGGCGCACACCGCCCGCGGGATCCCCATCGGCACCGTGATCGAAGGGCTCGCCCACGCCCTGGACCGCGCCGAGGAGCGGCACGGCGTCTCCACCCAGCTGATCATGTGCTTCCTGAGGGACCAGCCCGCGGATTCCGCGATGGCCACGCTCGACGCCGCCAAGCCGTATCTCCACCACATCAGCGGAGTCGGCCTGGACTCGGCCGAGGTCGGCAATCCGCCCGCCAAGTTCCGCGAGGTCTACGCCGCCGCCGAGTCTCTCGGGCTGCGCAAGGTCGCCCACGCCGGAGAGGAGGGCCCGCCCGCCTACATCAAGGAGGCCCTCGACGTGCTGGGCGTCGAGCGCATCGACCACGGGCTGCGCGCGATGGAGGACCCGGAGCTGGTGGAGCGGCTGGTACGGGAGCGGATCCCGCTTACCGTGTGCCCGCTGTCGAACGTGCGGCTGCGCGCCGTCGACACCCTGGAGGACCATCCGCTGCGCGCGATGATGGACGCCGGGCTGCTGGTGACCGTCAACTCCGACGACCCCGCGTACTTCGGCGGCTATGTCGGGGACACCTTCCACGCGGTCCGCGAGGCCCTGGGAATGGACCGGGAGCAGATGCGGCAGCTCGCGCGGAATTCGTTCGAGGCGTCCTTCCTGGATCAGGACGAGCCCCGGCGCACGCGGTATCTGGACGCCGTCGACGCGTATGAGTTCGGCACCGGCTGAGTCCTCCCCGGACAGCCCGGACAGCCCGGACAGCCCAGACAGCTCGGACGGCTCAGAGGGACTGAGGGAAGACGTGAGCCCGGGAGCTCCCCTCCAGGTCCCGGGCTCCGTTCCAGCGCCGCTGATTCTCCGGACTTCGGGGACTCAGGAGGCGAGGACCTTGGACGACCGGTCGCGGATGAGCCGCCGCCGCCGTGCCCGTACCGGTGCCGGGATCTCCGTGACCACCTGCTCGGGCGCGCCGATCTGCGGGACACGGGCGCCCGCCGAGGCCATTCCGGCCGCACCGGCGACGACGGCCGCCGGGGTGCCGCCACGGCGGCGGATGGCGCCCGGGACCAGCGGACGGCCGGAGGTGTGCAGGGCCACCGCCGACATCGGGACCGCCACGAGCAGCAGCATCGCGCACATCACCAGGCCCATCACCGGATATCCGGTGCGCTCCGACAGCAGGCTTCCGGTCATGGGGCCGCAGGCCACGCCCAGCGACGACGCGGCGCCCACCAGCACCGCCCACCGGCCGCGCGGGTCGAGTGAGGCGGCGAGGCCGAGCAGGTACGACAGGACCACCGGGTAGAAGAGGTTCCAGAGGACCTCGCCCGTGGCGAAGCCGACCAGGCCCCGGGCCGACGAACTGACCACGATGCAGCCGCCGATCAGTGCCGTGCCGACTCCGATCGGCACCGCCCGGCCGAGCCGGGAGCCGACCGCACCGGCGCCGATGACGCCCGTCAGACCCGCGCCGAGGGCGACCGCGAAGACCGCCCCCACGGTGGCCTCGCTCAGGCCCGCCTGGGTGGTGCCGATCCGTCCGCTGACGCCCCACAGGGCGTTCTGGGCCATGGACCAGAAGAGGATCGCGCCTGCGAGCACGATGCCCGAGCGTCGGCGCGGCAGTAGGGTCCGCGAGCTGAACGGGACGGCGGCGGAGCCCCCCGGCGCCGCCACCGTCCCGGCCCCCGTCAGCCGTGCGGTCGCCGGCCACACCAGCACCGCTGCCATGGCCAGCGCCGCGAACGGCAGGGCGTGACCGCCGCCGAGCCGCGGAATCGTGAGGTACAGCGCCCCCGCGGTCGCCGACACCGACAGCAGTCCGAGCGAGGACGCCCGGTGCGGATCGCGCTGCGCTGCGATGCCCGCCGCGGCCACCGCCGTCGCCGTACCCGAGCCCAGACCGCCGACGGCGGCACCGGCGATCACCAGCGGTACGTACGAGGAGAGGGCGGCGGCGCCGTAGCCGGCGAAGGTCAGCAGCAGTCCCAGCCGGGCCAGTCGCCGCTGCCCGTGGCGGTCGACGCGGGCGGCCAGTGCGAAACCGGCAATGGCCGAGTGGAGCAGCAGTGCGGATCCCACGAGACCGGCCTCGGCGGAGCTGAGCCCGAGTCCGGTGGACAGGCGGCCGACGATGGTCGGCAGGAGGTACGGGGCCAGGTAGCCGGCGTTGAACACGGCGACCAGGGGCCACGCGGCGCGCGGGCGCGAAGACATGGGCGTTCCCGGAAAAGGGCAGGGCGAAGCGGGGGTCAAAGAGGGGGGAGGCGCCCGGTGTTGCACAGGAACGTGGGGCAGCGGGGCAATTTGTATCAAGTGTGTCCGGGGTCGGAGAAGGTGAGATGGTGTGAGGCGGGACACATTTGGTTTGTGTGGGTATCCCAGGGGTAAACGGTTGCGGTTTCGGTGATCGTGGGCACCGTCTGCGGAGCCCGGATCAGGCACACTGGGCAGATCCCGCAGAGCCCTCAGGCCGCTCGCACCACATCAGCACCGACCTGCACCGGCCCGCACCGACCGCACCCCCGGGAGGCGTCGTGATCACGCCCGGCGGAGACCTGCAACACGCGGCTGCCGCCCACCTGTTGGACGAGCACGTCGACCCGCTGCGTGGCATGCGCGCGGACGGCGACCCCGGGTGCGATGTGTTCCTGACCGGCACGGTCTTCCTGGACATCATCTTCACCGGCCTGGACAGCGCCCCCGTCCGCGGCACCGAGTCCTGGGCCCGGGGTATGGGGTCGAGCCCCGGCGGCGTCGCCAACATGGCCACCGCGCTCGCCCGCCTCGGGCTGCGCACCTCCCTCGCGGCGGGTTTCGGAGACGACCACTACGGCGACTACTGCTGGGACGCGCTCGAACAGGGTGAGGGCATCGACCTCTCGCTGTCACGCACCATCCGCGGCTGGCACTCCCCGGTCACCGTCTCCATGGCCTACGAGGGCGAGCGGACGATGATCTCCCACGGCCACGAAGCCCCGCCGCACGACGACACCGGGGACGGCGGCGAGGAGGGCGTACCCCCGGCGCACTCGGTGCCCCCGCGGGCACGGGCCGCCGTGGCGTCCCTCGTACCGGGCCGCCCGGAGGGCTGGATCGCCGAGGCCGCGGCCCGTGGCGCCCGGATCTTCGCCGACACCGGCTGGGACGACACCGGCCGCTGGGACCTGGCAGCCCTCCCCGGGCTGGAACTGTGCGAGGCGTTCCTGCCCAACGCCGAGGAGGCGATGCGCTACACCCGCACCGACTGCCCCCGCGCCGCTGCCCGGGCGCTCGCCGAGAAGGTGCCGGTCGCCGTGGTCACCCTCGGCGCGGACGGTGCCGTCGCCGTCGACGGAGGCTCGGGCGAGACCGCCGAGGTCCCGGCGATCGAGGTCGAGGCGCTGGACCCCACGGGGGCGGGCGACGTGTTCGTGGCCGGATTCGTCACGGGCACCCTCGCGGGCTGGCCCCTCGCCGACCGGCTGGCCTTCGCCGGGCTGACCGCCGCGCTGTCCGTGCAGGAGTTCGGCGGGTCACTCTCCGCACCCGGCTGGTCCGAGGTGGCCGCCTGGTGGCAGCGCGTGCAGGGGTGGGTCGGCCAGGACCCGGAGGCGCTGGCCCGCTACGCCTTCCTCGGCGGGCTGCTGGACCGGCTGCTGCCCAGGGCCTGCCGTCCCTGGCCGCGGGCGCGGGCGGTACCCACGATCGGCTTCCGCCGCTCTCCCTGAGGCGCTCTGGGTGCTCTGGCGCGTTCTGAGACCCGCCCTCCGAGGTCCTCCGTGTGAAAAACGCCTCGGCACTGTCGGCGCGGGGTCGTACGCTTGTATCCCAGAGGTTGTCGAGCAGCGAGAACCCTGCAACGGGAGGTATGTGCAGGCCACAGAGCCGGCCCATGACTCAGACACCCACAGCCCAGAACACTCCCCGTCCCGAGAGCGCCGGGGGGAACCTTGCGCCGGGGCAGGCGCGAGCCCAGTTCACCGTCCCCGCGAAGCATCCGATGGTGACGGTTCTCGGCTCGGGCGATGCCCTGCTGCGCGTGATCGAGAGGTCCTTCCCCGGGGCCGATATCCATGTCCGGGGCAACGAAGTCAGTGCGGTGGGTGATGAGCGGGAAGTCGCTCTGATCCAGCGCCTGTTCGACGAGATGATGCTGGTGCTCCGCACCGGGCAGCCGATGACGGAGGACGCGGTGGAACGCTCGATCGCCATGCTCAGGGCGAGCGAGAACGGCGATGGTCCGGATGAGACCCCGGCCGAGGTGCTCACACAGAACATCCTTTCCAGCCGCGGGCGCACCATCCGCCCCAAGACCCTCAACCAGAAGCGTTACGTCGACGCCATCGACAAGCACACGATCGTCTTCGGCATCGGCCCCGCGGGCACCGGCAAGACCTATCTGGCCATGGCCAAGGCGGTCCAGGCGCTCCAGTCCAAGCAGGTCAACCGGATCATCCTGACCCGGCCCGCGGTGGAGGCGGGGGAGCGGCTCGGCTTCCTGCCCGGCACGCTCTACGAGAAGATCGACCCGTATCTGCGCCCGCTCTACGACGCCCTGCACGACATGCTCGACCCCGACTCCATCCCGCGCCTGATGGCCGCGGGCACGATCGAGGTCGCACCGCTGGCGTACATGCGCGGTCGCACGCTCAATGACGCCTTCATCATCCTGGACGAGGCCCAGAACACGAGCCCCGAGCAGATGAAGATGTTCCTGACCCGCCTCGGCTTCGATTCGAAGATCGTCATCACGGGTGACGTCACCCAGGTCGACCTTCCCGGCGGGACCAAGAGCGGTCTGCGCCAGGTCCGGGAGATCCTGGAAGGGGTCCCCGATGTGCACTTCTCCATGCTGACGTCGCAGGATGTCGTCCGGCACAAGCTCGTCGGCCGTATCGTCGACGCGTACGAGCGGTACGACAGCCGTAACGGCTCCCACCACGCCACCCATGGCACCAGCGGCTCCCACGGGAAGTGAACCGATCAGCACCATGTCGATCGACGTCAACAACGAGTCCGGCACCGAGGTCAACGAAGAGGCGATCCTCGACATCGCCCGCTATGCCCTCGCGCGGATGCGTATCCACCCGCTCTCCGAGCTTTCGGTGATCGTCGTGGACGCCGAGGCCATGGAGCAGCTCCATATCCAGTGGATGGACCTGCCCGGGCCGACCGATGTCATGTCCTTCCCGATGGACGAGCTGCGTCCGCCGGCCAAGGACGCCGACGAGCCCCCGCAGGGGCTGCTCGGCGACATCGTGCTCTGCCCGGAGGTCGCCCGCAAACAGGGGGACGAGGCCCCGACCCAGCACTCCATGGACGAGGAGCTGCAACTCCTCACCGTCCATGGAGTGCTGCACCTCCTCGGCTACGACCACGAGGAGCCGGACGAGCGCGCCGAGATGTTCGGCTTGCAGGCGGCGATCGTGGACGGCTGGCGTGCGGAGAAGGGCCTGACCGGTCCCTCCCCGGCACCGACCGTCTCATGAGACCCGCACCTGTCTCCGTCCCCGCCTCGTCGTACGTGAGGTCCGCACCGGACGGCGGGGCCGGCTCATGAGCGCCCAGCTGATCGCCGGTGCGGTCCTGCTCGTGGTCGTCGCCTGGCTCGCGGCCTGCGCCGAGGCGGGCATCGCCCGTGTCTCCAGCTTCCGTGCCGCCGAGGCACAGCGCGCCGGGCGGCGCGGCGCCGACAAGCTCGTCCAGGTGGCGTCCGACCCGACCCGCTATCTCAACGTGGCCCTGCTGGTGCGTGTCGCCTGCGAGATGGCGGCCGGAGCCCTGGTCACCTACGCCTGCCTCCAGGAGTTCGCCGCGACCTGGGAGGCGCTGGCCGTCGCCATCGGCGTGATGGTGCTGGTCTCCTATGTCGCCGTCGGCGTGTCACCGCGCACCATCGGTCGCCAGCACCCGCTCAACACGGCGACCGCCGCCGCGTACGTCCTGCTGCCGCTGGCCCGCATCATGGGCCCGATCCCGCAGCTGCTGATCCTCATCGGCAACGCACTCACCCCCGGCAGGGGTTTCCGCAAGGGCCCGTTCGCCAGCGAGGCGGAGCTGAGGGCAATGGTCGACCTCGCCGAGCAGGAGTCGCTGATCGAGGCCGACGAGCGCAAGATGGTGCACTCCGTCTTCGAGCTCGGCGACACCCTCGTACGCGAGGTCATGGTCCCGCGCACCGACCTGATCTGCATCGAGCGCTACAAGACCATCCGCCAGGCGCTGACCCTGGCGCTGCGCTCCGGCTTCTCCCGGATCCCCGTGACCGGTGAGAACGAGGACGACATCGTCGGGATCGTGTACCTCAAGGACCTCGTGCGCAAGACGCACATCAACCGCGATGCCGAGGCCGAGCTGGTCTCCACGGCGATGCGTCCCGCGGCCTTCGTGCCCGACACCAAGAACGCGGGCGATCTGCTGCGCGAGATGCAGCAGGAGCGCAACCATGTCGCCGTCGTGATCGACGAGTACGGCGGCACGGCGGGGATCGTCACCATCGAGGACATCCTCGAGGAGATCGTCGGTGAGATCGCCGACGAGTACGACCGCGAGCTGCCGCCCGTGGAGGAGCTCGGGGACTCCCGCTACCGGGTGACGGCCCGTCTCGACATCGGGGACCTCGGCGAGCTGTTCGGTCTCGACGCGTTCGACGACGAGGACGTCGAGACGGTCGGCGGGCTGCTCGCCAAGTCACTCGGGCGCGTTCCGATCGCCGGAGCCACCGCGGTGGTCGAACTCCCGGACGGGCGATCCCTGCGGCTGACGGCGGAGTCACCGGCCGGGCGCAGGAACAGGATCGTCACCGTCCTGGTGGAGCCCTCGGAACCGGCGACCGGACCGGCCGCATGACGGACCGGATGAGCGACCCGATGACCGCGAAGCAGCTCAGGGCCTTCTGCCTGGAGCAGAACGCGGTGGTGGAGGACTTCCCCTTCACCCCCGAGGTCTCCGTGTTCAAGGTCGCCGGGAAGATGTTCGCCCTCACGGACCTCGCATCCACCCCGCTGAAGGTGTCGCTGAAGTGCGACCCGGACGAGGCGGTGCGGCTGCGGGCCGAGCACCCGGCGATCGTGCCGGGATGGCATCTCAGCAAGCGCCACTGGAACACCGTCACCGTGGGGGAACTCCCGGCCCGTATGGTCCGGGAGCTCATCGAGGACTCGTACGACCTGGTCGTCGCGGGCCTGCCGAAGGCCGAGCGACTACGCCTCGACCGGTCCTGAGCGGCCCCGGCGGGGCCGGCCAGGTGGGCGGTACCCCCGTGAACGCCCACTGAAGCGGCTCCCGCCCGCCCGGATCGTCACCGTCGCCCGCGGCCCACCGCCATCAGCAGAGCCGCCGCCACCACGATCGCCGCGTCGATACCCAGCACGGCCCGCGCACCGTCGTACAGTCCGCTGCTCCACGTGGTCGCCACCACCCCCAGCAGCGGGATCCCGACCGTCAGCCCCACCTGCTGGGTGGTGGTGACCAGCCCGGTGGCGAGACCCTGCTCCTCGTCCGGCACACCCGAGGTGACGGTCAGCCCGTACGAGATGATCGCGAGCAGATGGCACATGCTCGCCAGCGACACCGCCACGGTGGCGAGGACGACCCCGGAGCTCTCACCGAGGCCCAGCAGCAGGGCCACGAACAGCCCTTGGCCCAGCAGGGACAACGCCAGCGTCCGCCGGGTGCCCAGCCGCCCGATGACCTTGGGGGCGTACGCACCCGCGAGGATCGAAACCCCGCCCTGCACCCCGAAGACCAGCCCGGTCCCGAAAGCGGAGATCCCGAGCACCTCCTGGAGGTACAGGGTCAGCACGAAGACCACGGTCGACATCATCGAGAAGGTGACCAGTCCGCCGAGGTTCCCCAGGGCCACGGTGCGCCGCCGCAGCATCGGCAGCGACACCAGCGGGGCGGCGCTGCGGGACTCGACGACCACGAACGCGGCCAGCAGGAGCACGCCCGCGACGAGTGTGACCAGCACGTCCAGGCCGCCGAAGCCGCGGTCGGCGGCCGTGGTCAGCGCGTAGATCAGCGCGAGCAGCCCACCGGTGACGGTGACCGCGCCGGGCACGTCGAGCCGCGGCCGGTCGGGGGTACGGGACTCGGTCAGCAGCCCAGGCGCGAGCGGAAGCACCACCAGCGAGAACACAGTGAGCAGGCCCATCGTGGAGCGCCAGCCGAGGGCGTCGGTCATCACCCCGCCCAGCACCATGCCCACGGTGAAGCCCAGCGACATCAGCGTGCCGCTGATGCCCAGTGCCTTCTCACGCTGCGGCCCCTCGGGAAACGTGGTGGTCAGCAGGGACATCCCGGTCGGCACGATGACCGCCGCACCGAGGCCCTGGAGCGCCCGCCCGGCGAGGAACGACGCCGGGTCCCAGGCGAAGGTCGCCAGCAGCGACGCAACCCCGAACAGGGCCAGGCCCGCGAGGAACATCCTGCGCCGGCCGTACAGATCGGCGATCCGGCCGAACAGCAGCAGAAAGCCCCCGGAGGGCAGTGCGAACGCGGTGACCGCCCATTGCAGGGCGGAGGTGCTCATCCCGAGGTCGGCGCCGAGCACGGGCAGCGCCACGTTCAGCACGGAGAAGTCGAGCGCGACCATGAACTGCGCGGCGCACAGCACGAAGAGGGTGAGGCGGGCCCGGCCGGCCAGCCTTACGGGCGCCGTGGGGTCTCGCAGGGGGACGGATGTGTCGATTGCCATGCCATGAGCTTCCAGCGGCCGGAATGCCGCTGGGGAGCCGCTACTTATCCTGTTGGCTGCACCACCACTCAGGCACTCAGGGGGAGTTGTACATGACTGAGGTCCGGACGGTCAGGACCAGGACCCATCGCCAGACGGAGCTGCGGGAGTTCCTGATGAGCCGCCGTGCCCGGATCAGCCCGGCGGAGGCCGGGCTGCCCGACGGTGGCGCCCGGCGCCGCACGCCGGGGCTGCGGCGCGAGGAGGTGGCGGTACTCGCGGGCGTCGGGGTCTCCTGGTACCAGTGGCTCGAGCAGGGCAGGGACATCACGGTCTCCCCGCAGGTCCTGGACTCGGTGGCCAGGGTGTTGCGGCTGAACAGCCCGGAGCGCCGTCACCTCTATGTGCTCGCGGGGCTCAACCCGCCGCTCGCCGAGGTCGATCCGGCCGACCGGCAGGCCAACTGCGAGGGGATGCGCCGGCTGATCGACACGTGGATGCCCTATCCCGCGCACATCATGGACGTGTACGGGAACGTCATCATGTACAACGACGCGGCGACCGTGGTCATGGGCATGCGCCCGGAGAGCCCGCAGAACTGCGTGATCTCGTTCTTCACCGACCCCGTCTACCGGTCGCGCGCCAAGAGCTGGCGGCGGAACGCGGCGACGGTGGTGGCGCAGTTCCGGGCGGCGTGCTCGGAGCATCCGGACGACGAGGGGTTCCGGGCGGTCGTGGCGGCGGCGAAGGAGGCGAGCGAGGAATTCGCCGAGCTGTGGGAGCGCCGGGACATCGCCCCCGGCGGTCAGGTGCGCAAGGAGATGGAGCACCCGCTGGTGGGTGCGCTGTATCTGGAGGCGACCCAGCTGAAGGTGCCGGCGAGGCCCGACCTGACGATCGTGCTGCACACGCCGCTCGCGGAGGGGGACACGGCGGCGAAGCTGGAGTGGCTGGTGTCCCCGGAGGGCCGCCGGGGAGCGATGTTCCCGCTCACGGGCTGAACGCGGGTCTCGCGGTGCGGGGTGGGCTCTTGGGCGTGCCCTCGCCGTGGCAGCGCACCGGCCACGGGGCGGGCGGTTTCGCGGTGCACCGCACCCGTGCGGTGGGGCCGGAGTGTCCGTCCTCAATCGCGGGACGGGCTCAGGCCGTCGGGCTGACCGGCCCCCTGAGTCAGAGGGAGATGGAGGACGGTTCGCTGCGGGGGTGCGGCACACCGGTAGCCCGTGCTACGCCGAGAGTGTCGCCCGCAGCGCGCCGTCGGGCCCCGCCAGGTGGACCGGGGTCCCCGGCCCGCCCAGGTCGCGCACCGCGGAGAGGTCGGTGCCCGGGACCGCGGTCGCGTCAGCGACCACCGCCGCCGCCTCGAGGGACTTCGCGCCGCTCGCCACCGCCATGGCGACGGCGGTCTGGAGGGCACTCAGGCGCAGGGACTCCAGGGCCACGGTGCCCGCGACATACGTACGCCCGGTCTCGTCCCGGACCGCCGCGCCCTCCGGCACGCCGTTGCGGGCGCGGGCGCTGCGCGCCAGGGTGATGATCTTGCGGTCCTCGGGGTCGAGTGCGTCGAGTGCGGTGCTCTCAGTCATGCGCCGAGCATATGCGCTGTCCCCCTAGGCCCGCCGGGCGCGCGGAGCCCATGCCTCCGCCGTGAGCTGCGGAAACGGGGATCTTGACAGTATCTGATGGGTCATCAGACGGTGCATTTCGATTCCATTGACTTCTTTTCACTTCAACCGGTCAATGGCGGCCACCGATCGAAGTGAAAGGGGGAAGCCCATGGCATCCCTACGCTCGTCCACCCGAAGACGCCGCTGGGCAGCCGCTCTCGGCGTGACCGCTCTCGCCGTGTCCGGGTCCACCGTCCTCGCGCCCGGTGCGCAGGCCCAGGCCCAGGCGGTGGCGGCGTCGGTCTCCTTCCCGACCCACTGCGTACCGCCGCCGATCGCGGGCATCCCGCCCATCGACGGCACCACGACCGCGGAGATCACCGTCGACAACGCCGCACCCAAGGTCGGCGACACGGTCACCGTCACCTACAAGGTGACCAGCCCCGCCGCGGGCAACCCCGTCGACATCGCGCTCCCGGCCGACATCATGACGCCGACCGGCAAGGCCACACTCGGCGGCGCCCAGACCGGCAGCATGAACGTCACGGGGCCCAAGTCCAACCCGCCGGTCGCCGGAAAGGCGCCGTTCCCGGCCTTCTCGATGACCGGTACGTTCACGGTCACCACGCCGGGTTCGATCACGCTCTCGCCGGGTGACTACAACATCCACACCAGCTACATCATGGAGCTGGACACCCCCTGCACGGTGACGAACCCGCCCGCGCCCGTCTCGCTGACGATCGTCGCCAGCCCGCAGACCGTCCCCAATGACCGCGCCATCCAGCTCGGCACCGCGTCCGGCAATGCGGGCGACGCGGTCACGGTCACCGGCAGCAAGTTCACACCGGGCGCCGCCGTGACCCTCGCGGGGCGTTCCGGAGCGGCCGAGACCGCCGACAAGACGACGGTCACCGCCGACTCCAACGGCTCGTTCTCCGGGCAGCTCACGGTGAACGCGCTGGGCACCACGGGCATCGTCGCGTACGAGGGCGGCGCCTGGGACTCCGGCAAGGGCGCGGGCCCCGCCGCGTACACCGTCATCGACAACACCCCGGTCCCGGCGAACGCCCAGAAGGTCAACGCCTCGGTCGCGGCCGGCACCCTGTCGATGACCCAGGCCGGTGACAGTGTCCAGCTCACCTCGGTCGACTACGGCCAGGGCGGCTCCGCCACCGGCGATCTGAACGCGGTGACGGTCAAGGACTTCCGCGGCGGCCCCGCGGGCTGGTCCCTGACCGGAAAGATCACCGACTTCACCGGGCCGGCCGGCACCATCGGTGCGGGCCAGCTCTCCTGGACGCCGTCCTGCACCACCAAGGCCGGCAGCCCGAGCACCTGTGTCGCGGGCTCCGGGGGCGCCGTCGGCCTGGCCGGCGCGACCCTCGCGTCCACCCCCAACGGTGCGGCCACCGGTGGTGAGTTCACCGCGGGCGCGAAGCTGTCGCTGAACGTCCCGGCGTTCACGGCGCCCGGCGCCTACTCCGGAGTGCTCACGCTCACCCTCACCTGATCACCAGGCGGGCCGGGCGCGCACCCGGTCGGCCCGCCCCGAACCCCGGGGAATCCGCACCGTGCGAAGACCATCAACGCTGCCCGCACTCCTCCTCGCCCTGACCGTGAGCCTCACCGCACTGCTGCTCTGCGGCGGAGCGCCGGCCGCCCACGCCGCCGACAACGGCGAGTGGTCGGTCGAGCCCACCGCGTCCGGGCTCGGCAAACGCCCGTACTTCTATCTCACCGCCGAGCCCGGTACGACCGTCACGGACAAGGTCACCGTCAGCAACAAGACCTCCGGCCCCCTGAGCTTCCTGCTGTACGCCGCCGACGCGTACAACACGGAACGGGACGGGGGCTTCGCCGTCCGCACCCTCAAGGAGCCGCAGCGCGGCGTCGGCGCCTGGGCGAAGCCCGGGCGCGAGAAGGTCACCGTCCCCGCACACGGCTCGGTCACCGTCCCCTACACCCTCACCGTTCCCGAGAACGCCGAGCCCGGTGACCACCCGGGCGCGCTCGTCGCCCTGGACGAGCGGATCGCGCGAGGTTCCGGGGGTTCCGTCGCCGTCGGTATCCAGCGGGCCGTGGGCGCCCGGGTCTATCTGCGGGTGAACGGCCCGACGATGCCCGCGCTGACGGTCGAGGACATCGCCTATGAGCCGGACCGGCCGCTGGTGCCCGGCACAGGCGAGAGCAACGCCCTCATCTCGTACACGCTGCACAACCGCGGGAACGTCACCCTCAACCCCAAGGTCGCCCTGCGGGCCGAGGGCCTCTTCGGCCGCACGCTGCTGGCCCGCGACCTGACGAGGATCCCCAGCGAGCTGCTGCCCCGCCAGCGGATCCGGCTCACCGAACGCTGGGCGGGCGCCCCCCAGCTCGACTGGGGCGAGGTCAGGCTCACCGCCAGCGCCCGTGACGTGCGCGAATCGGGCGCCGTGTCGTTCCTCGCCCTGCCCTGGCTGGTCGCGGCCGTGCTGCTCGCGGCGTGCGCGGGAGCGGTCGGATGGCTCCGGATCCGGCACGTACGCCGTCGCCGGATGGCGCTCGGTACGTAGGGCCGCCGGGATCAGGGAGAATGGCCCGCATGAGCGTTCACACCCCTGGATCTGCTGCCCCTGGACCCGAAGCTCCGCACCGCGCGGGCTTCGCCTGCTTCGTCGGCCGCCCCAACGCGGGCAAGTCCACCCTCACGAACGCTCTGGTCGGACAGAAGGTGGCCATCACCTCCAACCGGCCGCAGACCACCCGGCACACCGTCCGCGGTATCGTCCACCTCCCCGATCTGAACGCACAGCTCGTGCTGGTCGACACCCCCGGACTGCACAAGCCGCGCACCCTGCTCGGTGAGCGGCTCAACGACGTGGTGCGCACCACCTGGGCCGAGGTCGACGTGATCGGCTTCTGCCTGCCCGCCGACCAGAAGATCGGCCCGGGCGACCGCTTCATCGCCAAGGAACTGGCCGGGATCAAGAAGACCCCCAAGGTCGCGATCGTCACCAAGACCGACCTGGTCGACTCGAAGACTCTCGCCGAGCAGCTCATCGCCGTCGACCAGCTCGGCCGGGAGCTCGGCTTCGAGTGGGCGGAGATCGTCCCGGTGTCCGCCGTCGGCGACAAGCAGGTGAAACTGCTCGGCGACCTGCTGGTGCCGCTGCTGCCCGAGAGCCCCCCGCTCTACCCGGAGGGCGACCTCACCGACGAGCCCGAGCAGGTCATGGTGGCCGAGCTGATCCGCGAGGCCGCGCTGGAGGGCGTACGGGACGAGCTGCCGCACTCGATCGCGGTGGTCGTCGAGGAGATGCTGCCGCGCGAGGGGCGCCCGGCGGACAAGCCGATGCTGGACATCCACGCCAATGTCTACATCGAGCGCCCCAGCCAGAAGGGCATCATCATCGGCCCGAAGGGCAGCCGCCTGAAGGAAGTCGGCATCAAGTCCCGCAAGCACATCGAGGCCCTGCTCGGCACGCCGGTCTTCCTGGACCTGCATGTGAAGGTCGCCAAGGACTGGCAGCGGGACCCGAAGCAGCTGCGCCGACTGGGCTTCTGAGTCAGGTCGCGCGGGCTACGAGCCCTCTTTCAGCACCCGGGTGATCAGCTTGCGCTGGGCATCGCTGAGCCGTGGGTCGGCGAAGTGGACGGACTCACCGTCCACTGTCAGCTCGTACCGGAACCCGTCGGGCACCCCTTCCGGTGGCGTGCCCCGGCCGTCGCTCATCGCCTGCGCGGCCAGGGCGTGCCACTCCCGGGCGTCGGGCCGGCCGTCGGTGTCGACCTCGGCGACCCGTTCGATCCCGGCGAAGCCACCTGTGCGTCGTACGTGGATACGCATGGGTTCAGTTTGCGGGCACACCGACCTGCTGCCAGGCCTTCAGCACCGCCTCGTGCTCCGCGCCCTCGCCGTAACGCGCCGCGGCCGCGGCGACCGTGGCCCGCGCGAAGTCCGTGAAGGACGCGTCGACCTCCAGGGTCCCGCCGGTCAGCACGTCGTACCAGATCTGGCCGGCCCGCTCCCAGGCCTTGCCGCCGAGCTGCGTGGCCAGCAGGTAGAACGCGTGGTTGGGGATGCCGGAGTTGATGTGCACCCCGCCGTTGTCCCGGCCGGTGCGGACGTAGTCCTCCATCGTGCCGGGCTGCGGGTCCTTGCCCAGCACGTCGTCGTCGTACGCGGACCCGGGCTCCTTCATCGAGCGCAGCGCCACGCCCGTCACCCGCGGTGCGAGCAGCCCGGCCCCGATCAGCCAGTCGGCCTGGTCCGCGGTCTGGTTGAGGACGTACTGCTTCACCAGTGAGCCGAGGACATCGGACACCGACTCGTTGAGCGCGCCGGGCTGCCCGAAGTAGGTGAGGTTCGCCGTGTACTGGGTGACGCCGTGGGCGAGCTCATGGCCGATGACGTCGATCGGCACGGTGAAGTCGAGGAAGATCTCCCCGTCCCCGTCGCCGAACACCATCTGCTCGCCGTTCCAGAAGGCGTTCCCGTAGTTCTCGTCGTAGTGCACGGTCGCGACCAGCGGCAGTCCCGCGCCGTCGATCGAGTCCCGTCCGTAGGCGGACATCAGCAGCTCGAAGGTCGCGCCGAGACCCGCGTAGGCGCGGTTCACCGTGGCGTCCTGCCCGGGGTCCTCGCCCTCGTCGCGCACCTGGGTGCCGGGCAGCGTGGTGCCGTGCTCCGCGTCGTGGATGGTGCGGCGCGGTTCTCCGGCCGGCGCCTCGACCGTGGGGGCGGTGGCGCCGACGACCGTGGTCAGACGGCGGCCGGTGCGCTGGGCGGCGTCGGAGACCAGGGTGCGGCGGGCGGCGGCGGAGATCGCCGGGTCCTCGCTGCGGGCCAGCTTGTCGAGGATGTGCGGCGGCACGATGCCGCAGAAGACCGGCGTCCGGGACATTCCGGCGCGGGTGGAGGAGTAGGTGTCCATGTCTGGCAATGTGGCACTGGGTCATGGAACTGTCACGAGTTGCGACGACGATTAGCAAAATGGAGTGGTCTGTCACATTTCCCCGTTACCGATCGGTTAGCTGATCAGTCGTCCCGCATACTGGAACGGGACCGCCGCTCCCGCGGAAGCTCCGCTACTCTCGATCGCATCATGCGTTTCGGGCTGCTTCTCCTTAGCTGCCGCGGCGAGGGCCTGTAGTCGTAGGCCGACCCCCTCCCCGCGGAGTCTGGTGCTGCGTTTCGACAGTCGGCCGTCCCCCTCAAGGGACCCACCAAGCCCTCCAGGACTCGAGGAGCCCCACGCAATGTCCCAGTCGCAGTGGATCGGCAAGCCCACCCCGATCACCAGCACGACGCACACCCAGCAGCCGTCCGGTATGCCGATCCACAAGTACGGCTCCTACGAGGCCGTGGACATCCCGGACCGCACCTGGCCCGAGCAGCGGATCACCAAGGCCCCGCGCTGGCTGTCCACAGACCTGCGGGACGGCAACCAGGCGCTGATCGACCCCATGTCGCCCGCGCGCAAGCGCGAGATGTTCGACCTGCTGGTACGCATGGGCTACAAGGAGATCGAGGTCGGTTTCCCGGCATCCGGTGAGACGGACTTCGCGTTCGTCCGCTCGATCATCGAAGAGGGCGCGATCCCGGACGACGTGACCATCTCCGTGCTGACCCAGGCCCGCGAGGACCTGATCGAGCGCACCATCGAGTCGATCGTCGGCGCCAAGCGCGCCACCGTGCACCTGTACAACGCGACCGCCCCGACCTTCCGCCGCGTCGTCTTCCGCGGCTCCAAGGACGACATCAGGCAGATCGCGGTCGACGGCACCCGCCTGGTGACGGAGTACGCGGAGAAGCTGCTGGGCGACGAGACCACCTTCGGCTACCAGTACAGCCCCGAGATCTTCACCGACACCGAGCTGGACTTCGCCCTCGAGGTCTGCGAGGCCGTCTGCGACGTCTGGCAGCCCGGCCCGGGCCGCGAGATCATCCTGAACCTGCCCGCCACCGTGGAGCGTTCCACCCCGTCCACGCACGCCGACCGCTTCGAGTGGATGTCCCGCCGGCTGACCCGCCGCGAGTACGTCTGCCTGTCCGTGCACCCGCACAACGACCGAGGCACGGCCGTGGCCGCCGCCGAGCTGGCGATCATGGCGGGCGCCGACCGTATCGAGGGCTGCCTGTTCGGACAGGGTGAGCGGACCGGGAACGTGGACCTGGTCACCCTGGGCATGAACCTGTTCTCGCAGGGTGTCGACCCGCAGATCGACTTCTCGCAGATCGACGAGATCCGCCGCACCTCCGAGTACTGCAACCAGATGGAGATCCACCCCCGCCACCCCTATGCGGGCGATCTGGTCTACACCTCCTTCTCGGGCTCCCACCAGGACGCCATCAAGAAGGGCTTCGACGCGATGGAGGCCGACGCGGCGGCCCAGGGCAAGACGGTCGACGACATCGAGTGGGCCGTCCCGTACCTGCCGATCGACCCGAAGGACGTGGGCCGCTCCTACGAGGCCGTCATCCGCGTCAACTCGCAGTCCGGCAAGGGCGGTATCGCCTATGTCCTGAAGAACGACCACAAGCTGGACCTGCCGCGCCGGATGCAGATCGAGTTCTCCCGCATCATTCAGGCCAAGACCGACGCGGAGGGCGGCGAGGTCACCCCGGCGGACATCTGGTCGGTGTTCCAGGACGAGTACCTGCCGCACCCCGACGACGACGGCGCCCGCTGGGGCCGTATCCAGCTGCGCAGCGGCCAGACCACGTCCGACACGGACGGCACCGACACCCTGACCGTGGAGGCGGTCGTCGACGGCGCCGACACCGTGCTGTCCGGCAGCGGAAACGGCCCGATCTCCGCGTTCGTCGACGCGCTGAACACCATCGGGGTCGACGCCCGCGTCCTGGACTACCAGGAGCACACGATGAGCGAGGGCGCGTCCGCGCAGGCCGCGTCATACATCGAGTGCGCGATCGACGGGAAGGTGCTGTGGGGTATCGGCATCGACGCCAACACCACGCGCGCCTCGCTGAAGGCGGTCATTTCGGCGGTGAACCGCGCGGGCCGTTGATTTCAGCCCGCCCGTAGGCCTCCCGGTCCTCACGAACCCCGCCCGCGTCTCCGTGGGCGGGGTTCGGCCATGTCCCGGCGAACTGCCGCCAAGGTGCTGACTCCGACTCGCGGATGTGGCTAACATCACGTCCACGCGGCGCTGTTGCCGCGGGGCGGCCCCTGGCTCCGCCCGGGGGACGTGACGGAGGTGCGACGTGCCGCAATTCAAACCGGGCATCAACGGCATGGTTCTTCTTCAGGGCTTCCCGGGCATTCTGCGGGTCGTCGGCGTGCGCACCTCGTGGACCACCGTCGGTGACGGCGAGTTCTTCTGCCCGGAGTGCGGGGGCGACCGCAACTTCCGGCGCCGCACAGGCCGCCGCCGCTTCACCGTCCTGGGCATCCCCGTGCTACCGCGCGGCGAGGCGGGCCCCGTCGTCGAATGCACCGACTGCCAGGCCCACTTCGGCACGGACGTCCTCGACCACCCCACCACCGCCCGGTTCTCCGCGATGCTCCGCGACGCGGTCCACACCGTCGCTCTCGCGGTCCTGGCGGCAGGCGGCACCGCGTCCCGTACGGTCACCGAGACCGCGGTGGCCGCGGTGAGGGCGGCGGGGATCCCCGACTGCACGGAGAAGCAGCTCACGGCGATGATCGAGGACCTCGCGGCGGACACCGGCCGCTTCGTCACCGACTCGGAGCCGTGCGGCGCGGCCCTCGCGATCGAGCTCCACGAGGCACTGGAGCCGCTGGCCCCGCATCTGGCGTCCGCGGGACGCGAGTCGATCGTGCTCCAGGGCGCGCGTATCGCACTCGCGGACGGGCCGTACACCCCCGCGGAGCGGGAGGTCCTGGCGACCGTGGGCAACGCGCTGGCGATGAACGAGGACGACACGGCCCGCCTCCTCGCAGCGGCGCACACGCCGTCCCCCTAGGGCGGGCCTGATCCGCGGTGTTCCGCACCCCGCGCGGCAGGTCGCGGAACCCCGGTCCTGTCGTCAGGACAGGGCCCGGCCGCACCCCCGGCGACGTATCGCCGCTACTCCCCGGGGAGTAGCGGCGTCCGCCCCCCACCCCGTGCAGTACGGCCCGGCTCCGCCCTGAGCGCGACGATTCGCTCCCTTCACCACGGAAGTCTTGTGTGCGGCACTCCGGTGCCCGCCAGGACCCGCCGAGAAGGGGAGACCCGCCCATGGGGCCCGTCACACCGATGCAGGCCGTGGGGCAGCAGCTTCCGCCGCCCGTCGCCGCACCACCGCGCCGCAGCCGCAGGCGCCGAGCCCTGCCCTGGGCCGTCGTCGCGCTCTGGATCGCGCTGACCGCGATCGCGCTGCCCTTCGGGGAGAAGCTCGCGGACGTCAAGCGCGACGGCGTCGTGGACTACCTTCCGGACAGCGCCGACTCCACCCACGTCGCCAGGATCCAGCAGCAACTGCCGGGTGGCAGCGGAGCCGAGGTCGTGGTCGTCTACCGCCGCGACGGCGGGCTGACCGCCGGCGACCGGGCGACCGCCGCCGCCCAGACCGCCCGGATCGCCGCCGCGCACACGCTCACCGCCCCGCCGCGGGGCGTTCCGTCCAAGGACGGCACCACCCTCATGTACCCGGTGTCGACCACCGAGACCGGCAACGACGAGAAGGCGCGGAACGCCTTCGTCGACGCCGTACGCGAGAAGGTCGGCGGGGGCGACGGGCTCGTCGTCCAGGTCGGCGGACCGAGCGCGCTGCAACGCGACATGGAGGAGGTCTTCGGGTCCGTCGACGGCACCCTGATGCTCGCCACCGCGCTCGTCGTCGCGGTGCTGCTGATCCTCACCTACCGGAGCCCGTTCCTGTGGCTGCTCCCGCTGGCCGTCGTCGGCGTGGCCGCCGTCACCAGCCAGGCCCTGATCTACGGGCTCGTCCAGGGCCTCGGGCTCACCGTCAGCAGTCAGAGCGCGGGCATCATGACCGTGCTCGTGTTCGGCGCGGGCACCGACTACGCGCTGCTGCTCGTGGCCCGCTACCGCGACGAACTCCGGCGCGTCCACAGCCCGTACGACGCGATGCGTGCCGCGCTGCGCGGCTGCGGCCCCGCCGTGCTCGCCTCGTCGGGCACGGTCGCGGCCGGACTGCTGTGCCTGCTGGCCGCCGATCTCAACAGCGCCAGCGGCCTCGGACCGGTCGGCGCCGTCGGCGTGGTGTGCGCGCTGGCCGCCATGATGACGCTGCTCCCCGCGCTGCTCGTGCTGCTCGGCCGCCGGGTCTTCTGGCCCCTGGTGCCCCGCTACGGCAGCGATCCGACGGCCACCACCGGGCGCCGCAGGGGCCTGTTCGCCGCGATGGGCGGCGCCGCCGCCCGCCGGCCGGCCGCCGTGCTCGCCGGCGGGGCGGTGCTGCTGGGGGCGCTCGCGCTCGGCATGTTCAACCTCCCCGGCAGCCTGAAGCAGGAGGACGGCTTCACCGAGCGGCCCGAGTCCGTCTCCGCGATGCGCACCCTCGCCGCCTCCTATCCCGACCGGGCCAGCCAGCCCATCACCGTGGTCGCCCCGGCCGCCACCGCGGACCGCACGCTCGCCGGGGCCCGTACGACCCCGGGGGTGGCCGCCGCTGAGCAGGGCCGCACGGCGGACGGCTGGACGGAGCTCAACGTGTTCGCCGAGGACGCCCCCGAGTCGGCGGGCGAGCACGACACCATCGAGGCCCTGCGCGCGAACCTGGATCCGGACGGGGCGTATGTCGGCGGGCCCAGTGCCCAGCAGATGGACCTGGAGGACACCAACGCCCGCGATACGGCGGTCATCGTCCCGCTGGTGCTCACCGCCGTCCTGCTGGTCCTCATCGCCCTGCTGCGCAGCCTCGTCGCCCCGCTGATCCTCATCGCCGCGGTCGTCGCCGTCTGGGGCGCGGCCCTCGGCATCGGCGGGCTGGTCTTCGGACCCGTCCTCGGCTTCGCGGGCATGGACCCCGGACTGCCGCTGCTGTCCTTCGTGTTCCTCGTGGCGCTCGGCGTCGACTACGGGATCTTCCTGATGCACCGGATGCGTGAGGAGGCCCTCGCCGGGGCCCCGCCGCGGGAAGCGGCGCTCACCGCGCTGCGCACCACCGGGGGCGTCATCGCGTCGGCGGGCGTCGTACTGGCCGCCACCTTCGCGGTCCTGGCGACCCTTCCGCTGGTCGCGCTGGTGGGGATGGGGCTTGTGGTCGCGGCGGGGGTGCTGCTGGACACGTTCCTCGTCCGCACCTATCTGGTGACGAGCGCGAGTCTGCTGCTCGGACGCCGGGTGTGGTGGCCGGGCCCGCTCAGCCGGGGCGGCGGCACCCGGGAAGAATGACGGCCAGGGTGGCGATCACCGGCCGATCGGTTGCCGGCGGGCGAGCCGAGCACGATCGGCCGGTGATCGCCCTGAAAGGGCCAAAGGGAGGGGCGAACAGGGTGGCGGGACGACTGACGGAGGCCGTCGCACGGGCGGTGCGCGGGTACGGTGACCGGGGCCCGGGCGGAGCGGGCGCGGAGGCACGCCGCCCCCGCATGGGCGAGCGCGTGCTCACCGCCGTCAGCCGCGACCCGCTGACCACACCGCACCGGCGGCGCAACGACGCCCTGGCCGCCCTCGGCACTGCCGCCGTCGCGGCCGTCCTCGCCCTCGTCGTACGGGACGGGAAGACCCCCGACCTGCTCGGCTGGCTCCTCCTAGGCGCCGGGGCGGTGCCCCTGGTCTGGCGCCGGAGCCGTCCGGTTCTCGTCCTCGGCGCCGTGCTGGCCTCGACCGCGGCCTACCACGCGGCCGGTTACACCCACGCCGCGCCGCACCCGGCGATGGTGCTCGCCCTCTACACCGTGGCCTCCACCGCACGGCCTCTGACCACCCTGCTGATCGGCGCCGGGGTCATCGGCACCACCCTGGCGGTGAAGTTCCTCGTAGGCACCGCCGAGGGGGTGGAGTCCCTGCGCACCTCCGGCTGGACCCTCGCGGTGCTGGTCTTCGGCGTCGATGTGCGCATCTACCGCCGCTACATCGCCTCCGTGGTGGGACGCGCCGAACGCGCCGAACGGACCAGGGAGGAGGAGGCCGCCCGCCGCGTCGCGCAGGAGCGGCTGCGGATCGCCCGTGATCTGCACGACCTCCTCGCGCACAGCATCACCCTCATAGGGGTACGGACCTCGGTCGCCTCACACGTACTGACCGCCGACCCGGACCGTCTCGACCGCGCGGCCGTCGCCGTCGCGCTCGACGAGATCGCGGAGACCTGCCGCACCGCCCGCCAGGAGCTGCGCACCACGCTCCAGGTGCTGCGGGACGACGCTCCGACCCAACAGGACGGTCCGCTACCGGGGTTGGACGCGCTGCCCGCGCTGGTCCGTGCCGCGGGCGCGGACCTGGAGATACGCCCGCCGACGCTCGGCGTCGCGTCCGCCACCGGCGCCGCCGTCTACCGCATCGTCCAGGAGTCCCTGACGAACGCCGTCCGCCACGCGGGGGCGAACACCCCGGTACGGGTCACCGTCGCCGCCGAGGACGAGGGCGGCGCCCTCCGGCTCACCGTCACCGACGACGGCGCGCCGCAGCACACGGCTCCGGGCGCGGGCTTCGGTATCGCGGGCATGCGCGAACGGGCGCGCAGCGTCGGGGGTACGTTGTCGGCCGGACCGCGCGAATGCGGAGGGTTCGAGGTCGCGGCGGTGCTGCCGCTCGGGACGGGGGAGCCGGCGGTATGACGGAGCACGGCACGGCGGACACGGCGATCCGCGTGCTGCTCGCGGACGACCAGACCCTCGTACGCGCCTCGTTCGCGATGCTGGTCGAGTCCGCGCCGGACATGGAGGTGGTGGCGCAGGCCGCCACCGGCCGCGAAGCCGTCGCGCTGGCCCGCTCCGAGCGTGCCGACGTCATCATCATGGATGTCCGGATGCCCGAACTCGACGGTATCGAGGCCACCCGCGAGATCGCCGCCGACGAGGACCTCGCGGGCGTCAAGGTGCTGGTCCTGACCACGTACGACACCGACGAGCACATCATCGACGCCCTGCGCGCGGGCGCATCCGGCTTCCTCGTCAAGGACATCAGGCCCGCGGACCTGCTCGCCGCGATCCGAACGGTCGCGTCCGGCGAAGCCCTGCTCTCGCCCGGCCCGACCGCCCGCCTCATCGCCCGGGTCCTCGCCACCCCGGACGCCCCGCGTGCCGTGGCCGGTCCGGACGGCCTCTCCGACCGGGAGCGCCAGGTCCTCACCCTGGTGGCCCGTGGCCTGAACAACACGGAGATCGCCGAGAGCCTCGGGCTCAGCCCGCTCACCGCCAAGACGCATGTCAGCCGCATCATGGGCAAGCTCGGCGCCCGGGACCGCACCCAACTGGTGGTCGTCGCCTACGAGTCGGGCCTCGTCGTCCCGGGAGCCTGACCGGGGCGGGTGTCCCGGCCGGTGCGGTCAGCCGGGGCAGCCGGTGACGGTGACCCTGTCGGGGCCGATGTGCGGGCTGTCAACTCTTTGTGAACATCAGCGCATTGGCGTCCCCCGATTGTGACGAAGCAGTGGGTGCGTGCCATGCTTCGGCCCAGTCATTACTCCAGAGTAATGAAGCCACCCCCCAACTCCCCTCGCCGGAGGACCACCCGTGCGTGCCCTCACCAGGAGATTCCTGGTCCCTGTCGCCCTGACGACATTCGCCCTCACCGCGAGCGCATGCTCCGCTCCGTCCCATGAGACCGGCTCCGGCGCCGGTCCCACCCCCGTCGCCGAAGCAGCGGCGAACGGTTCCGAACAGCTCGACGTCACCGCCGCGCCCACCGGCGCCCCCACGCCCACGGCCGTCGCCGCGGCGGGCAGCAGGGGCAGCGGAGCCAAGAAGACCGCGCTGAAGATCGCGGCCTACGACAAGAGCACCGGACGCGCTGTCATATCCAAGCCGGTGAAGCGCTCTCCCGGTTCCACACCCTCCTCGCCCACCAGCGAGCCCAGGCCGACCACAGAGCCCACCACCGGCACCCCCTCAGCCGACCCGTCCGTACCCGCCTCCGGCGCCCCGGACGCCGAAGCCCCCGTCCGCACCGGCGACATCATCGCCAGCGCCCCCGCGCCCGGGGCCCCGGACGGACTGCTCGCCGAGGTCACCGAAGTCGAGGCGGAGACCGCCCAGGGCACCCGGGTCCGCACCAAGCCGACCACCCTCAACGCGGTACTCGACGACGACAAGGCCGACGGCGAGGTCCCCGTCGACCCGTCCACGATGGACGTCGAACCCCTCGTCAAGGGCGTCAAGTTCTCCTGGGCCAAGCCCGGCGGCATCACCTTCGGGCCCAACGGAGCCAAGCTGCCCCTCGGCAGCCTGCGCCTTGATGTAGGCACCGCCATCGAGACCGCGAAGGACGCCCCCGTGTCCGCCGCGGCGTCCGTGGCCGGCTTCGTCCAGCTCTCCCCGCAGGTGGAGTTCTCCTACGACGGCAGCGGAAACGGCGGGGCCGGCAAGTCCGCTCCGCGTGGCGCCTTCCTCGGCCTGACCGGCGACTGGGACGCCCAGTGGCAGCTCAAGGGCCGCGCGGCGGGCGGCGTCAAGCAGCGCATCCCGTTCGCCAAGCTGCACGCCGACCCGGTGATCCAGGTCGGTCCCGTGCCCGTCGTCGTCAACCTCGATCTGACCTGCTACATCCAGGTGGAGGCCGACGGCCGTATCACCCTGGACGTCCAGCAGAAGGTGAGCGGCGACTTCCGCGTCGGCGGCGGCTACACGCCCGGCAAGGGCTGGGCCCCGGTCAGCACCTCCGACGTGAAGGGCACCCCCGTCACGGCCACGGTCACCGCGAGCGGCCAGGCGAAGGCCGCACTCGGCGCCGAGGCGTCCGTCGGCCTCTACGGAATGGTCGGCGTCACCGCCGACTTCGCGCCCTACGTGCGCGGTGAGGCGTCGGCCACCGCCACCGCCTCGTCGGACGGCAAGGCGTCGGTGGTCGGCAGCTGGGCCCTGTACGGCGGCTTCGACCTGAACGGCAACCTCCAGTTCCAGCTGTCCATCTTCGGTACGCCGATCTTCACCAAGCGCATCCCGCTGGGCAGCCTGCACCGCGAATGGACCCTGGTGAGCGGCAAGGGCGGCGCGTCCACACCCCACTAGCCCCGACCGGCCGGTCCTGAACAGACGGCGCTCCGCCACCCACCCCCGTGAGGTGGCGGAGCGCCGTCGGCCTGTCGCGGCTGCCGCTGCCGCGTCCCGAGCCGCTCGGCCAGGAAGGCGATGATCTCGTCCCGGGCCTGCACGGTGGGCCTCCGCCGGTGATGGTGGCGCCCCGATGGCACATGACCCGGCGCACACCTGGGTGCGCCACAATGGGTACACACGTACGGCGGCTGGGGGGCGTAGTGACTGTGCGGCGGGGGACTTACGCCACGGTCGTGCTGGCCATCGGATCCAGCCTTATCACCGTGCTGCTCGCCGTCGCCGTCAACGTGGCGACCGGCGGCACCCTCCCCGCGACCGTCGCGCCTCTGGCCCCGCTGGCCTGGCCCCTGGTCGGCCTGCTGACCCTCACCACGGCCTTCGGCGCCGTACGGGCACGTCGCCCCGAGCGCCCCGGCGTCGCCCCGGTGCCGGACGCCGAACCCACCTCGCTGTCCCTCCCCGACCTCGCCGAACTCCCCCCGCCCATAGCCGACTTCTCCGGACGCGGCAGCGAACTGACCACGCTGCTCGGCCTGGCGGACGCCGGTCACCGCGCCATCGCCGTCACCGGAGCCCCCGGCCTCGGCAAATCGACCCTCGCCATCCGCCTCGCGCACGAGCTGCGTCCGCGTTTCCCCGACGGCCAGCTGTACGCCGATCTCGGCGCGGGCCGGGGCGACCCGGCCGCCCCCGCCGCCGTACTGGCCCGGCTCCTCGACGCCCTCGGTGCCCCCGTCGAGGAGCAGTCCGGCGAGCCCGCCGTGCTCGCCGCACGCTTCCGCAGCCGCACCGCCCGGCGCCGCGTCCTGTTCCTGCTGGACGACGCCGCCGACGCGGCCCAGGTCCGGCCCCTGCTCCCCGGCGGCGACCGCTGCCTCGCGCTGATCACCAGCCGCAACACCCTCACCGGCGTCCCCGAGGCCGCACCGCTCGCCCTCGGCACTCTCACCGACACCGACGCACTCGCGCTCCTCGCCGCCGTCGCGGGCCAGGACCGTGTCGCCGCCGAACCCGAGTCCGCCCTCGATGTGGTCCGCGCCTGCGGGCTGCTGCCCCTCGCCGTCCGTATCGCCGCCGCCCGGCTGCGCTCCCGCCCCGGGTGGCCCGTGCACGAGCTGTCCGCACGGCTCGCCGACGAACGCCACCGCCTGGACGAGCTCCACCTCGACGACCTCGCCGTACGCGCCGTCTTCGAAGCCGGTTACGACACGCTGGAGCCCGCCGACCGGGCCCTCTTCCGGTGCCTCGGCGCCTATCCGGGATCCCGTGTCTCCGTCCGCGTCGCCGCAGCCGCCGCGGGCTGCGATCCCTACGCCGCCCGCGCGGGCCTGGAGCGCCTCACCGACACCCAACTGCTCGACTCCACGGGCCCCGACGCGTACCAGCTCCATGACCTGGTCCGGCTCTTCGCCGCCGAACGCCTCGAACGCGACACCGGCCCCACCGAACCTCGCGCCGTCCTCGCCCGCCTCATCGCCGCCCACACCGAGGACGCGACCGAGCACGGCAGTCACGCCTGGGGAAGCGCCCAGCAGGCCACGGTCTCCCTCCTCGTACGCGCCGCCGTACGCGAGGGCCTGCACGCCGAGGCGTTCCGGCTCGCGCTGGCCGCCGACCGCTGGCTGTGGGACCAGCCGAGCCAGCTACCGCGCCTCGCCATGTGGACCACGATCCTGGACACGGCCCGCCGCCTCGGCGAGCAGCGCGTGTCGGCATGCGCGCTGCGCGGCATGGGAGCCGCGTATCTGCACGAGGGCCGCTATGACCGGGCCGTGGACCATCTGCGGATGTCCGGTGCCATTCAGCGGCACACCGGCACCCGGCCCGAGCAGATCAAGACCCGCCGCCTGCTGGGCGACGCCCTGCGCCACGCGGGCCGCTACGACCAGGCACTGGGTGAGTACCGCACCGCACTCAACGGCTACCGCGAGCTGGGCCAGGCCATGGGCGAGGCAGAGGTCCTCAGCAGCCTCGGCGCACTCCACCTGGCCCGCCGCCGCCCCGACGAGGCCATCATCTGCCTGGAACCCGCGGTCGCCGCGCTCGTCCGCCGCACCGGCAGCCCGGCCTATCCGGCCGACGCTCAGCGCAACCTCGGCGCCGCCTACGTCCAGACCGGCAGTCTCGCCTACGCCGAGCAGTCCCTGCGCGCCGCACTCGCGATCTACCGTCAGCACGGCCGTCCGGTGGGCGAGGGCTGGACGCTGCGCGAACTGGGCCGACTCGAAGAACGCCGTGGCGCCTTCGCGGCGGGCGCGGCCCACCACCGCGCCGCGCTCGCCGTCTTCGAGGACGCGGGCTACGGCACCGGCGTCGCATCCCTCATGGAGACCATCGGCGACAACCTGCTGGCCCAGGGCGACGTCGCGGGCGCCGACGCCCACTACAGGCGCGCTGCCGCGGTGTACGCGGACCTCGGCGACCCCGTACGGGAGGCCGAGGTCCGCCGCAAGCTCAGCCTGCGGTGACGACGCCGCCGACGAACGCGCTCCACGCGGCGGCGGGGACCACGAGCACGGGGCCGTCGGGGACCTTGCTGTCGCGGACGGGGACGACGCCGGGGAGGTTGTCGAGGACTTCGAGACAACTGCCGCCGTTGTCGTCGCTGTAGCTGCTCTTGCGCCAGCGGGCGTTGGTCAGGTGGTCCTCGTGCATTGTCTGTGGTCCTTCGCCGCCGACTCGATCAGGGTCAGGGACGCATCCGGCGGGAGTGCTGCGGCCCTGAGCAGATCGTAGGTCTCCTGAACCCGCTTCACCAAGGCCGGATCGTCCAGCAGGTTTCCCGAATACACGGCCTCTGTATAGGCGGTTGGCGGTGCGTCCTCGAACTCCATGAGCGTCAGCATGCGTCCCATGAGGGGATACGCGCCTGCCGAGGTCGGGAGCACCTGGATCAGGATCCTTCTGGAGCGGGCGAGGGCGAGGATGTGTTCGAGCTGCTCGGCCATGGCCTCTGGGCCGCCCACCGGCAGCCGCAGCAGGTGCTCGTGCAGGATGGCCCAGTACACGGGGCGTGCAGGGTCGTTCAGGAGGCGTGCGCGTTCCATACGGCCCGCGACCTTCTCGTCGACGTAGTCATCGGAAGCGAATGCGTTGCCGGCGAGCACCACGGCACGTGCGTACGCGGCGGTCTGCAACAGGCCCGGCACCAACGTGGGTGCGAACTCGCAGATCTTCCGTGCCAGCGTTTCCAATTCGCTCGCCGCGGCGAAGTAGTCGGCGACCGGCGAATCGCTGATGAGCTTGCGCCACATACGCTCGAAAAGACCATCGGTTTGCAGGACTTCGTCGATCCGTACCGCCACATCCAGCTGCGGCTTTCGAACCGCCTGTTCGAACTGGCCGATATAGCCACCGGATACGAACACCCGGTGCCCCAGCTCGCTCTGCGTCAGCCCCGCGGCCTCCCGCCGTCGCTTCAGCTCGGCCCCGAAGAACTCCCAGGCCGCTTGCCGCGCCCCGGCGCCCTGGCCGGTATCTCCTTTGGCCATGGATTAACTCCTTTGTGCAGCCGCGCAGTTGTAGCGCGCGTGCGTCTGCCGATACTAGGTCCGTGTCTCCACACTTGTGAGGGGAAAGACAAAAGAACCCGGAAATGGGAACGGGAGATCCATGAAAAAGAAGGATTATCTTCAGGATGCTGAGGATGCCATTGCCGAATTGCGCTCCGCCCTCGCCCGCGCCGGGGTGACGCTCCCCTCACTGCGGCTGGACCTCGTGTCCTACGCGAGCGGGAACGGGAGCCGGGTGCTGGTCGAGCTCGGCAGGTGCAGCGTGGAGACGGCACGCGTCATGACGGCCGTGCTGACGGATGCGACGCACCGATGACGGAACCGGCCGTGGGGTCGTATGTGATCGACACGAACACCGGCCGGATGGGGAGAGTCATGGGCCACCTCGGGCCCTACGTGCAGCTCAGACCGATCGGCGGGGGCCGTGAGTGGGACTGCGCGCCCGATGCGCTGCGCGTGGCGACCATGGCGGAACGCATCAGCGCGGTGACGGCACACGCCAATGCCCGCAGCCGGGGCGAAGTGCCGTAGCCGAGCCCGCCACGGCGTGCGGTCGCACCGGACACCGACATCCCGTTCCCCCGGCACCCCGTGCCACCGTGGCCTCACAGAGTGCGGCCCACCCACGCGACACGCCCACCCGTGGCCACCCGGGCCCGGCGCACGAGAACCCGTCCACCACGTGGCCACGATGCCCCGCCTCGCGCATCATGAAGAGATGGCTAAGGCGACGATCCTGACCGTCGACGACGACCCAGGTGTCTCCCGGGCCATCGCCCGCGACCTGCGGCGCCACTACGGCGACCGCTTCCGCGTGCTGCGCGCCACCTCCGGGGACGAGGCACTCGAAGCGCTGCGCGAGGTCAAGCTGCGGGGCGAGGCGGTGGCGGTGATGGTCGCGGACTACCGCATGCCGACCATGAACGGCGTCCAGTTCCTGGAGTCCGCGATGGACCTGTTCCCGCGGGCGCGGCGTGTGCTGCTGACCGCGTACGCGGACACGGGCGCGGCGATCGACGCGATCAACGTCGTGGACCTCGATCACTACCTGCTCAAACCGTGGAGCCCCCCTGAGGAGAACCTCTACCCGGTGCTCGACACGCTCGTGGACCTCTGGGACGCGGCATCGGACCCGGAGGCACGGGAGACGAGGGTGGTGGGCCACCGCTGGTCGGCGCCCTCCTTCACGGTAAGGGAGTTCCTCGCGCGCAACCTCGTCCCGTACCGCTGGATCCCCGCCGACGAACCGGAGGGCGCCCAGCTGCTCCGGGCCGCAGGACTCACCGCATGCGAGGTGCCCCTGGTCGTCACGGCCGAAGGCAAGGCCCTGCACGCGCCGTCCGAGGCGGAGCTCGCCGCGCACGTGGGACTCCGCACCAGCCCGACGGCCGACTTCTACGACGTGGTCGTCATCGGAGCGGGACCGGCCGGTCTCGGCGCGGCGGTGTACGGGGCCTCCGAGGGGCTGCGCACGGTGCTGGTCGAGCGCAGCGCGACCGGCGGCCAGGCGGGACAGAGCAGCAGGATCGAGAACTACCTGGGGTTCCCGGACGGGGTCTCGGGCGCACAGCTCGCCGACCGGGCGCGGCGGCAGGCGACCCGGTTCGGGGCGGAGATCCTCAGCGCCACCGAGGTGGTGGCGCTGGAGGCCGCGGGATCCGGCCGGGTGCTGCGGTTCGGGGACGGCACGTCGATCGGGGCGCACACCGTGGTGCTGGCCACGGGAGTCACGTACCGCCGCCTCGCGGGTTCGCAGCTCGACGGCTTCACCGGTGCCGGGGTGTTCTACGGTTCGGCGTCGTTCGAGGCGGCCAACTGCCGGGGCGACGACGTGTACATCGTCGGCGGCGCCAACTCCGCGGGCCAGGCGGCGGTCTACTTCTCGCGCTTCGCCGAGCACGTCCACGTACTGCTGCGGGGCCCGGATCTGACCCGCTCCATGTCGGCGTACCTGATCCAGCAGATCGAGGCCCTGCCCAACATCGAGATCCATCCGTGCACGGAGGTGTCCGCGGGCGGCGGGGACGGCCATCTGGAGCGGCTGACGCTGCGGGACAACCGCACCGGGGCCGTTACCGAGGTGGATGCGACCTGGCTCTTCGTGTTCATCGGGGCCGAGCCGCAGACGCAGTGGCTGGAGGGCCTGGTGGCCAGGGACGAGCGGGGCTTCATCCTGACCGGCCCCGATCTGCCCGAGGCGGCCGGCCGCTCGCCTCGGTGGCCGCTGACGCGCGCCCCGTACCACCTGGAGACGAGTGTGCCGGGGGTGTTCGCGGCTGGGGACGTGCGCGCGGAGTCGGTGAAGCGGGTGGCTTCGGCGGTGGGAGAGGGAGCCATGGCCGTCACGCTCGTACACCGCTATCTGGAGGGCCAATGACAGCCGAAACCCCGGCACCCGGGGAATCACGGGAGGCGCTCACCCCGGACGAACTGCGCAAGCTGTTCCTCTTCGAGGCACTCGACGACGACCAGCTCGCCTGGCTGGCGGAGCGCGGACGCGTGGAGACGCGCCAGGCCCGCACCCACGTCTACTCCCAGGGCGAGGACGCGACCTGCTTCTTCGTGCTGCTGTCCGGTACGGTCGCGCTCAGCCGGCAGCTGCACGGCGACGACATCGAGTTGATGCGCAGCGACCAGAAGGGCGCGTACGCGGGAGCCACGCAGGCATATCTGGGCGACCGCGTCGACCAGGCCTACCCCAACACGATGCGCGCCGTGACGGACGCGGAGTTCTTCGTGCTGCCGGCGGTGGAGTTCGCCACGGCGATACGGACCTGGTTCCCGATGGCCCTGCATCTGCTCGAAGGGCTGTTCTTCGGGCTCCGGGCCAGCGACATCATCGTCGGGGAGCGGGAGCGGCTCGTCGCCCTCGGCTCACTGACCGCGGGGCTGACCCACGAGCTCAACAACCCGGCCGCAGCGGCGGTCCGCGCCACGGACACACTGCGCGACCGGGTGGCCCACATGCGCCGCAAGCTGGCCCTCATCGCGGACGGCCGCGTGGACGGAAAACGCCTCCACGAACTGGTGGAGGTGCAGGACGCGGCGGTCCGGTGTGCCCGGGACGCCCGCAAGCTGACGGCGATCGAGGCGGCGGACGCCGAGGACGAGCTCGGTGACTGGCTGACGGACGCGGGCGTGGAGAACGCCTGGGACATCGCCCCCACGTTCGTCGCCGGCGGCATCGACGCCGACTGGCTCGCCGAGGCCACCGCGGAGCTTTCCGACGACTACCGCCGGGCCGCCGTGGGCTGGCTCAACTACACCGTCGACACGGAGCTGCTGATGGGCGAGATCGGCGACGCGGTGGGCCGCATCTCCGGCCTGGTCGACGCGGCCCGCCAGTACTCCCAGCTCGACCGTGCCGCCCAGCAGCCCGTGGACATCCACGAACTCCTCGACGCGACACTGGTGATGCTCAAGGCCAAGATCCCTGCCGGGGTGCGGGTGGTGAAGGAGTACCAGCCCGAACTGCCGCTCGTCCCCGCATACGGCGCTGAGCTCAACCAGGTCTGGACGAACCTCATCGACAACGCCCTCGCCGCGATGGACGGCACCGGCACCCTCACCCTCGCCACCTGGTACGAGGCGGACCATGTGTACGTCGAGGTGCGGGACACGGGAGCCGGCATCGATCCCGAGATCAGGCCCCGCATCTTCGAACCGTTCTTCTCGACGAAACCGGTCGGCCAGGGCACGGGCCTCGGGCTCGACATCTCGTACCGGATCGTGGTCAACAAGCACGGTGGCGACATCCGCGTCGCCTCCCGCCCCGGTGACACCCGGTTCCGGGTCTGCCTGCCGATGGTCCGGCCCTCGGCGAACGAACCTCTCTGAGGCCGTCAGCGCGTCATGATCTGCGCTACGCAGAGGGCACCAGGGGGACCACGTGAGCACGACGGATCACCACCACCGCGACCACCGCGCACCCGGCCGGGTCCTGGTCGTGGACCCGGCGCTGGGTGAACAGGCGCTGACGGAGCTGCACGCTCCGCGATGCGCGCGGCGTCGCGTCGCCTTCTGGAGCAGTTCGCGCAGTTCGTGAAGGAGGCCGGTCTGCTGAGTGGCGGCACGACACCTGGCGACCTCCGGTAGTGCGGGAAGGACGTCAGCGGTGGCTGAGCACGTTGACCACCCGGCCGTTGGGGTCGCGGACGAAGAACCGGCGCACGCCCCACTCCTCGTCCCGCAGGGGATGGACGATCTCCGCACCGCTGTCCCGCACGGCCGCATAGGCCGCGTCCACGTCGTCGACCTCGACGCTCATGTCAGGGGTCACCGGGGCGGTTCTGTCGCCGGTCATGAAGCTGACCTGTGCCGCCGGACTGTCAGGGGAGGCGAGGGTCATGATCCAGCCGTGGTTCATGACCTCCTCGAAGCCCAGCAGGCCGTAGAACTCCCGGTTCTCCTGCGCGGCCTCCGACTGGATGACGGGCACGACACGGCGAACGGCCATCGATGACTCCAGGTGGGTACGGACGTGACTCCGGGACGGTCCAGGAGTACCACCCCCATGCCCGCCGCCGCGCACACTGCCCGGGCGGTGATGGGCGAGCCGGACGAGCTGCGGCCGGGGGCGGGGCCCTGGGGATCCCGTGGCCGTGACCGACAGCGCTCGACGTGACCCCCGGGGCACCCCGGGGGCACCCCCGCCCCGCCCCCGTGCGGAAGAATGGCCCCATGACCCTGTTCCGCGACGACGGCATCGTGCTGCGCACCCAGAAGCTGGGTGAAGCGGACCGCATCATCACGATCCTCACCCGCGGCCACGGCCGGGTACGGGCCGTCGCACGCGGGGTGCGCAGGACCAAGTCGAAGTTCGGGGCGCGGCTCGAACCCTTCTCGCACGTGGACGTGCAGTTCTTCGCGCGCGGCAGCGAACTGGTCGGCCGGGGGCTGCCGCTGTGTACGCAGAGCGAGACGATCGCCCCGTACGGTAGCGGGATCGTCACGGACTACGCCCGCTACACCGCGGGCACCGCCATGCTGGAGACGGCGGAACGGTTCACCGATCACGAGGGTGAGCCGGCGGTCCAGCAGTATCTGCTGCTCGTCGGAGGGCTGCGGACGCTCTCCCGGGGCGAGCACGCGCCGAATCTGATCCTCGACGCGTTCCTGCTGCGCTCCCTCGCCGTCAACGGCTACGCGCCCAGCTTCGACGACTGCGCCAAATGCGGACTGCACGGCCCCAACCGGTTCTTCTCGGTCGCTTCGGGCGGAGTGATATGCGGCGACTGCCGGGTTCCCGGCAGCGTCGTACCCTCGCCTGAGGCCATCCGGCTGCTCAGCGCGCTGCTCACCGGTGACTGGGACACGGCGGACACCTGTGAGGCCCGTCATGTCAGGGAGGCGAGCGGGCTGGTGTCCGCCTATCTGCACTGGCACCTGGAGCGGGGGCTGCGCTCGCTGCGGTACGTGGAAAAATTCGCCGCGACCGCCGCGACCGAGACCGAGACCGCTGCGAACGCTGCGAACGTCGAAAAGAAGTGAGTGTGACATGGCACGACGCGGAATCCTGGGACGCTCCCGCCGGGAGTACAAGGTCCCCGAGCCGCACCCCTCCGGTGCCCGCCCGCCGAAGATCCCGGCCGAGCTGGTGCCCGAGCACGTCGCCATCGTCATGGACGGCAACGGCCGCTGGGCCAAGGACCGCGGACTGCCCCGCACCGAGGGCCACAAGGTGGGCGAGGGCGTGGTCCTCGACGTGCTCAAGGGCTGCCTGGAGATGGGCGTCAAGAACCTCTCCCTCTACGCCTTCTCCACCGAGAACTGGAAGCGCTCCCCCGAGGAGGTGCGCTTCCTGATGAACTTCAACCGCGATGTGATCCGCCGCCGCCGCGACGAGATGGACGAGCTCGGCATCCGTATCCGCTGGGTCGGCCGGATGCCCAAGATGTGGAAGTCCGTCGTCCAGGAGCTCCAGATCGCCCAGGAGCAGACCACGGCCAACGACGCCATGACGCTCTACTTCTGTGTCAACTACGGTGGGCGTGCCGAGATCGCCGACGCCGCGAAGAGGATCGCCGAGGACGTCGCCGCGGGCCGGCTCGACCCGTCGAAGGTCAGCGAGAAGACCTTCCAGAAGTACCTGTACTACCCGGACATGCCGGACGTCGACCTGTTCCTGCGCCCGAGCGGTGAGCAGCGCACCTCCAACTACCTGATCTGGCAGAGCAGCTACGCCGAGATGGTGTTCCAGGACGTGCTGTGGCCCGACTTCGACCGCCGCGACCTGTGGCGGGCCTGCCTGGAGTACGCTTCGCGCGACCGGCGCTTCGGTGGTGCGATCCCGAACGAGGAGCTGCTCGCCCTGGAGAAGAAGCCGGGGGAGAACGCGTATCCGGCCGGGAACGCGTAACCACCCCGCACCCTCTACCAGGGCGCCGGGACCGCGACCGTGCGAGCCCGGTGGCATGGAGTGGGGTGGGACGGATGCGGGTGCTCGTCGTCGAGGACGAGGAGATGCTGGCCGAGGCGATAGCCGACGGGCTGCGCCAGGAGGCGTTCGCCGTCGATGTCGTGCACGACGGTGAGGCCGCGCTGGAGCGGCTCGCCGTCAACGAGTACGACGTGATGGTCCTGGACCGGGACCTGCCGAAGGTGCACGGTGACGTGGTGTGCGGCCGGGTCGCCGCGTCCGGGGCGGGGGTGCGGATCCTGATGCTCACGGTGTCCACCACCGTCGCCGAACGCGTCGCCGGGCTCAGCCTCGGCGCCGACGACTACCTCGCCAAGCCCTTCGCCTTCGCCGAGCTCGTGGCACGTATCAGGGCGCTGGGCCGCCGGGCCCGCGCCGCGGCACCGCCCGTCCTGGAATGCGCCGGGCTGCGTCTCGACCCCCATCTGCGCGAGACCTACCGGGACGGGCGCTACATCGCCCTGTCCCGCAAGGAGTTCGCCGTGCTGGAGGAACTGCTGCGGGCCCAGGGTGCCCCGGTGTCGGCGGAGATGCTGCTTGAGCGGGTGTGGGACGAGAACATCGACCCGTTCACCACCATCGTGCGCGTCACCATCAGGAGCCTGCGCCGCAAGCTGGGCGGCCCCGGGGTGGTGGAGACGGTGACCGGCGTGGGGTACCGGGTCCGATGAGCGAGGAGCAGCACCCACGGCAGTCGCCGCCACTCTCCCTTCGGCGCGGGAGCCTGCGGCTGCGCCTGACCGCCGTCTTCGGTCTGCTGTTCTTCATCGCGGCGGCGGCCGTGCTCATCGGCGCGGTCATCCTCGTGCAGAACAGCATGCGCTACAGCCTCGGTCTGGTGCTGCCTGGCGGTTTCGGCAGCGATCCCCTCGTGGACCAGACGACCAGGGGGATCATCGTGGACACGATGCGGACCAATCTGCTGACCAAGGGCGGGCTGACCGTCCTCGTCGTGGGCGTGGCCGCCACCACGCTCGGCTGGGTCGTCGCGGGCAGGCTGCTGCGGCCCCTCGAGCGGATCACCTCCACCGCGGAGCGCATCGCGGGCCGGACCCTGCACCGGCGCATCGGCCTCGACAGCGCGTCGGGTGAGGTGAAGCGCCTCGCGGACTCCTTCGACAGCATGCTGGACCGCCTCGACGGGGCCTTCGCGGGGCAGGAACGTTTCATCGCCAACGCCGCCCACGAACTGAAGACCCCGCTGGTGATCAACCGCACCCTGGTGGAGGTGGCCATGAGCCGCCTCGACGCCCCACCGGAGATCCAGCAGCTCGGCGAGAACCTCCTGGCGGTCAACGCCCGCCACGAGCGCCTCATCGACGCCCTGCTCACCCTCGCCCGCGCCGACGACGCGCTCACCGAGCGGGTCGGCACCGATCTGGCGGAGATCGCCGCCGTCGTCGTCGAGCACACCCACGAGGAGGCGGAACGCGGAGGTGTGACGGTCGAGTCGTACCTCGGCGCCGCATCCACCACCGGCGATCCGATCCTGCTGGAGCAGCTCGTGCGCAACCTCGTGGAGAACGCCATCCGGCACAACGTAAGCGGGGGGAGCGTGACCGTGGAGACCCGCAAGGACGCGTCCGGGGCGCAGATCGTGATCGGCAACACCGGCGCCCAGATCTCCCCGCACGAGATCCCCGTGCTCTTCGAGCCGTTCCGCAGGCTCACCGACCGTGTGGGGTCGGCCAGGGGCAGCGGTCTCGGCCTTTCGATCGTCCGGGCCGTGGCGCAGGCGCACCACGGCGATGTGACGGCCGCGCCGCGCAAGGGCGGCGGGCTGGTCGTGCACGTCACTTTGCCGTGAGGCCGCAAGAGATCGCATGTGTCACGGTGCGCGCGGGTGTGTGCGGGTACATCGGATTTGCCTGGTCTGCCGGGGTGGGCGCGGTGTGAGCTCCGTGTGAGCGGAGGCGCTCACCGTCAGTTCACGTACCGGCGTGTGTAGTTCCTGTAAGGACACCATCCCTGCAAGGAGCTCCACACCATGCCGAGCAGGCAGCACCGCAAGCAGAGCCGAAGGAAGCCACGAACGGGCCGCCCGCGCGCACCCCTGTACGCGGCGGCGCTCGTCGCCGTCGTGGGCGCCGGGTACTATCTCGGCTCCGGAGGGGACAGCGGAACGGGGGCGCTCGGGAAGCCGACTCCGTCGCCGGGTCTCGACGGCGGCGGGCCGGTGAGCCAACAGGAGCCCGGAGCACCTGAGTCCGAGGAACCGAGACCCGGCGCGTCACCGTCCGCGGCCGAGGCCGCCGAGTCGGCGAATCAGCCGCCCATACCGCAGCGCGGTGACGGCGAGTTCGACACCGTGGCGGTGCCGGGCACCTCGCGCACCGTCGGCAAGGGCACCCCGTTGCGTTATGGCGTGGCGGTG
Organism: Streptomyces sp. NPDC019396; assembly: GCF_040632375.1. Classification (NCBI taxonomy): domain Bacteria; kingdom Bacillati; phylum Actinomycetota; class Actinomycetes; order Kitasatosporales; family Streptomycetaceae; genus Streptomyces; species Streptomyces sp. NPDC019396. Next base: position 52,206 of record NZ_JBEYBS010000003.1, on the reverse strand, counting down.
GAGCGTGGGCTCGGCCAGGACCCGGACGGCTTCGCCCGGGAGGTCGAGGGCGTACTCGCCGACCGGCGCGGCTGGACGACCGGCGGCAAGGCCGCCTTCCAGCGGGTCGACCGGCCGCCGTACGACTTCGTGGTGCGGCTGGCCTCGCCAGGCACCACGGACGAACTCTGCGCGAAGCACGGGCTCGACACGGGCGGCGAGGTCAACTGCAGCGGTGGCACGGACGTCGTGGTCAACCTCCGGCGCTGGGTGCTGCTCACCCCCGCCTACCAGGGCCGGGCAGCGATGTACCACGCGCTGATCGTCAACCACGAGGTCGGGCACCGGCTCGGCTACGGGCACCGCGGCTGCCCGGGACCCGGGCGCCCGGCGCCCGCGATGATGCAGCAGATCAAGGGGCTCAACGGATGTGTGATCAACGCCTGGCCGTATGACTCGGACGGCCGCGCGATCGAAGGCCCGAAGCTCGACTAGGGCGTGTTGCGAAACCCGCCTGGCACGCGACTCCCCCAGAGCTTCGCCTGGGAGGTGCCCCCAGCACGCACACTCGCTGCGTTGTCGGACTCATCCGAGTACGTCCAGTACGAGGACGACCCTCCGCCTTGCGATCGCACGCACCACACGCCGCGAGCCCCGCCCTCCGGGCGGACGGCGCTACTTTCGCAACACGCCCTAGCGGTCTCCACGGGCCCGGGTGGTGGACGGCCGGAGCTCAAGCCCCCGACCAGGCACCTCTTTCCGCGAACTCCTACGGGCAGCCGTCCCCGGCCTCGGACTTGGCGCACGCCGCGCACGTGCCGAAGATCTCCACCGTGTGCGCCACGTTGACGTAACCGTGCTGCGCGGCGATCGTCTCCGCCCACTGCTCCACGGCCGGACCCTCGACCTCCACCGCCTTGCCGCACACCCGGCACACGAGATGGTGGTGGTGCTCACCGGAGGCGCAACGCCGGTAGACCGCCTCGCCCTCGGTGGTGCGCAGCACATCCACCTCACCGGCCTCGGCAAGGGACTGCAACGTCCGGTAGACAGTGGTCAGACCCACCGAATCACCGCGGTGCCTGAGCATGTCGTGCAGCTCCTGCGCGCTGCGGAACTCGTCCACCTCGTCGAGTGCCGCCGCCACCGCGGCCCGCTGCCGGGTCGACCGGCCGCGTACGGGGGGTCCAGCCGTCACCACAGGTGCCTCCTTCGATCCGCCCGCTCCTCGGACGGGCCATTCTGCCAGGCCTGGTATCAGACCCTGACGTCATCGGCCGGGCGGTGACTGTTCTCAGCCGCCGTCTCGCACCGGTCTCCGGCCGCCGTCGTGACGGCCTTCGCCCGCCGTCGCGCCAGCGGCGTCGCCAGCGCGGTGAGCAGCACGAAGACCGCGATGGCCAGCAACACGATCGTCGCACCCGGCGGCACGTCCTGGTAGTACGTCGTGACCGTACCCGTCAGCGTCACGACGATGCCGATCGCCACGGACACCACGAAGGTCAGTTTGAACGACCTGGTGATCTGCTGTGCAGCGGCCACCGGCACCACCATGAGGGCGCTCACCAGCAGCAGACCGACCACGCGCATCGCGACCGTCACGGTGACCGCCGCCGTCACCGCGACCAGCAGGTTGAGCGCCCGCACCGGAAGCCCGGTGACCCGGGCGAACTCCTCGTCCTGGCTGATCGCGAAGAGCTGCCGCCGCAGCCCCACCGTCACCAGCAGCACGAAGCCCGCGAGCAGGCAGATCGCCGTGAGGTCCTCGTCGGACACCGTGGACAGCGAGCCGAAGAGATACGAGGTGAGGTTGGCGTTCGAACCGGTGTCGCTGAGGTTCATCAGCATCACCCCGCCCGCCATACCGCCGTAGAACAGCATCGCGAGCGCGATGTCGCCGCGGGTGCGCCCGTACGCCCGGATCAGCTCCATCGCGACCGAGCCGACGACGGCGACGAGGGTCGCCATCCACACCGGGTTGGTGGACAGCAGGAAGCCGAGGCCGACACCGGTCAGCGCGACATGGCCGATGCCGTCGCCCATCAGCGCCTGGCGGCGCTGCACCAGGTGGATGCCGACCGCCGGGGCGATCACACCGACCAGCACGGCGGCGAGCAGCGCCCGCTGCATGAAGGGGTCCTGGAGGAATTCCATGGTCAGGTCAGCAGTCCCGTGCGGAGCGGCTCATCGGCCGCGTGCGGATGTACGTGGTCATGGCCGGGCAGCGCGTGCTGGCCGACGGCCTCGGGCGGCGGACCGTCATGGACCACGCAGCCGTCGCGCAGCACCACGGCCCGGTCGATCAGCGGCTCCAGCGGTCCCAGCTCGTGCAGCACCAGCAGCACGGTCGTCCCGGCCGCGACCTGCTCGCGCAACGTCCCGGCCAGGATCTCCTGGCTGGCCAGGTCCACGCCCGCCATCGGCTCGTCCATGATCAGTAGTTCGGGGTCGGCGGCGAGCGCACGGGCGATCAGCACCCGCTGGTGCTGGCCCCCGGAGAGCGCGCCCACCGCGTCCTTGGCCCGGTCGGCCAGCCCGACCAGCTCGATCGCGCGCTGGACCGCGGCGCGGTCGGCCCTGGACGGCCATCTCAGCTTCGTACGCGACAGTCGGCCGGAGGACACCACCTCGCGGACGGTCGCGGGGACACCGCTGGTCGCGGTGGTGCGCTGGGGTACGTAACCGACCCGCTTCCAGTCGCGGAAGCTCCGCAGCTCCGTACCGAAGAGGGAGACCGAGCCGTCGGTCAGCGGCACCTGCCCGATCACGGACCGGACGGCCGTCGACTTGCCCGAGCCGTTGGCGCCGAGCAGCGCGACGACCTCGCCGCGGCCCACGGTGAGGTCGACCCCGCGCAGTACGGGGCGGGAGCCGAGGGTGGCCCGGGCGCCCCGGACGGATATGACGGGCTCCTGAAGCCCCTGGGACTCCTGCGTCTCCATGGCCTGCGTCTCCGATGCTGTCGTCTGCTCTGCGGCGGGGTCTGTCACTGGGCGCCGAGTGCCTTGCGCAGCGCGGCCAGGTTGGACTCCATGACGCCGATGTAGTCATCGCCCTTGGAGCGGTCCGTGATCCCCTCCAGGGGGTCCAGCACGTCCGTCTTCAGCCCGGTGTCACCGGCCAGGGTCCTGGCGGTCCGGTCGCTGGCCAGGGTCTCGAAGAAGACCGTGGTCACCTTGTCCTGCTTCGCCACGCTCTGGAGCTCCCTGATACGGGCGGGGCTCGGCTCCGACTCGGGGTCGAGGCCCGCGATGCCCTGCTGCTCGAGCCCGTAGCGCTCGGCGAGATAGCCGAAGGCGGCGTGGGTGGTGATGAAGGTCCGGGTGCCGGTGTGCTTCAGCCCGTCCGTGAAGCGGGTGTTCAGGGTGTTGAGCCTGGCGACCAGCGCGTCGGTGTTCCTGGTGTAGTCGGCGGCGTGGGCGGGGTCGGCCTTCTCCAGGGACTTGCCGACACCGCGGGCGATCTCCGCGTACTTCACCGGGTCGAGCCAGACGTGCGGGTCCTGGCCGCCACCGTGTTCGTCGTGACCGTCGTTGCCGCCGTGTGCGTGGTCGTGATCGCCGCCGGCCGCGGTGCCGTGCGCCTCCAGCTCGGTCAGGGTGCCCGCGTCGACGGTGTGCTCGACGCCGGCCTGCGCGATGGCGTCGTCCACGGCCGGCTGGACGCCCTTGAGATAGAGGACGTAGTCGGCCTGGCGGAGCGCGGACGCCTGCCTGGGCTTCAGCTCCAGGTCATGCGGCTCGACGCCGGGCTTGGTGAGCGTGGTGACCGCCACGTGTTCCCCGCCGATCTGCTCGGCGAGATACTGCATGGGATAGAAGGACGCCACCACATCCAGCTTGCCGCCGCCGTTCCTGCCCGCGGCGCCGGAGGTCCCCGCGCAGGCGGACAGGGTGACGAGCGACAGTGCGGTCGCTCCCGCGACGGCACCGTTGGATATGAGGCGGCGTACGTTCATGACAGTCATTTTCAACAAGAGTGGAAACGATTGTCAACAAGGTGGAGGAGCCGCTCAGGTCCTGCACCGATTTGATCGAAGGGGTGAGGCCGCCGGTAATCTGAAGCACTCGCCACTCCGTCACCCCCGGCCGGGCGTCTTGCGCCGCCCCAGCCAGTCGTCCAACCCGTCGTCGTAATGAAGAGAGCACCGTGGCCGCCGACAAGATCGACACGATCGTCAACCTGAGCAAGCGCCGTGGCTTTGTCTACCCGTGCAGCGAGATCTACGGCGGACAGCGTGCCGCCTGGGACTACGGACCGCTGGGCACCGAGCTCAAGGAGAACATCAAGCGCCAGTGGTGGCGCTACATGGTCACCTCGCGTGAGGACGTCGTCGGTATCGACTCGTCGGTGATCCTGGCCACCGAGGTCTGGGAGGCCTCCGGCCACGTCGCCACCTTCTCCGACCCGCTCACCGAGTGCACCTCCTGCCACAAGCGCTACCGCGCCGACCACCTGGAAGAGGCGTACGAGGAGAAGCACGGCCACGCCCCGGCGAACGGCCTGGCCGACATCAACTGCCCCAACTGCGGCAACAAGGGCCAGTTCACCGAGCCCAAGCAGTTCTCGGGTCTGCTCTCCACCCACCTCGGCCCCACCCAGGACTCGGGCTCCGTCGCCTACCTGCGCCCCGAGACCGCCCAGGGCATCTTCACCAACTTCGCCCAGGTCCAGCAGAGCGCGCGCCGCAAGCCGCCGTTCGGTATCGCCCAGGTCGGCAAGTCCTTCCGCAACGAGATCACGCCCGGCAACTTCATCTTCCGCACCCGCGAGTTCGAGCAGATGGAGATGGAGTTCTTCGTCAAGCCGGGCGAGGACGAGCAGTGGCAGGAGTACTGGATGGAGCAGCGCTGGAACTGGTACACCGGCCTGGGTCTCCGTGAGGAGAACATGCGCTGGTACGAGCACCCCAAGGAGAAGCTCTCCCACTACTCCAAGCGCACCGCCGACATCGAGTACCGCTTCCAGTTCGGCGGCAGCGAGTGGGGCGAGCTCGAAGGCGTCGCCAACCGCACCGACTACGACCTCACGGCCCACTCCAAGGCCTCCGGCACCGACCTGTCGTACTACGACCAGGAGGCCCAGGAGCGCTGGATGCCGTACGTCATCGAGCCCGCCGCCGGTGTCGGCCGCACGATGCTGGCATTCCTCCTCGACGGCTACAACGAGGACGAGGCCCCCAACGCCAAGGGCGTCATGGAGAAGCGCACCGTGCTGCGCCTCGACCACCGCCTCGCCCCGGTGAAGGTCGCGGTGCTGCCGCTGTCCCGCAACCCGCAGCTCTCCCCGAAGGCGAAGGGCCTCGCGGCGGACCTGCGCCAGCACTGGAACATCGAGTTCGACGACGCGGGCGCGATCGGCCGCCGCTACCGGCGCCAGGACGAGATCGGTACCCCGTTCTGCGTGACCGTCGACTTCGACACCCTCGACGACAACGCGGTGACGGTGCGCGAGCGCGACTCGATGAAGCAGGAGCGAGTGTCCCTGGACCAGATCCAGGGGTACCTGGCCACGCGCCTCATCGGTGCCTGACGCCAAGCGTGCCGCTTAGGACGAAGGCCGGCCTGGCTGGTGCCCGGTCGGCCTTCGTCGTGCACACTGGGCGCGCACTCGTCACCGGGAGGGGACCGATGCCGTCCATGACCAGCAGCAAGGTCAGCCGATGGGACCAGCACGGCCGCGAACACGTCGTGCACGTCAGGAAGTCGGGCATCCAGCGCGCGCTGACCTGCGACACGTGCGGTTGGCGCAAGAACGCGCAGTTCCTGCCGTGGCTGAAGGCGGAGGAGCACCTCACCGAGGCGCACCAGGCGACGATCGCCCCAGGAACCCCCTGAACTCCCCTGAATGCCCTGTACCCCTGAAACCCCGTACCCCTGAAAACCAGGTGCCCGGGGCGTGGGGTGCGGGTACGGTCGCGGCATGTGTTCTTTCCACCAGATCTACGAGTGAGAGTGCGGCGGGTGGGTCTGCCGGTGCGCCGCACCCCATGAGGGCGCCCCGGCCTGCATCGTCGGGCCTGCCCGGCATCGTCGACTGAGCGACACCCGCACCCGCGACGAACCCCTTCTCACCAGGACAGGAGAATCCGGTGGCCAAGAGCCGCAACAACCTTCTCGGCGTGGGCGGACAGCGAAAGAAGCTGTCCCGCGCCGACCAGCACGGCAACGGCCCGGCCCGCGCGGCCGGGCAGAAGTCGGCCGACGAAAAGAAGCAGGAGCTGCTGCGCAAGATGCGCGAGCGCACACAGGGCAAGCAGGACGATCAGCAGAGCTGACGCCCGACTCGAGGTGGGCCCGGACCGCATGAAGCGGTCCGGGCCCACCGGTTTTCCGCGTCAGTCGTCCCCGGGATCGTGAACCCGGAGGTGTCCGGCTCGCAGCCCATCGGACGGGGATCTCGCAGCGAGCCCCGCTCAGGGAGAACGAGGTACCGGGACGCCTACGACCCGCTCCGCGCCGCCACCCGCGCCCCCGTGCGCTCAAGTCGCTCCGCCGTCCGCCGGGCCGTCTCGCGCGCCCACCGTCCGCTCGTCGCCGCGCCCACCACGAGGACCGACAGACCGCAGGCCATGATGATCCACCAGGCTGGGCGGCTTGCCTCCAGGAAGGTCGAGGCGGGGGCTGCGGCGCTGGTGCCGGCTGCCAGGACGGAGCCGATGACGGCGACGCCGAGGGTCGCGCCGGTCTGGCGGCTGGTGGAGGCGATGGCAGCGGCCACGCCGGCCTGGGCGCGGGGCATTCCGGAGACCGCGGTGTTGGTGATGGGGGCGTTGACCATGCCGAAGCCGAGGCCGAACAGCACATAGCCGGTGAAGAGCAGCGGTGTGCTCGATTCCGCGTCGAATGCGGCGAACAGCAGGGCGCTCGCCGCCATCGTGGTTCCGGCGACGATCAGGGGCAGGCGTGGGCCGCGGGCGCCGACCAGGCGGCCGGAGAGCGGGGCGCACAGGAAGGTGAGACCGGCCATGGGAAGCATGTACAGCCCCGCGTGGAGCGGGGACAGGCCGCGCAGACCCTGGAGGTAGAGGGTGTTGAGGAACAGGAAGCCACTCAGCGCGGCGAAGGCGCTGACCGCGATCACGGTCGCGCCGCTGAACGGTGCCGAGCGGAAGAAGCGCAGGTCGATGAGGGGCTCGTCGCGGCGGGGCTCGTAGAGCAGCAGCGCGGTGAGGGCGGCGACCGCGACCCCGGCCAGGGGGAGGACGGCTGCTCCCTTGCTGGGGGCCTCGATGATCGCGTACGTGACCGAGCCGAGCAGGGCGATGACGAGGAGCTGGCCGACCGGGTCGGGCCTGCGGGGCTTGGGGGCGCGGGACTCGGGGATGCAGCGCCAGGTGAGCAGGAGGGCGGCCAGGCCGACCGGGATGTTGAGCCAGAAGATCGAGCGCCAGCCGACCGTTTCGACCAGCAGGCCGCCGATGACCGGGCCGGCGGCCATCGAGATGCCGACGACACCGCCCCAGGCGCCGATGGCGCGGGCGCGTTCGCGTGGGTCCGTGAAGGTGTTGGTGATGATCGACATCGCGACCGGGTTGAGCATCGAGCCGCCCACCGCCTGCACCATGCGGAAGACGACGAGCAGGGGGAGGTCCGGTGCGAGGGAGCACAGGGCGGAGCCCAGCGTGAAGAGCACGAGACCGGTCAGGAAGACCCTGCGGCGGCCGATCCGGTCGGCGGTGGAACCCGCGAGTACCAGCAGGGACGCCAGGACGAGGGTGTAGGCGTCGATGATCCACTGGAGGTCGGCCACGCTCGCGCCCAGGTCCTGGCGGATCGAGGGCAGGGCGACGTTCAGGACGGTGGCGTCCAGGCTGACGATCAGCAGGCTCATACAGCAGATCGCCAGGATCAGCAGCCGCCGCCGGGGGCCCGGGGCCGATGTTGACGCGGGCATGAGTGCATAGTACGCCTAACTAATGAACCTGGCCGTGCGCGACAATGGGCGAATGGCCACGCATCCCACCCTCTCGATTGGGCCGCACCCCGTGCAGCCCCCGGTCGTGCTCGCCCCCATGGCGGGCATCACCAACGCACCCTTCCGCACCCTCTGCCGCGAGTTCAGCGGCGGCAAGGGTCTGTTCGTGAGCGAGATGATCACGACGCGGGCGCTGGTCGAGCGCAACGAGAAGACGATGCAGCTCATCCACTTCGACAGGACCGAGACCCCGCGCTCGATCCAGCTCTACGGAGTGGACCCGGTCACCGTCGGCAAGGCCGTGCGCATGATCGTGGACGAGGATCTGGCCGACCATATCGACCTCAACTTCGGCTGCCCGGTCCCCAAGGTGACCCGCAAGGGCGGCGGCTCGGCGCTCCCGTACAAGCGGAACCTGCTGCGGGCGATCCTCAACGAGGCGGTCGGCAACGCCGGCGACCTGCCGGTGACCATGAAGATGCGCAAGGGCATCGACGACGACCACATCACCTATCTCGACGCGGGCCGGATCGCCGTGGACGAGGGCGTCACGGCCATCGCCCTGCACGGGCGCACGGCGGCGCAGCACTACGGCGGCACCGCCGACTGGGAGGCCATCGCCCGGCTCAAGGAGCATGTCCCGGAGCTCCCCGTGCTCGGCAACGGCGACATCTGGTCGGCCGACGACGCCCTGCGGATGATGCGCGAGACCGGCTGTGACGGCGTGGTGGTGGGGCGCGGCTGCCTCGGCAGGCCCTGGCTCTTCGGGGATCTGGTGGCGGCCTTCGAGGGGACCGGGCAGTACGCGCGGCCGTCGCTGCGTGAGGTCGCGGAGGTCATGGTGCGCCATGCCCAGCTGCTGGGGGAGTGGATCGGTGACGAGTCCCGTGGCGTCATCGACTTCCGAAAGCATGTGGCCTGGTACCTCAAGGGATTCGCCGTGGGTTCGGAGATGCGCAAGAAGCTCGCGGTGACCTCGTCCCTGGACGAGCTGCGCGCTCAGCTGAGCACGCTGGACCTGAATCAGCCGTGGCCGGTCGGCGCGGACGGCCCGCGCGGCCGGACATCCGGGAACAACCGGGTCGTACTGCCCGACGGCTGGCTGAAGGACCCGTACGACTGTGCAGGTGTGAGTGAGGATGCGGAGCTGGATACGTCGGGCGGCTGAGCTGGCCAGACCGTCCCAAGAGGCGTCCGGATGCCGGAATCAGGCCATGCGTGGCGGCGTGATCCTCGCCACCTCTGATAAGGGTGGCGCTCAGATGAGCGCTCGGGCGATGGCTGCACCTTTAGAAGGGTGGCACTGAGTGCCACCCTTTCTGCGTTCAAGAGTTGAACTCACATGCCCTCCTGTGCGCTCATGTGAGCGGATAATCTCCACTTTCAGTCAAGCGCTCTTCGAGGCGTGAAGGAGTCACGGCCGTTCCGTTAACACATCAGTAACCTGCGATCTGCTGGCGGACGGGTGGTTAAGCCCTGATGACGGAGAAGTGCACGTACCCAAACACCTTCGATCTGGGTATGTTCCTCGCCGTCAGGGCAGCCACCGAGTCCTCGAGGAGTCGAGACCCGTGTCGGAAAACAAAGATCAGAAGTTCGTCTACGACTTCACCGAGGGCAACAGGGACCTCAAGGACCTCCTCGGTGGCAAGGGTGCGAACCTCGCCGAGATGACCAACCTCGGGCTGCCCGTCCCTCCGGGCTTCACCATCACCACCGAGGCGTGCAAGGTCTACCTCGAAAGCGGCGAGGAGCCCGCGGCCCTGCGTGACGAGGTGAGTGCGCACCTCGAGGCCCTTGAGCAGAAGATGGGCAAGAAGCTGGGCCAGGCCGACGACCCGCTGCTCGTTTCCGTACGCTCCGGCGCCAAGTTCTCGATGCCCGGAATGATGGACACCGTCCTCAACATCGGGCTCTCCGACGCGTCCGCCGAGGGCCTGGCCAAGCAGGCGGGCGACGAGCGCTTCGCCTGGGACTCGTACCGCCGGCTCATCCAGATGTTCGGCAAGACCGTGCTCGGCGTCGACGGTGAGCTCTTCGAGGACGTCCTCGACGAGACCAAGGCCGCCAAGAAGGTCGCCGTCGACACCGATCTCGACGCCGCCGACCTCAAGAAGCTGGTCAAGCAGTTCAAGAAGATCGTCAAGGCCGAGACCGGCCGTGACTTCCCGCAGGACCCGCGCGAGCAGATGGATCTCGCCATCAACGCGGTCTTCAACTCCTGGAACACCGACCGCGCCAAGCTCTACCGCCGCCAGGAGCGCATCCCGGGCGACCTGGGCACCGCGGTCAACGTCTGTTCCATGGTGTTCGGCAACCTCGGCCCCGACTCCGGCACCGGCGTCGCCTTCACCCGCGACCCCGCGTCGGGTCACCAGGGCGTCTACGGCGACTACCTCCAGAACGCCCAGGGCGAGGACGTCGTCGCCGGTATCCGCAACACCGTGCCGCTCGCCGACCTGGAGTCGATCGACAAGAAGTCGTACGACCAGCTCATGCAGATCATGGAGACGCTCGAAACGCACTACAAGGACCTGTGCGACATCGAGTTCACCATCGAGCGCGGGCAGCTCTGGATGCTCCAGACCCGCGTCGGCAAGCGCACCGCAGGTGCCGCCTTCCGTATCGCCACCCAGCTCGTGGACCAGGGCCTCATCGACGAGGCCGAGGCGCTCCAGCGGGTCAACGGCGCCCAGCTCGCCCAGCTGATGTTCCCCCGCTTCGACGAGTCAGCCAAGGTCGAGAAGCTCGGCCGGGGCATCGCCGCCTCCCCGGGTGCCGCCGTCGGCAAGGCCGTCTTCGACTCCTACACGGCCGTCAAGTGGTCCCGTTCCGGCGAGAAGGTCATCCTGATCCGCCGTGAGACAAACCCCGACGACCTGGACGGCATGATCGCCGCCGAGGGCATCCTGACCTCCCGCGGCGGCAAGACCTCGCACGCGGCCGTGGTCGCCCGCGGCATGGGCAAGACCTGCGTCTGCGGCGCCGAAGAGCTCGAGGTCGACACCAAGCGCCGCCGGATGACCGTCAACGGCACGGTCATCGAAGAGGGCGACGTGGTCTCCATCGACGGCTCCACCGGCAAGGTGTACCTCGGTGAGGTGCCGGTCGTGCCCTCCCCGGTCGTCGAGTACTTCGAGGGCCGGATGCACGCGGGCGCCGACGACGCCGACGAGCTCGTACAGGCCGTGCACCGGATCATGGCCTACGCGGACCGGGTACGCCGGCTGCGCGTGCGGGCCAACGCCGACAACGCCGAGGACGCCCTGCGCGCCCGCCGCTTCGGCGCCCAGGGCATCGGCCTGTGCCGCACGGAGCACATGTTCCTCGGCGAGCGCCGCGAGATGGTCGAGAAGCTGATCCTCGCCGACACCGACGACGAGCGCGAGGACGCGCTGAGGAACCTGCTGCCGCTGCAGAAGAAGGACTTCGTCGAGCTCTTCGAGGCGATGGACGGCCTGCCGGTGACCGTCCGGCTGCTCGACCCGCCGCTGCACGAGTTCCTGCCGGACATCACCGAGCTGTCGGTGCGCGTCGCCCTCGCCGAGTCCCGCAAGGACCACAACGAGAACGACCTGCGCCTGCTCCAGGCCGTGCACCGGCTGCACGAGCAGAACCCGATGCTGGGTCTGCGCGGTGTCCGTCTCGGCCTGGTCATCCCCGGCCTGTTCACCATGCAGGTGCGGGCGATCGCCGAGGCCGCGGCCGAGCGCAAGAACGCCAAGGGCGACCCGCGCGCCGAGATCATGATCCCGCTCGTCGGCACCGTGCAGGAGCTGGAGATCGTCCGCGAGGAGGCCGAGCAGGTCATCGCCGAGGTCGAGGCCGCCACCGGCGTCGCCCTCAAGCTGGCCCTCGGCACGATGATCGAGCTGCCGCGTGCCGCGCTGACCGCCGGTCAGATCGCCGAGGCCGCGGAGTTCTTCTCCTTCGGCACGAACGACCTCACCCAGACCGTGTGGGGCTTCAGCCGGGACGACGTGGAGGCCAGCTTCTTCACGGCCTACCTGGAGAAGGGCATCTTCGGCGTCAGCCCGTTCGAGACCATCGACAAGGACGGCGTCGGCGCGCTGGTCCGCGACGCCGTCGCGGCCGGCCGGGCCACCCGCCCCGACCTCAAGCTCGGCGTCTGCGGCGAGCACGGTGGCGACCCCGAGTCGGTGCACTTCTTCCACGAGGTGGGTCTGGACTACGTCTCCTGCTCGCCGTTCAGGATCCCCGTGGCGCGCCTGGAGGCGGGCCGCGCGGCGGCGCAGTCCTCCGGGAGCGACAGCCGCTGACCGGCTGCTGAGAATCCGGGGCCGTCGGTGGCTCGACCCTCAACCCTCACCGACCCAGCGACGGCCGCGGCGCCCAGGAGACGGGCGGGAGAGGCACCTTGTGCGGAGGTGCCTCTCCCGCCCGTCGCCTTTTCCCGCCGTCCCGGGGCGCGGGGGTCTCAAGAGGCCGTCAACGGCTCAACTTGGCTTGTTCTGGCCTGACTTGGCTCAACACCGCTCCCACGGATGTGGCGTACGCCACTGTTGAACGGCGAGCCAGTAGTGGACATTAACGGGAGTTTGATTCCCGCCATTCATTGAGCAAAGAACGGGCGGGGCGCGGCCGGCGGATCCCCACCCGCCGGCCGCGCCCCATTACCAATGTCGGACACGGAGCCGCAACCTCCGCCGACCGCCGCCGGGCGGGGAAAGCCCCCCACGGTCTTTCCCTCGCCCCTCGGTACTCGAAGGTTTCGCGTCCGACGTCGTACAGCTTTTCGGGTTGTGCGGTTCTGCGCACTGCGTTTCAACTGTGGCTGAAACTCCGTGGTGACGGCCTGTGATTGCATGCATACTCAGTGGCTGGGACGATTGCGGATGCAACAGTGGGGGTTCCGTGCTGCGTATCCATTTCACGGGTGAAGACCTAGCAAGGGTGAGGATGGCGGCCAGGCCGGACGTTTTGTGGGAGACGATTCTGAGCTTTCATCGGCTGCGGGACCGCCGGGGCGCAGCGGCGTACGGGGAATGGCGCGCGGAAACCCGCGCCCGGTTGAATGGTGAAACACGACTGCTGGCCGCACTGGTGCCGCCGCGTGGATATTTCCCGGACTTCCTCACCCCGCCCGAGGCGCTCGAAGGGCTCGACGAGGGCCTCGAAGCGGTACGGGCGACTCCGGCGCCGCGGCTGCGCGCCGAGCTCGCTCTGCTGGCCGCAGACCGCCCCCAGCCGGGGCTCCCGGCCCGGCTGGCCGGGCTCGCCGACGGCGAGGCGGAGCCCATGGCCAGGCTCATCGGCGCGCTGCGCAGCTACCACCGGGCGGCGGTCGAGCCCTACTGGTCCCAGATACAGGCCGCCGTGGAGGCCGACCGGGCCGCGCGCGGCCGGGCACTCCTCGACGGCGGCGCGGACGAACTGCTCGCCTCGCTGCCGCCGATGCTGCGCTGGAGTGCGCCGGTGCTCGAGGCGGACTACCCCGTCGACCGGGAGATCCATCTGGAGGGGCGTGGCCTGCTGCTCCAGCCGTCGTACTTCTGCCGCGGCGCCCCGGTGGTACGGCGCGACGGGAGCCTGCCGCCCGTGCTGGTCTACCCCGTCACGCACACGGCCCCGCCGACCGCCGCCGATGCCGAGCGGGACCTGGTCACGCTCGGCCGCCTGGTGGGCCACACCCGCTCGGCCGTCCTGCACTCCATAGGCAACGGCTGTACGACCAGCGAACTGGCCCGCAGGGCAGGGGTGTCGCTGGCGTCGGCCAGCCAGCACGCCTGCGTCCTCAGGGAGGCGGGCCTGGTGGTCACCTTGCGCAACGGCAATGCGGTGCTGCACTCGATGACCCCGCTGGGCACCGCGCTCCTGAGGGGCGGTGCCCAGCGGGATCCGGTGGCGCCCGCCGCGGTGGTGTCCGTTGCGCCGGGCGCCCCGGGTGCGCCGGTCGTACAGCCGGCCGCGGCGGGTGGGCCGTCCGCCGCGGCGGCTATGCGCGGAAGGGCCCGGTCACCTCGTAGGTGATACCGCCCGAAGAACTCCCGCTCGTACCGCGCTGGCTGGAGAAGTACAGCCGTCTTCCGTCCGGCGAGAAGGCCGGTCCGGTGATCTCGGAACCGGACTGGCCGTTGATACGCAGGAACGGTGCGACGACATCGTCCGGGGTGATCAGGCAGATCTCCATGTTCCCGCCGTCCTCGGCGATGAACAGATCGCCCGAGGACGACCCGGTGACATTGTCGACGCCGGTCAGCGGTGCGGAGCCGCCGACGACCAGCGAGTCGTCGTAGGCCAGTTCGTAGGTGCCGCTGGTGAGGTTGAGCTGCCAGAGGCGGTTGTCGCCCTTGGTGGTGAACCAGACCGTGTCGTTGGCGTAGTGGCAGCCCTCGCCGCCGTTGAACTTCTTGGCCCCGGACACCTGGCTGCGGGTCGCGGTCGGCGAGCCGTCCGGGTCAGGGACGTCGGCCCAGCTGTACGAGCCGGAGGTGCCGCTGCCGGCCACCAGCACCTGGAGGGTGCCGGAGGAGAGATCGCCCCAGGTGGTGGGGACGAAGCGGTAGAGGCAGCCGTTGGTCTCGTCCTCGGTCAGATACACGGCCTTGCGCACCGGGTCGGCGGCGGCGGCCTCGTGCTTGAACCGGCCCATGGCGGACCGGCGCACGGCGGGCTTCACACCCCACGGGTCGGTCTCGTAGACGTAGCCGAGGCTGACCTCCTCGCAGGACAGCCAGGTGTCCCAGGGGGTCCTGCCGCCCGCGCAGTTCTGCCGGGTGCCGGAGAGGATGCGGTACGCCCCGGTGATCGCCCCGGTCGAGGAGAACCGCACCGCGCTCGCCCCGCCCGAGGGGTTGATCTCCGAGTTGGACACGTAGATCCACCCGGAGCCGTCGGCGAAGCAGGCGCCCCCGTCCGGCGCGCTGTGCCAGGTGTACGAGGTGGTGCCGACCCGCTGCCCGGACCGTGCGATCACCCTGCTGGTGAAGCCGGTGGGCAGCTGGATACCGTTCGCGTCGGCCGCGCCGAGCGCACCGTAGGGCCCGGAACCGGGCTGCGCCGGCGCCGCGGCGGCGGCGCCCTGCCACAGTGTGCCGCCGAAGGCGGCGGCGGAGGTGCCGATGACGGCCCCGCGCAGGAAGCTGCGTCGTTCCACTGTCACTCACTCCATGATGGGTTTCCGTGACTGCCCCGCGACGCCGGTCGGCGGACGGGGTCGCGCGCCTAGGCCGTGTTCGAGAGCTCCCGCCTGGCCCGCGACTCCAGCACGCACCGGACGCCGCGAGCCCCGCCGTCCGCCCGGACGGCGCTCGTTCTCAAACACGGCTTAGGGACCATAGAAGCGCGGAGTTGACACGGCTTCAACGACCGGTGAAGGGGAGACGTCGGGCGGCGGGGCAGGGGGCGAAGCGGCGAGCGCTTCCTCGAGCGGGCCGCCGATGAACGGGGAGCCCGTCGTCCCCCGCCCACTTCGGGGGCACCGGCGCGGTGGAGGCCGGCTGGCACGGCAGCGGGTTCACACTGGGTGCCCGGGCCGGCTCGGCGATGAGTTCTGCCGGGTCCGCCGGTCTACCCCTCGTAACTCGGCACACCGCACACGAACCCGAAACAGAGGAACGAACGGCCATGACCCAGATGATCTTCGTGAACCTGCCGGTGAAGGACCTGGAGAAGACCAAGGCTTTCTGGAAGGCATGTGGCTATTCCTTCAACCCCCAGTTCTCCGACGAGAACACCGCCTGTCTGGTGCTCGGCGACACGATCTTCGCGATGCTCATGACCGAGCCCCGGTTCAGGGAGTTCACGAAGAAGGAGATCGCCGACGCCGCCACCACCACCGAGGTGCTCCTCGCCCTCAGCGCCGAGAGCCGGGACCGGGTGGACGAGCTGGCGGACGCGGCGCTCGCCGCCGGTGGCTCGGAGGCCATGCCGGCCCAGGACCACGGATTCATGTACGGCCGTTCCTTCCAGGACCCGGACCACCACATCTGGGAGGTCGCCTGGATGGACCCGAAGGTCCTGGCGGAGGGTCAGCAGTAGCCCGTCAGTAGTAGCCCTTCGCGCCGTCGAGCAGCTCCCGGATCGTGTCCATGTGACCCGCGTGCCGGGCGGTCTCCTCCACCATGTGGATCAGCATCCACCGCAGGGACGCCGCCGCGGAACGGAAATCCGGGTGCCTGCCCGTCTCGTCCAGCGGATGCGCGGCGATGATCTCGTTTGACCTCGCGCACTGCTGCTCGTACTCCTCGAGCAGCTTGGCCAGGGGGACTCCCTCGACCCGCATGTCGGCGTCCTCGGGCTCGTCGAGGAACGACGGGTTGCCGGCCGCCGCACCGCCGAGGAAGAGGACCTCGAACCAGGCGTGTTCGACCCAGCGCAGATGGGAGACGAGGGCCGCCATGGTCATCAGCGGCGAGGTGGGCAGCACCTTCCGGTGGGCGTCCTCATCGGACAGGCCCTCGCACTTGTAGTGGACGATCGCTCGCTGTGTGTCGAGCCATCCGACGAGCTGGGTGCGTTCGTCGGCGTCGAAGGGCGGGCGTATGCGGGGAGGCATCGGCATGGCGCGGACCGTACCCCCGTCCCGGCCCGCGCGCACGCGAATTAGCCCCCCGCCCAGGCCCGCTCAGGACCCGTTCACGCCCCGGTGCGCACCGGATACGCGCGCACCGTCACCGCCTCGTCGTCGAGGCAGCGCCCGGTCTCCAGGTCGAAGCGCTGCTTCAGCAGCGGCGAGGCCACGAAGGGCCGGCCGCCCGCGGTGCCCAGCAGGCCGCGCGAGAGCACCTGAGCGCCCGTGAACGGGTCGCGGTTGTCGATCGCGTACGCCCGTCCCGAGCGGTCCACGAACACGGCCGCCTGGCGTCCGTCGGGGAGCAGTGCCGCCACACCGCGCCCCGGGGTGAGCCGGGACAGCTCGCAGACCTGGAACCAGGCGTCGTCCAGATGTAGTTGCAGCGTCGGTGTCATCATCGGGTCAGAGTCCCTTCCAGAGACGGGCCCATGGTCGGCCCCAGGGTCAGAATGGTCAGGTCCGGCTTGATCTGGTCCCGTTCCGGGATGAACCTCACGGACGGGTCCGGGGCTTCCGGCGCGTTCACGAACGACACGAAGCGGCGCAGCCGGTCCGGGTCGTCCAGCGTCGCGGCCCACTCGTCGTGGTAGCCGGCGACGTGCTCCGCCATCAGGGCCTCCAACTCGGCGCACAGGCCCAGCGAATCGTGGACGACCACGTCTCGGAGGTGGTCGAGTCCGCCCTCGAGCCGCTCCAGCCAGGTGGAGGTGCGCTCCAGCCGGTCAGCCGTGCGGACGTAGAACATCAGGAACCGGTCGATGAGCCGCACGAGTTCGGCGTCGGACAGGTCCTGGGCGAGCAGATCGGCGTGCCGTGGTGTGGCGCCGCCGTTTCCGCCGACGTACAGATTCCAGCCGCTGGCGGTGGCGATCACGCCGAAGTCCTTCGACTGCGCCTCCGCGCACTCACGGGCGCAGCCCGACACGGCCGACTTGAGCTTGTGCGGGGCGCGTAGCCCCCGGTAGCGCAGCTCCAGGTCGATCGCCATCTTCACGCTGTCCTGTACGCCGTAGCGGCACCAGGTCTGCCCCACGCAGGACTTGACCGTGCGCAGCGCCTTCCCGTACGCGTGCCCCGACTCGAAACCCGCGTCGACCAGCCGGGTCCAGATCGCGGGGAGTTGGTCCACCCGGGCGCCGAACAGGTCGATCCGCTGGCCGCCCGTGATCTTCGTGTAGAGGCCGAAGTCGCGGGCGACCTCGCCGATGACGATCAGCTTGTCCGGGGTGATCTCACCGCCGGGGATGCGTGGCACGACCGAATACGAGCCGTTGCGCTGGAGGTTGGCGAGGAAGTGGTCGTTGGTGTCCTGCAACGCCCCCTGTTCGCCGTCGAGGATGTAGCCGTTGCCGAGGCTGGCGAGGATCGAGCCCACCGTGGGCTTGCAGACCTCGCAGCCCTCGCCGCCGCGCGCCGCTTCGCGTCCGTGCGAGTCGAGGAGCTGCGCGTACGAGGTGAGCCGCAGTGTGCGGACGATCTCGTACAGCTCGCTGCGGGTGTAGGAGAAGCAGCCGCACAGGCCCTGGTCGGCAGCCTGCGGCAGCAGCTGGCCGATGACCTTCACGCAACTGCCGCAGCCCGTACCTGCCTTGGTGCACTTCTTCACCTCCGGCAGGGAGGTGTGGGCGCAGATCTCGCCCTTGGTGACGTTGTGGCAGGAGCAGATGACGGCGTCGTCCGGGAGCGCCGACGGACCGAGCGCGACCGGCGCCCCCGCGCCGGCCGGCAGCACCAGCTGCTCGGGCGGTACGGGCGGCACACTGCCGGTGAGGGGGCGCAGCATCCCGTACGAATCGGCGTCGCCGACGAGGACACCGCCGAGCAGCTCGCCGCCCCGGCCGATGACCAGCCTCTTGTAGACCCCGGAGCGCGAGTCCGCGTACACGACGTCCAGACAGCCGTCGGCCGTGCCGTGCGCGTCGCCGAACGACGCCACGTCCACCCCGAGCAGCTTCAGCTTCGTGGACAGGTCGGCGCCCGTGAAGGCGCCCTCCTCGCCCACGAGTACGTCGGCGACGGTCTTCGCCATCTCGTAGCCGGGGGCGACCAGTCCGTACACCCGGCCGTCGGAGGCCAGGGCGCACTCGCCGATCGCGAAGACGCCCGGGTCCGACGTACGGCACTGCTCGTCCACCACGATTCCGCCGCGCTCGCCCACCTCAAGGCCCATGTCACGGGCCAGTTGGTCGCGCGGCCGTACACCTGCCGAGAAGACCACGAGGTCGGTGGCGAGCGCGGAGCCGTCGGAGAGACTCATCCCGGTGACCGTGCCGCCGTCGGCGGTGATCGCCTGGGTGCCGACGCCCGTGTGCACGCTCAGCCCCATGCCCTCGATGGTCCGCAGCAGCGCGGCGCCACCGCCCTCGTCCACCTGCACCGGCATCAGCCGGGGCGCGAACTCCACGATGTGCGTGTCCAGGCCGAGGCCCTTGAGCGCGCCGGCCGCCTCGAGACCGAGCAGCCCGCCGCCGACGACCACACCGGTGCGGGAGGTCTTCGCGTACTCCTCGATCGCGAGCAGGTCCTCGATCGTGCGGTAGACGAAGCAGCCTTCGGCGTCCTTGCCCGGTACGGGCGGCACGAAGGGGTACGAGCCGGTCGCCAGCACGAGGGAGTCGTAAGTGAACGTCCGCCCGGAGCGCGCGGTCACCGTGCGGGCGGCACGGTCGACGCTGACGGCCGGGTCGTCGAGGTGCAGCTCGATGCCGTGCCGGTCCATGAAGCCGTCCTCGACGAGCGACAGGTCGTCGGGGGTGCGGCCGGCGAAGTAGGAGGTGAGCTGCACCCGGTCGTATGCGGGGCGCGGCTCCTCGCACAGCACGACGATCCGCGCCCGCTCCGTGGCGCCTCGCTCGGCGAGGGCCTCCAGGAAACGCTGGCCGACCATGCCGTGGCCGACCAGCACGATCGTGGGCGTGTTGGGCGTGGTGGCGGTCATTTCAGAAACCTCCGTCGGTGGTGAGCAGGTGGAGCAGCGGGGCGTCGGGCAGGGGGTCGTCGCCCTCCCAGGCGCGGGCCAGCGCGCCGACGGTGGCGAGATCCCCGAGCAGGACGCCCCCGACGAGGCGGTCCCCGCGGACGACGACCTTCCGGTAGGCCCCGCGGGTGGCGTCGGCGAGCTGCACGACGTCGTCCCCGGGGCGCGGGGCGGGATCCCCGAAGGCGGCGACATCGAGACTTCCGGCGCCACCGAGGGTGAGCCGGGTGAGGGCGCGGGTGCCGGTGTAGGGGGCCGGGCCGGTGCCGGTCAGCAGGGCGGCGAGGGCGTCGGCCTGTTCCACCGCCGCCGTCGCGAGGCCGTAGACGGTGTCCGCGTGCTCGGCGCAGTCGCCGATGGCGTGGATGCACGGATCCGACGTACGCAGCTCGTCGTCCACGACGACGCCCTGGCGGACCGCGAGGCCCGCGTCGGCGGCCAGCGCCGTACGCGGCCGGACCCCGCAGGCGAGGACCACGCACTCCGCGTCGAGGACGAAGCCGTCGGCGAGTTCGACGCCGGAGACGGCCTGTTCGGGGCCGCTGCGCAGGCCGCGGACATGACACTCCGTGTGGACCTCGACGCCGAGATCCTCCAGATGGGCCCGGACCAGGTCCCCGGCCGCCGGGTCGAGATGGCGGTCCATCAGCGTGGGCCCGTGATGGGCCAGCACCACGTCCGCCCCGCGTTCCGCAAGGGCACGCGCCGCCGACACCCCGAGCAGCCCGCCCCCGATGACCACGGCGCGCGTGCCCGTACGGGCCAGGGCGGCCAGGGCCAGGCAGTCGTCCAGAGTGCGGAAGGGGTGCACGCCTTCGGGCAGCCCTCCAGAGGTGCCGCGCAGCGGCGGCAGCACCGGGTTGGAGCCGGTCGCCAGCACGAGCCGGTCGTACTCCACCGCCGAGCCGTCCGCGCAGTGCACGGTCCGCGCCTCGCGGTCGATGCGCACCGCCCGCACCCCGTGCCGCACCGTCGCCGGTCCTCCCGGCACGGGCGGCAGGGCGATCACCTCCGGTGCGTACCGCCCGGCGAGGACCTCGGCGAGCAGCACCCGGTTGTAGGGGGTGTGCGGCTCGTCGCCGAGCAGGGTGACATCGCACACCGGCGAGAGCAGGCGCGCCAGGCGCGCCCCCGCCATCCCGGCGCCGATCACCACGGTCCTCGTATCCATGCAGGCAGCATGGGGCGCCGCTGTTACCTGCCCGCATCTCCGTTGTTTCCCGTGGGGAACGCTGATCTCAGCGCGGGTGCGGGAGCGGTGTGAGGGCGCGCCGGGCCCCCGGGCGTTGCCGCCTCAGCGGGCGCTGCCCAGATTCCGGTCGGCTTCGGCGCCTTCGAGCATGAGAGTGACCTCCTCGATACGGCGGAAGCGGCCGTCGGGGGCGAACTCCCCGAGCAGGTACACCTCCGTGCGCACGGTGGATCCGTCCTTCTTCGTGACGTGGACCGTGTGGCGGTCGGCGTAGCGTGTGTCGTCGTACAGCTCGTCGTGGACCTCGACGGATCCTCCGGTGACGACGTTGCGGAGGTGGGCGATGTGCTCCAGGAAGCCCTCGCGGTCGGCCCACTCGCCGTCCGTGCGCTGGCGGTAGTCGGGGGCGAAGTGCCGGTCGGCGGCTTCCCGGAGGTCGGGTACGGGGGTGAGGATCAGGTCGTTCAGCGCGGCGGCGATGCTGGTGCGGTGCGTGGTCATGGCGGGGTCCTTCCAGGCCGGTCACTGCTGGAGCGATGCGTGCGTCGCGCACGCTTCTCCTGAACTGTAGCGCACATGCGTGCGTCACGCACGCTAATCTGGGTGCATGGAGAGCGGTGTGGGACACGAGATCGCCGACGCCCTGGGCGTACTGCTCAAGCGCAGCAACCGGCTGGAGCTGTACCGGAGGCTGACGGACGGCCTGGGCGAAGCCGTGGACGAGCTGACCTATCCCATCCTCAGCGCACTGGCGCGCAGCGGTCCGCGCAGCGCCGCCGCGCTGGCCGGGGACGTGGGCCTCGACCGCTCCGGCGTCACCCGCCGTGCCTCCAGACTGGAGGAGGCGGGGCTCGTCCGGCGCGAACCCGACCCCGAGGACAGGCGGGCGACCCTGCTCGCCCTCACGGCTGCGGGCGAACGGACCGTGGGGGCCCTGCGCCACCGTCTGTCCGCCCACATCGAGGCCGGCCTCGCCACCTGGCCGGCCGGCGAGGCCGCGGCCTTCGCGCGGTACCTTCAGCGCTTCGTCAGCGAGGGCCCCTTCGCGTAGGGACCGCTGCGAGGCCCCATCATCCGGAGCCGGCTGCGAGACCCCTTCGCCCAGGGCCGGTGCGAGGGTGCTGACCCGGCATCCGGGCCGGGAGGGCGAGCGAGGACCTCACGCCGCTGTGCGACCGACGGATCACCGTCATTGAGGTCTGCGTGCCGGACGTGGCTCCCCGCCCCCGTCAGCCGGACGCATGACGGGGGCGAGGACGGGGCGGTTACGAGGACGGTGGAGGCCGAGCCCGTTGGTTGCCCTGCGCGCCGCTCGCCCAGCGCGGCAAGGGCCACGCCCCGCCGACGGCGGGCGCGGCCGAAAGGGCCGCGCTCGCCGCGATCTGGGTGGTGTCCGGGCCCCGGCGCTGCCGCCGACGCCCTTCTCACCTCTGAGGTAAGAGCCAGCGCGCCGGGCACGCCTGCTGATGGGCGATCAGATATGCGGGTGTGCGGGGCTCGTCGCCGTAGCGGGATTCCGTTTTCGCAGGTCACAGTGGTGGAATGGGCCATCGGGTGCACCGTGGGGGCGGTCGCGCCGAATGGGTGATTCGAGGGCGCTGTACGGCGAGTCGGCTGGCATGTGCGAGGTTGGGCACAGGAGCCGAGGCGATGGCCGGGCGAGGAGAGGAGCGTGCGCATGACCGCGACGAACGGGCCCCTGGCCGCCGTGAAGGTGCTGACCGTGCTCACCACCACCGGCAGCGCCGCGCAGGCCGCGGCGCTGGCGCGGGGTGCCGTGGAGGCGCGACTGGCCGCGTGTGCGCAGACCTCCGGACCCGTCACCTCCGTCTACCGCTGGCAGGGCGCCGTCGAGACGAGCCAGGAGTGGCAGATCCTCTTCAAGACCACGGAGGACCGCTACGACGCCCTTGAGACGCATCTGAAGGAGCGGCACGACTACGAGACCCCGGAGATCATCGCCACGCCGGTGGTACGCGGCAGTGCGGACTACCTGGAGTGGATCGCCGCCGAGACGGCCACGCCGGATGTCCCACCGGCGGTTTCCCCTCAGCAGCCCGCGCCGTGAACGGCTTGCTGCCGTTCTTCGTCTACGGCACCCTGCGCCCCGGCGAGCACAACCACGACCGCTTCCTGCGCGGCCGCACCTGCGCCGAGGAACCGGCCCGCCTCCCGGGAGCGGTGCTGTACGACGGGCCCGGCTACCCGTACGTCATCGAGGATGTCGATGGGGACGGCGACGGCACGGTGCTCGGCGAGCTGGTCACCGCGTCCCCGGACGGATATCACGAGCTGTCGGCGGTGCTGGACGAGCTGGAGGACTACTTCGGCCCCGATGACCCGCGCAATGTGTACGTACGGGTCGCCAGGGACGTCGAGACGGCCCGGGGGAGCGTCACGGCCTGGGTGTATGTCGCCGCGGACGTGATGGCACGGGAGCTGCGGGCACGCGGCACAGTGATCCCGGGCGGCGACTGGACGGCCCGGAAGGCACCTACCCGTCCGCAGGCTCCAGCCGCACCGCGCACACCTTGAACTCCGGCATCCGCGAGACCGGGTCGAGTGCGGGGTTGGTCAGTGTGTTGGCCCGCCCTTCGCCCGCCCAGTGGAACGGCATGAAGACCGTGTCCGGCCGGATCGACTCGGTCAGCCGGGCCGGTGCCACCGCCCGTCCGCGCCGGGACACCACCGCGACGGGCTCTCCCTCGGCCACCCCGACCCGCGCGGCGAGCCGCGGGTGCAGCTCCACGAACGGCCCCGGGGCCGCGGCGTTCAGCTCGGCGACCCGGCGGGTCTGCGCCCCTGACTGGTACTGGGCGAGCACCCGGCCGGTCGTCAGCAGGACCGGATACTCCGCGTCGGTGTCCTCGGCGGCCTCCCGGTGGACGACCGGTACGAACCGGGCCCGCCCGTCCGCCGTGGCGAACCGGTCCAGGAACAGCCGCGGTGTCCCGGGATGGACCTCCTCAGGGCCGCCCGTGATCTTCTCCGGCGGCTCAGGGCAGGGCCAGAACACGCCGTTCTCCTCCTCCAGCCGCCGGTAGTCGATGCCCGAATAGTCCGCCGCTCCGCCCGCCGATGCCCGCCGCAGCTCCCCGAAGACCTCCTCGGGGTCCGTCGGGAAGCCCTTCTCGTGGCCCAGCAGCCCGGCAAGACCGTGCAGCACCTCCAGGTCGCCACGTACCCCGTCCGGCGCCGTGATCGCACGCCGCCGCAGCAGCACCCTGCCCTCCAGATTGGTCGTGGTCCCCGTCTCCTCCGCCCACTGGGTCACCGGGAACACCACGTCCGCCAGCCCGGCCGTCTCCGACAGCACCACATCGGCGACCGCGAGGAAGTCCAGCGCCCGGATCCGCTCCTCCACATGCGCGGCACGCGGGGCGGACACCACCGGGTTGGACCCCATCAGCAGCAGGGCCTTCACCTCCCCGCCGAGCGCGTCCAGCAGCTCGTACGCGCTGCGGCCGGGGCCGGGCAGGGAGTCGGGGTCGACCCCCCACACCCCGGCGACGTGCGCCCGTGCAGCGGGGTCGTCCAGCTTGCGGTAACCGGGCAGCTGGTCCGCCTTCTGGCCGTGCTCCCGGCCGCCCTGCCCGTTGCCCTGTCCGGTGAGGCAGCCGTATCCGGTGAACGGCCGGCCCGCGTTTCCCGTGGCCAGAGCCAGATTGATCCAGGCGCCGACCGTGTCGGTCCCCTTCGACTGCTGCTCGGGGCCGCGTGCCGTGAGCACCATGGCGGTGGGCGCGTCGCAGAACAGGTCAACGGCCGTGCGCAGTTGCGGCACCCCGACACCGGTGATGCGCTCGACCAGCTCGGGCCAGTGCGCCATCGCCGCCGCCCTGGCCTCCGCCCAGCCGCTGGTCCGCTCGCGGATGAAGTCCTCGTCCGTCCGACCCTGCGCCACCACCAGGTGCAGCAGCCCCAACGCCAGGGCCAGGTCCGTGCCGGGGCGCGGGGCCAGATGCAGATCGGCCTGCTCGGCGGTCCTCGTACGGCGCGGATCGACGACGATCAGCGAACCGCCGTTCTCCTTCAGCTCCGTGAGGTAGCGCAGCGCGGGCGGCATCGTCTCGGCGAGGTTGGAGCCGACGAGGACCACGCATCCGGTGCGCGGAACGTCCTCCAGCGGAAACGGCAGCCCGCGGTCCAGGCCGAACGCCCTCTGGTGCGCGGCCGCCGCGGACGACATGCAGAAACGGCCGTTGTAGTCGATCTGGGAGGTGCCGAGCACCACCCGGGCGAACTTCCCGAGCGTGTACGCCTTCTCGTTGGTGAGCCCCCCGCCGCCGAACACCCCCACCGCGTCGGCGCCGTGTGCCTCGCGGGTGCGGCGGAGCCCCTCGGCGGTGACGCGCAGGGCCTCGTCCCAGGTGGCTGGTTCCAGCGCGCCCGTGGCGGGGCTCCGCACCAGGGGCGTGGTCAGCCGCACCCGGGAGGAGAGCACGGCGGGCGCGGTGCGTCCCTTGCCGCACAGCGCACCCCGGTTCACGGGGAAGTCGGGGCGCTCCACGACCTCGACCGCGCCCGTGTCCGCGCCGGTACCGCGCAGGTTCATCCCGCACTGCAAGGAGCAGTACGGGCAGTGGGTGGGGACCAGTGCGGGGGTGGCGGGAGCGAGGGACATGTCCCTCAGCGTGCGTCGCCGGTGTTACGCCGACGGGCTCCTCGTGTTACGACGCCGGTGCGGGGTGCTCAGCCCGTTGCCCCGGCAAAGGTGAGGTGTCCGCTGCCAGGGCTTCCGCGACACCGGACTCCTTGCGCCCGAGGAAGGTCGGTTCCGGCTTGAACGCGGCGTCCAGCGCCGCCTTGCCCGCCGCGGCCAGCTCCCGCGTCTCCCCGTAGTACCAGGTCGTGTCGAGCGGCTCCGCGACCCCGACCCCGTACGACTCCACCCCCGCCGCACCGCACAGTGCGAGGGCCCGTTCGATATGGAAGCCCTGGGTCACCAGCACCGCCCGGTCCACCCCGAAGATCTGCTTGGCCCTGACACACGAGTCCCAGGTGTCGAAGCCCGCGTAGTCGCTGACGATCCGGCCGTCGGGCACCCCGCGGTCGGTGAGGTACGCGCGCATCGCGTCCGGCTCGTCGTACTCGGCCCGGCTGTTGTCCCCGGTGACGAGCACGACCTTGACCTTGCCCGTCCGGTACAGCTCGGCGGCGGTGTCGAGCCGGTGCGCGAGATACGGCGTCGGGCGCCCCTTCCACAGCCCCGCGCCGAACACCACGGCGACATCGCGGGCGGGGACGTCGGCCACCGTACGGACCCGGCTGTCGGCGACGGTGTGCATCCATGTCGCCGGGGCCAGCGCGAGGACGCAGCCCAGCATGACGCCCTGCACGGCGCGCCGCTGCCCGCGACGGGTCCTGGGCAGGCGGAGCGAGAGCTTGCGCATCGTTGAGAACTTGCGCATACGGTGGAGACCCCCTGGATTCGCCGTCCGGTCGTTCTGTCGTACGACTCATCTCTTCCGACGTCATCTCGGGCACGGCGGTTCAGTGTCCGACAGACGAAAACCCGGCGGGTCGAGCGCCGCCGGTCCGGCATGATGACGGGATGATCGCTGACGCTGCCCGCAACAACGCCGAATGGTGCGACGCCATGTGCCGTGCGCACGGGATCTCCGGAGTGTTCGGCGAGCGGGCCTGGACCAGCGAGTTCCGTACCCCGCCGCTGTACCCGGACGCGGTGACGCTGTCACCGCGGGCCGCGGCCCAGGACGTACTCGACGGCATCGACCGTGCGGCGCCCGGCTGTTCGGTCAAGGACAGTTTCGGCCGGCTCGACCTCTCGTCGGACGGCTTCGAAGTGATCATCGAAGCCCGCTGGATCCACCGCCCGGCCACGCTGGTCACCCCGGTCGCCCCCGCCGGCGTGGTCTGGCGGCCGGTCCGCACGGCCGGCGGCCTGGGCCAGTGGGCGGCGGCGTGGGCCGGCGAGGACGGGGACATGGCGGGCATCTTCCGCCCCGAACTCCTCACCCACCGCGCCACGACCGTGCTCGCGGGCACCACGGAGGCCGCGGAGGGCGGACGTCGGACCATCGCGGGGGCGGTGGTCAGCCGCAGTGCGTCCGTCCTCGGCATCTCCAACCTCTTCGCCGTCGACGACGACCTCGACCGCGCCTGGGCGGGCTGCCTCGCCGCGGTCGCCCGGCTGTGGCCGGGCATGCCGGTCGTCGGCTGGGAGGCGGGGGAGTCGCTGGACGCGGCGATGGGGCAGGGGTGCCTGCCGGGCCAGGAGCTGCGCGTCTGGCTGGCGGGCTGACACCCCGTCCGGGGCCTGCCGGGAGGAAGCGTGCCGAGGCACCACGGCATTACCGCGGTGCCGAGGCACCACGGCATTACCGCGGTGCCGAGGCACCGCGGTAATGCCGTGGATGACGCTCCTGTGTGACGCGGTGCCGGGTAGCGCGGCGGCATCACCCGGGATCCAGCTCATGATGGGCGGGATCAGGACATACTTCGGCATCGCCTGACCTGAGCCCGGTGCCTGGCCGTGAGGTCCTGGAAAACACCTTTCACGGCCCCGCAACGGGGACGCAATCTGCGCCCGTCACGATCGGCTCATGACGGAGTCGGTACACCCTCGCGCGTTCACGGCCCCCGGCATGCTGCCCCCTGACAGCAGCTTCGACGGCACTCCCGACAGCACCTTCGACAGCACCGCGCAGCTGCTCACGCGGATCACCGCGCAGTTGGGGACCCAGCTCAGTCACGTCCAGCTCAACGGAGTGCGCAGACCCATGAGTTCTCCCGCATCCCCCGCCCCTTCCCCCATCCACGCCCCTTCCCTCCTCGCCGTCGCCCACGGCAGCCGCGACCCCCGTGCCGTCCGCACCGTCCGCCGTCTGCTCGACCGGGTCCGGGAACTGCGTCCGGGGCTGGACATCCGCCTCGGGCACATCGAGCTCGACGCGCCCCTGCTGCCGGACACCCTCGCCGGCCTCGTCGCGGAGGGCCGCCGCGACGCCGTGCTCGTGCCGCTGCTGCTGGGCCGGGGCTATCACGTCAAGCGGGACATCCCCGATGCCGTCACCGGGTTCCCGGGTCTGCGGGCCAGGCTCGCACCGCCGCTCGGGCCGCATCCGCTGCTCGTCGAGGCGCTGTACGCGCGGCTGACCGAGGCCGGCTGGCGCGCCGAGGACCACGGCAGCCGCAGCGCCGGAGTGGTGCTGGCCGCGGCCGGGTCACGCGACCCCGATTCGGCCGCCGACGCCCGCCGTACCGCGGCCCTGCTCAGCGAGCGCATCGGCGGGGTGCCGGTCGTGCCCGCCTACGCCTCCGCGGGCTCGCCGAGCGTGCCGGACGCCGTACGCGCCCTGGCCGCCCGCGGCCGCCACCGTGTCGCCGTGGCCTCGTACTTCACCGCCCCCGGCCGGTTCGCGTCGGCGGCGGCCGCCGCCGCCCCGTGGATCGCGGCGGAACCCGTCGGCGCCCACGCCGCACTCGCCCGGCTGGTGCTCCATCGCTATGACGCGGCGCTGGACACCCCGCCGCTGCCCGGCCGGCGCGAGCTGGTGACGGCCTGAGCCCGACGACCACTCGCCGCCGCTCAGGGCCCGTACCGCACCGCGGGCCCTGAGCGGTTACCGTCGGGGCATGGAAGGCACCACGGGCACGCCAGGCGAGCATGACTACGACGAAGCGGCCACCGCGCGCTGGGCCCCCGAACCCGACAAACGCCCTGGCCGCACCGCCTTCCAGCGCGACCGCGCACGGGTGCTGCACTCCGCCGCGCTGCGCCGCCTGGCCGGGAAGACCCAGGTGGTGACCCCGGGCTCACGCAGCGCCGCCTGGGACCCGAGCCCCCGCACCCGGCTGACCCACTCCCTGGAGTGCGCCCAGGTCGGCCGTGAGCTCGGCGAGGCACTGGGCTGCGACCCCGATCTGGTGGAGGCCGCGTGCCTCGCGCACGACATGGGCCATCCGCCCTTCGGGCACAACGGCGAGCAGGCGCTCAACGACGTGGCCAAGGACTGCGGCGGCTTCGAGGGCAACGCCCAGTCGCTGCGGCTGCTCACCCGTATCGAGCCCAAGCGCTTCGTCCACTCGTCCCACTCGGACGAGCCCGTGAGCGTCGGACTCAATCTCACCCGGGCGGCACTCGACGCCGCGACCAAGTACCCCTGGGCCCGCGGCGGCCATCCGACCGACCCCGGGTCGCCGAAGTTCGGGGTGTACGAGGACGACCTGCCGGTCTTCACCTGGGCGCGCGAGGGCGCTCCGGGCCACCGCAAGTGCTTCGAGGCCCAGGTCATGGACTGGGCCGACGACGTGGCCTACTCGGTGCACGACTTCGAGGACGGGCTGCACGCCGGGCATATCGACCCCAACGCCCTGCTGTCCGAGCACGAGGGCCGGGAGATCTGGGCCGTGGCGATCGGCCGCTACGTACCCGACGGCACCGATCCGCAGGCCCTCGCCGCGGCCCTCGAACGGCTGGTGGACCAGGAGTGGTGGCCGCACGGCTACGACGGATCGGCCGTCGCGCAGGCTCGGCTCAAGGACGCGACCAGCCAGCTCATCGGCCGGTTCTGCCTGGCCGCCGAGTCCGCGACACGTCAGGCGTACGGCACCGGCAGGCTCACCCGCTATGCCGCGGAGCTCGTCGTCCCGGACGAGACCCGCCTGGAGTGCGCGGTGCTCAAGGCGGTCGCCGACCGCTATGTCATGCAGCGGGCGGAGCAGGAGGCGCTGCGCGCCGAGCAGCGCATCGTGGTGGCCGAACTCGCCGAGGCCCTGATGGCCCGGGCGCCGGAGGGACTGGACCCGCAGTTCCGGGCGCTGTTCGACGCCGCGCCCGGCGACCGGTCACGCAAGCGGGTGATCATTGACCAGATCGCCTCGCTCACCGACGCATCGGCGCGAGCCCTGCACGACCGGCTGACTTCGCGGGGGGCGTAAGGGAAGCCGAGATGGCCGAAACCAGCCCGGCACCGACCTGAACCGCCGCTGGACCGGCCCGCACACCCCGACACCCCCTCTTCCCCCATCACGCTCCGTGCGGGACGCTCACAGTAGGCGGCGTAGCGTGCTGTGCTGTCCGGGGGGCCAACCCCCGGAGCCCCGGCCGTGAACAACCGGCAGTGAACTAGGAGGAGCGAAGTGGTCGACGCGCATCGGACGTTCGTCATCGTGGGCGGGGGACTGGCCGGGGCCAAGGCCGCGGAGACCCTGCGCGCCGAGGGATTCACCGGCAGGGTGATCCTGATCGGCGACGAACGCGACCACCCGTACGAGCGCCCGCCGCTGTCCAAGGGCTATCTGTCCGGCAAGGACGAACGCGACAGCGTGTTCGTCCACGAACCGGCCTGGTACGCCCAGCACGACATCGAACTGCACCTGGGCCAGCCGGTCACCGCCGTCGACCGCGACGCGCAGTCCGTACGGCTCGGCGACGGGACCAGCGTCCACTACGACAAGCTGCTCCTGGCCACCGGCGCCGAACCACGGCGCCTGGACATCCCGGGTACCGACCTGGCCGGGGTCCACCATCTGCGCCGCCTGGCGCACGCGGACCGGCTGCGGCAGGTGCTCGCGGGCCTCGGCCGCGACAACGGCCATCTGGTGATCGCCGGGGCCGGCTGGATCGGCCTGGAGGTGGCGGCCGCGGCCCGTGGTTACGGCGCGGAGGTCACCGTGGTCGAGCCGGAGCCCACCCCGCTGCACGGGGTCATCGGCCCCGAGCTCGGTCAGCTGTTCGCCGACCTCCACGAGGAGCACGGCGTCCGCTTCCGCTTCGGCGTCCGCCTCACCGAGATCGTCGGCCAGGACGGCATGGTCCTCGCCGCCCGCACCGACGACGGCGAGGAGCACCCGGCCCACAGCGTCCTCGCCGCCATCGGTGCCGCCCCCCGCACCGGACTCGCGGAGGCGGCCGGGCTCGCCCTGGTCGACCGGGCCCACGGGGGCGGTGTGGCGGTCGACGCCTCGCTGCGCACCTCGGACCCGGAGATCTACGCGGCCGGTGATGTCGCCGCCGTGCACCATCCGCTCCTGGACATCCGGCTGCGCGTGGAGCACTGGGCGAACGCGCTCAACGGCGGACCGGCGGCGGCCCGGGCGATGCTCGGCCAGGAGGTCTCGTACGACAGGGTCCCGTACTTCTTCTCGGACCAGTACGACCTCGGCATGGAGTACTCCGGCTGGGCGCCGCCCGGCTCGTACGACCAGGTCGTGCTGCGCGGGGATGCGGGAAAGCGGCAGTTCATCGCCTTCTGGCTCAAGGAGCGCAAGGTCCTGGCCGGGATGAACGTGAACGTGTGGGACGTCACGTCGGACATCCAGGACCTGATCCGCTCGGGAGCCGAGGTGGACACCGAGGCGCTGGCGAACCCGGCGACGCCGCTCACCGGTGTCATCCCGGCACCTTAAGATTCACGTGTGGCAGGCAGGATCAACGATGACGACGTGAAGGCGGTACGGGACGCGGTCCCGATCGACTCCGTCGTGTCCGAGTACCTCCAGCTGCGCAACGCGGGCGGCGGCAACCTCAAGGGCCTGTGCCCGTTCCACGACGAGAAGTCCCCTTCCTTCCAGGTCAGCCCGAGCAAGGGCCTGTTCCACTGCTTCGGCTGCCAGGAGGGCGGGGACACCCTCACCTTCGTGATGAAGGTCGACCATCTGTCCTTCTCGGAGGCGGTGGAGCGGCTCGCGGCCAAGGCCGGGATCACGCTGCGGTACGAGGAGGGCGGGTACAACCCCGCCCATCAGCGAGGCGAGCGCATCCGCCTGGTCGAGGCCCACCAGGTCGCGGCCCGGTTCTACGCGGAGCAGCTCGACGGCGCGGAGGCCGAGATCGGCCGGAAGTTCCTCGCCGAGCGCGGTTTCGACCAGAGTGCCGCCAGGCACTTCAGCGTCGGCTACAGCCCGGCGGGCTGGGACCACCTCACCCGCTTCCTGCGCGGGAAGGGCTTCTCGGACAAGGAGCTGCTGCTGTCGGGGCTCTCCCAGGAGGGCCGCCGCGGTCCCATAGACCGCTTCCGCGGTCGGCTGATGTGGCCCATTCGCGATATCTCCGGCGATGTCGTCGGTTTCGGTGCGCGCAAGCTCCGCGACGACGACAACGGCCCGAAGTACCTGAACACCCCGGACACGGCGATCTACAAGAAGTCCCAGGTGCTCTACGGGATCGACCTGGCGAAGAAGGAGATCGCCAAGTCCAGCCGGGCCGTGGTGGTCGAGGGCTACACGGACGTGATGGCGTGCCATCTCGCCGGGGTGACGACGGCCATCGCGACCTGCGGTACGGCCTTCGGCGCCGAGCACATCAAGATCCTGCGGCGGCTGCTGATGGACAACGGCAGCGCCAAGGTGATCTTCACCTTCGACGGTGACGCGGCCGGCCAGAAGGCCGCGCTCCGGGCCTTCGAGGACGACCAGAAGTTCGCCGCCGAGACCTTCATCGCGATCGCCCCCGACAACATGGACCCCTGCGAGCTGCGGCTCGCCAAGGGCGACGAGGCCGTACGGGAGCTGGCCGAACCGCGAAACCAGCTCTTCGAGTTCGCGATCCGGCACATCGTGCGCAACTACGACCTGGAGACCCCGGTCGGCCGGGCCGCCGCGCTCGACGAGGCCGCGCCGATCGTCGCCCGGATCAAGAACAGCGCCTCCCAGCACGAGGTGGCCGTCCAGCTCGCGGGTCTGCTAGGCATCCTCGACACGCAGTTCGTGGTCAAACGCGTCGCCCAGCTGGCGCGCTGGGCCAGGCAGGGAGGCGGCGACAGCCGTGACGGGCGCGGCCCGGGACAGGGCTCGTCGCGTCCCGGCCAGGCGCACGACACCGGGCATCCCACCACGCCACGGCCGAGCGGCCCCGCCCTCAACCTCCGCAGCCCCGCACACCGCACCGAGCGCGAGCTGCTCAAGCTCGCCCTCCAGCGCCCCGAGCTGGTGTCCCCGGCCTTCGACGCCTACGGGGCCGACGAGTTCACCGCCCCGCCCTACGCCGCCGCGCGCCAGGCCGTCGCCGACGCGGGCGGCGCGGAGCTCGGTATCCCGGACCCGTCCGGCTATCTGGCCCGGGTCCGGGACGCCGCGCCCAACGACACCGTGCGCTCGATGATCACCGAACTCGCCGTGGAGGCCATCCACTCCAGGACCGTGGACGAGAGCTACGCGGGCTTCCAGCTCGTCCAGGTCCGGCTGCGTGCCGTCGACCGCCGTATCGCCGAGGTCCAGGGCACTTTCGCCCGTCTCGGCGCCCACGCGGACCCCGAGCAGCTCGCCGCGGTGCAGAACGAACTGTGGGTGCTCCAGCAGTACGCCCAGTCGCTGCGCAACCGGGGCGCCGACGCTCTCTGATCCCTTGGCGCGGTAACCGCGCGGTCACGGAAGGGACGCAAAAAGTCACCGCACGCCCCTCGTGGCAGAGATGTGTCGTACCCCACACTGGACGCGGTGCCTGAGTCCTCGGAGCGCGGCCGGTCCACACAGGGTGGGCCTCTCACCCCCGCGGATCCGCTCGTGTACCTGGAGGTCGCCCCCGTGCAGACCCAGACCCAGCCACAGACACAGTCCATGACTGCCCTGACGGCCGCCGATCCGGCCGCGGTCGTGCCCGCACAGAGCCATTCCTCGCACCACCCTGAGAACGTCCCCGAGAACGACCCGTCGCAGGCCGGGGAGAACGACGTACAGGGCGTGAGAGAGGAAGCGCCCGAGCCGCCCGACCCTCCTGTCCGTACCGAGTCAGCCGGCAGCGCTCCCACGTCCGACCTCTTCCGGCAGTACCTCAGAGAGATCGGCCGGATCCCGCTGCTCACCGCCGCCGAGGAGGTCGAGCTCGCCCGCCGGGTGGAGGCGGGCCTCTTCGCCGAGGAGAAGCTCGCCAGCGCCCCGGACCTCGACACGCGGCTCGCCCATGACCTCGACAGACTCGTCGTGATGGGCCGCATGGCCAAGCGCCGCCTCATCGAGGCCAACCTCCGCCTCGTCGTGTCCGTGGCCAAGCGGTATGTCGGACGCGGGCTGACGATGCTCGATCTCGTCCAGGAGGGGAACCTGGGCCTGATCCGTGCCGTCGAGAAGTTCGACTACGCCCGCGGCTACAAGTTCTCCACCTACGCGACCTGGTGGATCCGCCAGGCCATGTCCCGGGCCCTCGCCGACCAGGCCCGGACCATCCGTGTCCCCGTCCATGTCGTCGAACTGATCAACCGGGTCATCCGGGTCCAGCGCCGGCTGCTCCAGGAGCGCGGCTACGAGCCCACCGCCGAAGAGGTCGCCGCCCAGCTCGACCTCGCGCCCGAGCGGGTCGGCGAGGTGCTGCGGCTCGCCCAGGAACCGGTGTCGCTGCACGCCCCCGTGGGCGAGGAGGACGACGTGGCCCTCGGTGACCTCATCGAGGACGGCGACGCGACCTCACCCGTCGAATCCGCGGCCTTCCTGCTGCTGCGCCAGCACCTGGAGGCCGTGCTGTCCACGCTCGGCGAGCGCGAACGGAAGGTGGTCCAGCTCCGCTACGGGCTGGACGACGGGCGGCCCCGCACCCTGGAGGAGATCGGCCGGATCTTCGGCGTGACACGGGAACGCATCCGCCAGATCGAGTCCAAGACCCTCAACAAGCTGCGGGACCACACCTTCGCGGACCAGCTGCGCGGCTACCTGGACTGAGCGCCGTCGCCCTCAGGCGTGCCGCCCCGGCGCGTCCGCCGTGCGTCGATCAGGGCGCCGACGGCGGTGCCGAGAGCCATGCCCAGGCCGAGGCCCAGCGGCAGACTGTCGAGCACCAGCGCGATGACGGCCCCGGTCGACAGGCCGAGCGACAGCCCCAGCGCCGTCGCCGAGCCCGCGGGCGCGCGACCTCCGCCGTTTGCTTCCTTGCCCATGTTCCGTTCCTTCCCCCGTGGGTGGCCCGGTCGGCCACGTGCCGCGCACCTCACTCGACTTCGGCCACCGCCTGGGCGAACTGCGCGGCGTAGAGCCGGGCGTAGGCCCCACGGGCCTGCAGCAGCTCCTCATGTGCGCCCTGCTCGACGATGGAGCCGTCCTCCATCACCAGGATCACATCCGCGTCCCGGATCGTGGAGAGCCGGTGTGCGATCACGAACGAGGTGCGCCCGTGGGCCAGGCCCGCCATCGCCTTCTGGATCAGCACCTCGGTACGGGTGTCGACCGAGCTGGTCGCCTCGTCCAGCACCAGGATCACCGGATCGGACAGGAACGCCCGGGCGATGGTGATGAGCTGCTTCTCACCGGCGCTGACGCCCGAGCCCTCGTCGTCGATGACCGTGTCGTAGCCGTCCGGCAGGGTGCGGATGAAGCGGTCGGCGTGCGCGGCCCGTGCGGCCTCCTCGATCTCCTCCCGGGTGACCTCGCGGGACGCGCCGTAGGCGATGTTCTCGGCGATCGTGCCCCCGAACAGCCAGGTGTCCTGGAGCACCATGCCGATGTCGGCCCGCAGGTCGTCCCGGGACATCGTGGCGATGTCGACACCGTCGAGCGCGATCCGGCCCCCCGTCACCTCGTAGAACCGCATCAGCAGATTGACCAGGGTGGTCTTGCCCGCGCCCGTCGGGCCGACGATCGCGACCGTCTGGCCCGGCTCCACGGACACCGACAGGTCCTCGATGAGCGGCTTCTCCGGGTCGTAGCGGAAGGACACCCGCTCCAGCGAGACCTCCCCGCGCAGTTTCCCGGGGCGGGCGCCGCGCACCGGGTCCGGCTGCTGCTCCTCCGCGTCCAGCAGCTCGAAGACCCGCTCGGCCGAAGCCACCCCGGACTGCACCAGGTTCGCCATCGACGCGACCTGCGTCAGCGGCATCGAGAACTGGCGCGAATACTGTATGAAAGCCTGCACATCACCGATCGACAGCGTGCCCGAGGCGACCCGCAGTCCGCCGACCACGGCCACCAGCACATAGTTGATGTTCGAGATGAAGAACATCAGCGGCTGCATGACGCCGCTGTTGAACTGCGCCCGGAACCCGGCCTCGTACAGCGCCTCGTTCTGCTCGGCGAAGTCCTTCGCCGACTCCTCCTGGCGCCCGAACACCTTCACCAGGGCATGGCCGGAGTACATCTCCTCGACATGCGCGTTGAGCGTGCCCGTGGACTTCCACTGCTGCACGAACTGCGGCTGCGAGCGCTTGCCCACCTTCGCCGCGACGAACACCGACAGCGGCACGGTCACCAGCGCCACCAGGGCCAGCAGCGGCGAGATCCAGAACATCATCGCCAGCACGCCCACGATGGTCAGCAGTGAGTTGATCAGCTGCCCCATCGACTGCTGCATGGTCTGGGCGATGTTGTCCAGGTCGTTGGTCGCCCGGCTCAGCACCTCACCCCGCCTGGCCTTGTCGAAATACGACAGCGGCAGCCGCGACAGCTTCGTCTGCACGTCCTCGCGCATCCGGTACACGGTGCGGTTGATCACCCGGATCGACAGCCTGGTCGACACCAGCATCAGCAGCCCAGCGCCCACATACACCGCGAGGGCGACCAGCAGCACATGCCCGACCGCGGAGAAGTCGATGCCCTCGCCCGGGGTGAAGTCCACCCCGGAGAGCATGTCGGCGAGCCCGCCTTCACCCCGGGCGCGCAGGGCGTCGAGCGCCTGCTCCTTGCTGGTGCCACCGGGTATCTCCCGCCCGACGACACCCGCGAAGACCAGGTCCGTGGCCTGACCCAGGATCTTCGGCCCGACCACCGCCGCCGCGACGCTCAGCACTCCGGCCGCGAGCATCGTCCACAGGGTGCCCCGCTCCGGGGCGAGCTGCGCGAGCAGCCGCTTGCCCGAACCCTTGAAGTCCATGGACCGTTCGCCCGAACCGGGCATCATCATGCGTCCGCCAGGACCGGCCATCAGGCTGCCTCCGCCTCGGTCAGCTGGGAGAGCACGATCTCCCGGTATGTCTCATTGCTCTCCATCAGCTCATGATGGCGTCCGGCACCGACAACCCTGCCCTCGTCCAGGACCACGATCCGGTCCGCCCCACGGATGGTCGACACCCGCTGGGCGACGATCACCACGGTCGCGTCGGCCGTCTCCAGGGCCAGCGCCCCGCGCAGCGCCGCGTCCGTCGCGTAGTCCAGCGCCGAGAACGAGTCGTCGAACAGATAGATCTCCGGACGCTGCACCAGGGTCCGCGCGATCGCCAGCCGCTGCCTCTGACCGCCCGACACATTGGTGCCGCCCTGGGCGATCGGCGCGTTCAGCCCGCCGTCGAGGTCACGCACGAACTCGGCCGCCTGGGCCACCTCCAGCGCCTGCCACAGCTCCTCGTCGCTCGCCTCGGGATTCCCGTACCGCAGGTTCGTGGCCACCGTGCCGGAGAAGAGGTACGGCTTCTGGGGGACGAGCCCCACGGTCCGCGCCATCAGCGCCGGATCCAGCTGCCGTACGTCGACACCGTCTACCAGCACCTCGCCGCCGGTGACGTCGAACAGCCGGGGGACGAGTCCGAGCAGCGTCGACTTTCCGCTGCCCGTCGAACCGATGATCGCGGTCGTCTCTCCCGGCCGGGCCACCAGCTCCACATCCACCAGTACCGGCTCCTCCGCACCTGGATAGCGGAACTGCGCGCCCCGCACCTCCAGGTGCCCGCGGCGCTCCAGCTCCCGTACCGGATCGGCCGGCGGCACCACGCTCGACTCCGTGTCCAGGACCTCCTGGATCCGCTCGGCACACACCTCGGCCCGCGGCACCATCATGAACATGAAGGTGGCCATCATCACGGCCATCACTATCTGCATCAGATAGGCGAGAAACGCGGTGAGCGCGCCGATCTCCATCCCGCCGCTGTCGATCCGCTGCGCACCGAACCAGACCACCGCGATGCTGGACACGTTCACGACCGTCATGACGGTCGGGAACATCAGCGCCATCAGCCGGCCGGTCGACAGGGAGACATCGGTCAGCTCGGTGTTGGCGCCGCGGAACCGCTCCTGCTCGTAGGGGTCCCGTACGAACGCCCGGATCACCCTGTTGCCCGTGATCTGCTCGCGCAGCACCCGGTTCACCGTGTCCAGGCGCTCCTGCATGGTGCGGAAGAGCGGGCGCATCCGCTTCACGATCAGCGTGACCGAGATGCCGAGCACCGGCACGACCGCCAGCAGCACCGCTGACAGCGGCACATCGAGGGCGAGGGCCAGCGCGATACCGCCGACGCACATGATCGGCGCGGACACCATCAGCGTGAACGACATCAGCACCAGCATCTGAACCTGCTGGACGTCGTTGGTCGTCCGGGTGATGAGCGACGGAGCCCCGAAATGGCCCACCTCGCGGGCCGAGAACGCCTGCACACGCGCGAAGACGGCCGCCCGTACGTCCCGGCCGAGCGCGGACGCGGTCCTGGCGCCGAAGTAGACGGCCCCGATGTTGCCCAGGACCTGGACGACACTGACGCCGACCATGAGTGCGCCGAATGTCAGGATGTATCCCGTGTCACCCTTGATAACACCGTTGTCAATGATGTCCGCGTTCAGGGTCGGCAGATAGAGGGTGGCGCTGGTCTGGAGCAGTTGGAGAGCCACCAGCAGGGCGAGGGGCTTGGTGTAGGGACGCAGGAACGTCCGCAGCAGTCTTATGAGCACGCGGGGTCTCTCGGGTGTGGGGTCATGGGGCGCGGAGGCCGCACCCATACTCCGTCACCCAGCTCCCCGAGCACCAAAGGATTTCCCCAAGCACGGGTCAAGAACGAGCCACCCGTGCTCGCGGCACAGCATGGCTCACGAACCCGGACCGAACGCCCCCGGATGCACCTGGTTCCTGGTCGCCACGTACTGCTGACGCACCGCCTGCCCCACGGCCAGCTCATCGCCCGGCTCGAACACCTGGGCGGACGCGCCCTGCCAGGCCGGCGGGGTGTGCGGGGCCAGCGCCCCCTGGGCGACACCCAACGCCCAGGCCGCCTGACGGGCGGCGCCGATGGCCGCGTAGTCGGCCGGCTGGGGCACGACGACCTGCGCGCCGAAGATCGACGGCGCCGCGGCCTGGACCGCGGGCAGATCGGCGGCCTGGCCCAGCAGGAACACACGCCGCACCTCTACGCCCCGGCCGCGCAGCACGTCCAGCGCGTCGGCGAGCCCGCACAGCATGCCCTCGAAGGCCGCACGCGCCAGATGCTCCCGCTTCATCGACTCGCGCCGCAGCCCCGTGATCGTGCCCGCGGTGTGCGGGAGGTGAGGGGTGCGCTCGCCTTCCAGATAGGGGAGCAGCACCAGACCGGAGGCACCCGGCGTCGACTTCATCGCGAGCGCGGACAGCTCGGAGAGGTCCTCGATGCCCAGCATCTCGGCGGTGCCGCGCAGCGCGCGGACCGCGTTGAGCGTGTGCACCACCGGCAGATGCATCCCGGTGGCGTCCGCGAAGGAGGTGATCATCCCGCTGGGGTCCGCGAGGGCCTCGTGGTGCACGGCCATCACCGAACCGGACGCGCCCAGCGACACCACCGCGTCACCGGGCGCGAGGCCGAGGCCGAAGGCCGCCGCCATCGTCTCGCCGGTGCCCGCGGAGATCAGCAGCCCTTCCGGGGTCGTCCCGGCGGCGTCGGACGGGCCCAGCACCTCGGGCAGTGCGGCCCGGTGCCCGAGCGCCAGCTCCACCAGATCGGGCCGATAGGCCCCGGTGCCCGCCGACCAGTACCCGGTCGACGAGGCGGCGCCCCGGTCCGTCGTACGGCGCGCGGGCCGGCCCAGCAGCTGCCACACCAGCCAGTCGTGCGGCTGCATCACCAGGGCGGTGCGCTTGGCCGCGTCGGGCTCAGCCGCCGCCAGCCACCGCAGCTTGGCCACCGGCATCCCCGACTGCGGCACGCATCCGACGGCCTCGGCCCAAGCCTGACGGCCGCCGAACGCCTCCACCAGATCCGCCGCGGCGACCTGCGCCCGCTTGTCGTTCCCGACCAGCGCGGGCCGCACCGGGCCGCCCGAGGCGTCGATCGGGATCAGCCCGTGCTGCTGCGCCGACACGCCGATGGCCTGCACGCCTTCGAGCAGTCCGCCCGCCGCCGCCTCACCCAGCGACAGCAGCCACGCCTGCGGATCGACATCGCTCGCCTTCGCCTCGATCGGGTGCGGAGCGTACCCCTGGCGCAGCACGGCACCCGTGTCCGTGTCGCAGACGACGATGCGAGTGAAGGCGGACGAACTGTCCAGCCCGGCGACTATCCCCATGTCGTCAGATTCTGCCGCACTCCGGGGCCTGCTGCGGCCCCGGCCGAGCGGTCAGTCCCCTTCTCTAGGTGTTGGTCGTTCCCCAGTCGTCCTCCCCGTTGCTCTGACTCCGCTCCCGCAGCGACCGCACCCGCGCGGCCACCGACTCGGGCACCCGGTCCTGCACCTTGTCGCTCACGGCGTGGTACGCCTTGCCCGCCGCCTCACGCCCCGTGTGGGCGGCGGACTCGGCGGCATTGCGCACCGCGGGGTTCTGCGCGAACTCCCGCGCGGACTTCTTCAGCTGCTCGTAACGCTCGCGCCCGGCACGGGTGCCGAGCACGTAACCGAGGGCCAGTCCGGCGACGAACGTAAGCCGGTATCGCATCGCTGCCACCCTTCGCCGACGCCGTCCCCGACGCCGGGATCTGAGGTCACGAGGTCACGGGGGAACCGATTGGCGGAGCACCCCCCTGCTTGCGCTAATGTATGTGTCGCAGCGAGCGAGCGCCGCCCGGAGAGCCCTGGGTAGGTACGTTCGGTGCACATGCAGCAATCCCCTGTAGCTCAATTGGCAGAGCAGCCGGCTGTTAACCGGCAGGTTACTGGTTCGAGTCCAGTCGGGGGAGCGCGATCCCCTGTAGCTCAATTGGCAGAGCATTCGGCTGTTAACCGGAGGGTTACTGGTTCGAGTCCAGTCGGGGGAGCGGTACCGGAAGAGGACCCCTCGGGGTCCTTTTTCTGTGCCCACCGCCATGCGCGCCTCCCGTGCTCCCGGGCACTTTCCGGTCCCGGGAACCGCGCAGGCGGCGGCGCGGTCTTCATGGTCACAGCGAATCCGATCATCCGAAGCAGGAGATCGTATGAGCGGCTATGCTGCGGCAGACGGCGCGCACAAGTGTGCGCGACGCGCCGTAAGGGGCGGTAGCTCAGCCGGTTAGAGCAGCGGACTCATAATCCGTCGGCCGTGGGTTCGAGTCCCACCCGCCCCACCTATGCAGGTCGCTTACCTGCGGAAACGTCCCTTCTCTTGGCAGGGAGATCAGGAACTCTGACTCAACGGAGAGAATCCGCTGCTCAGGGGCTCTGTCGGAAGCCGCAGAGAGTGATCTGACTGGTCCAGGCATGGCCCCTACCTGCAGTGATGCGAGCGATCGGGTGCGCTGAAAACCACCTTGCGGCTGCTGCTCCAAGATCCAGTGGACACAGTGGACGCGAGGGCCTAGAGCTGAATACAGAGCGGCATGGCGAAGGATCACTGTCTGAGGTCGATCGTGCGTACCGGCTGTCCAGTGGTCCGGGCGATGGTTTCGAAGTCGCGGTCGTAGTGGAGCAGGGTGAGGCCCGCTTCTTCGGCGGCGGCTGCGACGAGGAGGTCGACCGGGCCCGCGCTGCGGTGTTCCCCCTTCGCGGTGAGCTGCTCCTGGACCACGCGGGAGCGGCGATAGATGCCGTCCGGCATCGGACACCAGACGTAGTGGGCGTCGAGTGCCGCCTTCAGCCGAGCGCGGTCCGCGGAAGAGCGGGCGGAGTAGAGG
Organism: Streptomyces sp. NPDC019396; assembly: GCF_040632375.1. Classification (NCBI taxonomy): domain Bacteria; kingdom Bacillati; phylum Actinomycetota; class Actinomycetes; order Kitasatosporales; family Streptomycetaceae; genus Streptomyces; species Streptomyces sp. NPDC019396. The sequence goes on along the minus strand of NZ_JBEYBS010000003.1, from coordinate 10,966 downwards.
ACCTCAAGCTCCGTGAGGTCGCAGATCGCGATGAGGCCGGCGGCGATCCTGTCGTCCCACTCGGCCGTGTTCTGGGCGAGAAGGACGCGGGCGAGGGCGGAGGTGTCGATGAGGTAGTCGGCGACGGTCACGGCCGGTACTGGCTCTTGTCCAGGAGGATGTTGATGTCCAGGGCTCCGTCGGCCACCAGTTGCCGGGAGTCCTCGAGTGCGCGCAGGCGCCGGTAGCGAGCGGTGACCTCGCGCAGGGCGGTGTTGATCGTGTCGCGCTTGGTGGTGGTGCCGAGTTCCCTGGCGGCTGCCTCCAGCGCCTCGTCGTCGAGGTCGATGACAGTTCGGCTCACGGCGACTCCCTGTGTATACGGCGATGTATATCAGTACACATGCTTCATTGTATATCGAGCGGCGGGCTCCAGCCTGGTCCTGATCGGCGGGCTTCCTTGGCCGGCTGGCGAGGCCTGACGAGGTCGAGAGCAGGCGGTCGCGGACAGTTGAGGGCGACGACCTGCCTCGCGTTTCGAGGGCGATGTGATGGGCGCGTACATCGAGTACGCGGACGCCTCCGGGTATGCGCGGCAAGTCGCCGTCGGTGGAGTCCTCGGCGCACTGATCATCGGCTTCAAGCGTGCCGCCTTCTCCAACGAGGCCGGTCTCGGTTCCGCCCCGATCGCGCACTCTGCAGTGAAGACCAAGCATCCGGCCAGCGAGGGCCTGGTCGCCCTGCTGGAGCCCTTCATCGACACCGTGGTCATCTGCACCATGACCGCACTCACGATCGTGATCGCCAACCCGGCCAGCTGGGCCGAGGCGCGGGCTGGTGAGTCGATCGGCGGCGTCACCATCACCTCCGACGCCTTTGGCACGGTGTTGCCCTGGTTCCCGTACATCCTCACCATCGCGGTGATGCTGTTCGCCATCTCGACGGTGCTGACCTGGGGCTACTACTGCATGAAGGCCTGGACTCACCTGTTCGGCCGCAGCAGGGCCAGCGAGCTGACGTTCAAGGTCATCTACACCCTGTTCGCCGTCGCAGGGTCCCTGCTGACCCTGCAGACCCTGATCGACATGGCTGACGCGATCCTGTTCATGCTGGCCGTCATCAACATCATCGGCCTCTACCTCCTCGCCCCGGTCGTCAAGCGCGAGCTGAATTCCTTCCTGGAGTTCGTCCGCGCCCGAAAGGCCGGAGAAGTCGATGCCGAAGAAGACCAGGAGCCGGTGAAGACCACCGTCTGACCGCCCCGGCGGCCCGGCTCCCGAGGGGGCTCGCATACGCTCGCGCCTTGCGTATGCGAGCCCCCTCACCCACGCCATCTGGTGGCGCTGACACGCTTCTGGTTAGGGTGTAAAGAACGTGTCAAGCGGCGCGGGGTGTGCCGGGAAGTCTGGTCGGCGACAAGGGCGCAGTGTGCCCGTTTCATCGACATGGCCCGGAGGCTTCCCCCCTCATGTCAGACTCCCCGCGACAGCGCCGTACCTTCCTCGGCCTGATGCCCCTACCGGAGCGCAACGCGGTCGCCGAAGCCCTGCGCACCGAGACCATCGGCGGGCTGGTACTCCTCGTCGCCGCGCTGGTCGCGCTCGTGTGGGCGAACACCCCGTGGAGCGGGGTCTACGAGCAGATCCGCGGCTTGCACTTCGGGATACCGTCTCTGGGCCTGGACCTGTCCGTGCAGCACTGGACGGCCGACGGGCTGCTCGCGGTCTTCTTCCTGGTCGCCGGGATCGAACTCAAGCGGGAACTCGTCGTCGGGGAACTGCGCACGCCTGCTGCCGCAGCCCTGCCGGTCATCGCCGCGGTCAGCGGCATGGTCGTACCGGCGCTGGTCTACCTCACGGTCACCTCGGTCGGTGGAGGAAGCAGCAAAGGGTGGGCGGGTTCCGATGGCCACCGACATCGCGTTCGCACTCGCGGTCCTGGCCGTCCTGAGCTCCCACCTCCCCGCCGCGCTGCGGGCCTTCCTCCTCACCCTCGCCGTCGTCGACGACCTGGGCGCCATCCTGATCATCGCGATCTTCTTCACCAGCGACCTGAACCCGTGGGCACTCGGCGGGGCCTTCGCCGGACTGATCGTCTTCTATGTCCTCCAGCGGTTCCGGGTGCGCGGCTGGTGGTGGTACGTACCCCTGGGCGTCGCCATCTGGGCGCTGATGTACAACGGCGGCGTCCATGCGACCGTCGCGGGCGTGGCGATGGGGTTGATCCTGCGCATCACCCGCGAAGACGGGGAGACGGCCTCTCCCGGAGAGCGGACCGCGCATCTGCTGAGGCCCATCTCGGCAGGTGTCGTGGTACCCCTTTTCGCCCTCTTCGCGGCTGGTGTGAGCGTGACCGGAGCGGCGCTGGGGGACGTTTTCACCCAGCCCGAGCCACTCGGCGTCGTACTCGGCCTGGTCGCCGGAAAGACGGTTGGCATCTTCGCCGGCACCTACCTCGCCGCCCGCTTCACCCGAGCCCGACTCAATCCCGACCTGGAGTGGGCGGACGTCTTCTCGCTCGCGGTCCTGGCGGGTATCGGCTTCACCGTCGCCCTCCTCATCGGCGAACTCGCGAGTGACTGGTGGACCAAGGCTGCACCCCATCACACACGACGAAAATGAGAGAATGGGAACGGAACCTCATTGCGGACCTGGCTTGCGGCTGACTCGATGGTTTTTGCCCGCAGCCACAGGGTGTCGCAGCCTGCGGTGCGTCCACGGGTCGGTGCCTGGCGGAGTGCCTCTGGACGATGGCACCGCTGTCGGTCTGGCTGTGACGACGGGGCGTGGCAGGGTCGACGTCACGAGGTCAACGTGAGCAGCAATTCGGTGGGGATGCGCGACTCCACGCCAGCGAAGAGGGGGCCTGGAAGTGGCGTGGGCAAGGCAGGCGGCGAACACCAACGGCAGTGAACGGCCTACACGTTCGGCGTGCAGGCGGGGCCAAGGCGAGGGTTACATGATCGTCAGCGGCGACGACGCGCTCGCGCACCGCCTCTCCGACGAACTCCATGGCATGTACCGGCAACGCGTCACCCTGCTCGTCCCGCCGGCCGGGGGGCAGGGGGCCGCCACGGTGGGCACGGGCTCTGCCTCCGGAGGCCGTGCGTTGGCCTTGTTGGGGCGTGTTTCATCGGCTGTGGTCCGTTCGGAGTCATCGCCGTCTTCGGTGGGAAGTGTCGAAGGCGCGGACGTGGTGCGCGTTGTCCAGGCCGTGGAGCCGGATGAGGCCGCGCTCTGTCGTGCGGGCGTCGAGCACGCGGACGCGTTGGCCCTCGTGTACGAAGACGACGAGACCAACATCCGCGCCGCACTGATCGCCCGCAGGCTGAATCCTCGCCTGCGGCTGGTGATCCGGCTCTATAACCGGAAGCTGGGGCAGCACTTGGAGCAGCTGCTCGACCAGGCAGCTGCCGTCGCCGTGCCAGGTCTCGACTCGTCAGTGCTCGACTCCTCGACGACCGTCCTGTCGGACGCCGACACGGCAGCGCCCGCGCTCGCCGCCACGGCTGTGGCCGGCACCAGCAAGGTCGTTCAGGCTGACGGACTCCTGCTCCGCGCTGCGGAGCGGCCTCCCGCGGGTGAAGGCCGGACCGCGGACCCGGGGCTGTGCACCCTTGCTCTGTTGTCGTCAACCACCGCCGACCCGGCTGGCGCGGAAGGTTCGGAGAGCAGCGGTGCCGAGAGCCCGCGCCTCCTGCCTGACGACGACACCGTCTCCGCCGCGACCGGCCACGGAACGGTCGTCCTCGAAGCGGTCACGCACAGCGCGCCCGCACTTCGGGCCGGCCGTAGCCTCGGCGCAGCGGCGCTGCCGTACGGTGAGTTGCTTTCCCGCCGGGTGCGTTGGTCCTTCGCGGGCGTCGCCGTTGCTGTCACCGCACTGGCGGTCGCCTCCTGGCTCACGACCGGTGACCACCCCCTGCGCGCTGCCTACATCACGCTGCTCGACCTGTTCTCCATCAACGACCCCGCGCTCGGTGAGCAGGCCGACCGGCAGGTCCTTCAACTACTCACCGGGCTCGTGGGACTGCTTCTCCTGCCCCTCCTCGTCGCGGCGGTCCTGGAGGCCCTGGGGTCCTTCCGTTCTGCCACGGCCCTGCGCAGACCCCCGCGCGGACTGACCGGCCATGTCGTCCTCCTCGGTCTCGGCAAGATCGGCACCAGGGTCCTGGCGCGGCTGAACGAACTCGACATACCCGTCGTGTGCGTGGAAGGCGATCCCGAGGCTCGTGGTGTAGCCCTCGCCCGCCGCCTGCGTGTTCCCGTAGTGATCGGCGACGTCACGCAGGAAGGGGCACTGGAGGCAGCGAAGATCCACCGGGCCCATGCCCTGCTCGCGCTCACCAGCTCGGACACCACCAACCTCGAAGCCGCCCTGTACGCGCGATCCGTCGCCTCGGACGTCCGGGTCGCGCTGAGGCTCTACGAAGACGGCTTCGCCACTGCCGTCTATCGCACTCTCCGGGCCGCTCATCCAAGGGCGCTCACCCGCAGCCGGAGCGTATCCTCACTCGCCGCCCCTGCGTTCGCGGGCGCGATGATGGGCCGACAGATACTCGGCGCGATCCCCGTCGAACGCAGAGTGCTGCTTTTCGCCGCTCTGGAAGTCGAGGGGCTGCCACAGCTGGAGGACCGTACCGTCACCGAGGCCCTGCGCCCCGGAATGTGGCGGGTCCTGGCTCTGGACACCACAGACCCCGCCGAACGGCGCCCCGACCTCGCCGCCAGCCTGCCTGATGACGGAAGGGAACACACAACCGGGCTTGTCTTCGACCTTCACCCCGGATACGTCCTGCGCGCCGGAGATCGGGTCGTACTGGCGGCCACCCGCCGCGGCCTGGCGGAGCTACTCCGGGCCAGAACGTTGCGGTAGCAGAGCCGCCGGCCGGTGTCCGGACACGGTAATGCGATGGCGCCATGTCACGGTTGCGGCACTCTCCGACCGGGGCGGTGATGCCTTCCGCAATCAAGCGGAGGTAGGGCAGCTCCGGCCAAGGAACACGTTCAGCTGGGAGAGGCCTCCTCCAGGCTGTGACTGGGTTCGAATCACCCGGATCTGTCCGCGAGCGTCGCAGTACCTTCCAGTCCCTCCGGTGATCGCGGTGAAGTATGGAGTTGCTTGGCCGCGATTCGCATTCTCCCACGTGATCTCCCCTTTGCCCTCCAATACATAGGATCCGTGACACAGGACTGTTGTTGGGTTCGACGAAACCGGAGAGCAGGAGGTCGCGGAGAACCCAATCCGATTTCCCTCCACATCGAACAGATCTGCACTGTGGCCAGGGGGAACGGGTGAGCCGACAGACTTGGAGATCACCGTGATGGTTTCCTTGTTCTGCCGATCCGGTCGATCTCTCTCTCCCCCTGTTTCCCCGTGGGCAACTGGCGAGCTGAGCACGAACGGGAGTAGGGCTAGGCCATAGGCCGGCCAAGCCGATGATGCTTTCATGTCAGTTCCTTCTTAGTGGTCACAGGCGGATAGAGCGGTTCCCACGCTAGTTCCGAGGTGGCCAACTGGTGTTGCCCGAAGGTCCGAATGAGTGACGGGAAGGAATCGTCGAGCTCAGCCGTCTGCGTCTGTGCACGCCGGCCGGCTACTCGGTGGTCTGGTTGGGTGCGAGGGGGCGGCGACAGGGTGGACGCTGGCATCTGCAATGTGTGGGGCGATGACGGTGCAGTCCTTTGGGATGGCGCGGATGGCCAGCGCGACGCCGCTGGTGATCTGGCAGCGGCGACCGACTGCGACGCCGGACCGATGATGATGTTGTTGCCCGTCTGGGTGTCGTCGCCGATGACGGCCACGAACTGTGCAGTTCCGCTCTAAAGGCGGATGATGACCTCACGGCTTGCGCATTTTCGTGGCGCCACAGTGACGCGCGGCGAGAGGTGGGCTCTCGCTCCGAAAATCGCCGTGCGGTGGAAGTAGGCGCTCGCGTGGATGCGCTGGTCTTCGCCGAGCAGGGTGAGGTCTCCGCGCTGGAGACCCCGCCGCTGGACCAGGAAGTCGGCCAGGCCGATTTCTCCAGGCCCCGGTAGGTGGTGGCGATGGCGCCGCGGGTGGGCGCGGTGACGTAGGTGCCGAGGACGATGCGGTCCATGTGTGGACCGTTGGGATGGGTGCATCAGCGGGTTTCGGTGTGGGTACGCTCGCCGTTCACCTGATGCTGGCTTGAGGGGAAGCGAATGGTCGTGACCCGGCCGCGTGTGGGCGTTGCCGTGCTGACCAGGGGCGACCGGATGCCCGAGCTGCCGGCTCTGCTGGAGTCGGTGGCGAAGCAGACGAGCCCGCCGCCTCGACGGTCGTCGTCGGGCACGGGACGGCTCTTGCGGGGCCTTACGGGCAACTGGTCACCCAGAATGGTCCACTGCCAGGAGTGGACCGCGGCTGTGATCTTTCGCGTACGCCTGGTAGACGTCGCGCGGTGACCCCCCGCAGTGGAGGAACCGTTCGTCGAGCACCGTGGCGAGGTCTTCCAGCGCCATGGTGAGCAATGCTGCAGCGAGCTGTAGCTCGGCGTGTTGGGATTCTGTGCCGCGCTCGGCTAGGTCCACGGCGTAGGGAGCCTTGGCGGCCAGGGAGGTGTGATCCTCGCCTTCGTGGAAGTAGTAGGACTCGGCGAACTGCAGGAAGTCAATGGAAATGCGGGCCACTTCATCGGCGAGGTTCTCGAGGATGGCAGCTCCCAGCGGGGATTCGAGCTGCGATGGGGACGGGGCATTCCGCTCCAGCTGGGACAGTCGCAGAGCCAGCGCCCGCCTGCGGGTGATGGCGGGGTAGATCTCCAGCACCCAGGAGACCGTGGCTGTCAGCAGAGCGAAGCCGACGAGGGCTTCAAGAGGCGCAACGACACGGAGCCACGGCTCGGCCGGTGCGATGTCCCCGAGCCCCAGCGTCGACACGGTGACCAGCGAGACGTAGAGCGCGTCAACCGGGCCGCCGTGCTCCGTCGGCTCCAGTCCGGAGGTGAGGGAGAACGCGTCTGGCATGTGCGGCCAGTAAATCAGCGCCCATCCCACGATGACCGTGCCCGTCCACATGGCCACCACGGTCACCATGGCGAGCGGTCCGACGAGTCCCGCGCCGTTCCTGCGCAGGGGAACCTGCCGGGACAGTCTCCACAGCGCAGCCATCACGGTGCGGCTCATCCCGCCGTGACGGGTCGGGTGCCACAGCGTGTGGAACACGTCTCGCAGGGTAGCCATGACCAGCGCCGCACCGAGCAATGAGACCAGCCATTTCATACCTGTCTCCCGAGCATTCACGTGAGATCGGTTCCAGCATGCCCGGTGCGTCACCCAGAGTTCGGCAGCCGCGCAAGTGGTATCTCGGGGTGTATCAAGGTCAGGGTCGCCGTCGTTGAGGCCCGGCAGCTTCGGCGCCGGTCCCTACACGGTGTGCTCGCCGGCGTCCTCGTAGCCAGTCACCGGTTTCCCCGATCGCTGCCATCAGCGCTGCGGAGGCGACGCAGGCCGCTGAGGAGGTGGGCTGTCCGATGGCCTGGCCCGCGAGCCACAACCCACCGGCGAACAGCAGCCACCACGCGCTGAGTGATCTGGCTGGCCGCCATTTGCGGCGGGAGGGGCCGGTCATCGTGTAGCGGCCCGGACATCCCGGGCGGTGACGGCCACGGTGATGCAACCCGAGATTGCCAGTGTGCTCGCGAAGGCTGTGGCTGCCAAGGTGATGGCGGGCGAGGCGCCCGCAAGGCGGGGGAGCGCACTGACCGGCGCGACCGCGTACAGGGACAAGAGGGCGAACCCGCGGGGACGCATCGGGGCCGGCCGGGGGCCCAGCCGGTGGGGCACTCGGCCGGTGAGCAGAGCCACGGACGCCGGCGGGAGGGTGAGGGCGAAGACGGCAGGGCATGCCCGGTGCAGCTTCTGCCCGGGTCCTCAGAGGTCCTGATTCGGCCAGTCCAACAGGCGGGCACCGATGACCGCCGTCTGCAGGGTGTAGCGGTGCACGGGGTCGCCGGGGTCGGCACCGGTGAGCTGGTGGATGCGTTCGAGCCGATAGGTCATGGCCCGCACGCTCAGGGAGAGCCGTCGGGCGGCCTCAGCGGCCACACAGCCCGTGTCGAAGTACGCGATCAGGGTCTCGATCAACGGCTGGGCTCCGCCACGGGCGCCCTTCAGGGGGCCGAGGACGCTTCGCACGAGCTCGGACATCGCCTGCCGGTCACGGGTGAGCACCGGGTAGACCAGCAGGTCCGAGGCCTGGAGTACCGGGTCTTCCAGGCCCATGCGGGCAGCCATGTCGAGGGCGTTCAGCGCCTCCTCGTAGGAGTGAACAACACCGACTCGGCGGCGTACCGCTGTGCGTCGGCGGGCTTGCGCACCTGGGTGTCCAGCTGACGGTCGGTCAGTGCGGCCTGCCTCTCGGCGACCTTCTCCTGCTCGGCGAGGATCTCCTGCTGCCTGGCGGCCTCGGCCAGCGGGCCGGCGGCTGACGCGCGAGCGGCGGCCTCGTCGGTCTCGGCCTTGATCTCCGCCTGCTTCAGCGCGAACGTCCGCTGCGCGACGGCGATTTCCTCCTCGGCCTTCAACCGCGCCTGCTCGGCCGCGCGCCGGGCCACGGCTTCGGCGATGTCGGCCTCCTGCTTCGCCCTGGCGGCCTCCGGGCGGCCGAGGTCCTCCAGGTAGGAGCCCTCGGTGGTGATGTCCTGGATCTGGAAGGCGTCCAGCACCAGGCCCTGCCCGGACAGGCTCGCCTCCGCCTCTTCGGCGACCTGCCCGGCGAACGCGGCGCGGTCGCGGATGACGTCCTCGACCGACATGCGGCCGACGATGGCCCGAAGGGCGCCGGAGAGCACTTCCTGGGTGAAACCGACGATGCCGTCCTGCTGCATCAGGAACCGCTGCGCCGCCGCGCGGATGGAGTCCTCGCTGCCGCCGACCTTGACGATGGCGACCCCGTCCAGATTGGCCTTCACGCCGCGCAGGGTGACGGCGCCGCGCACCGCGACCGGGATGTGCCGCGACGACAGGTCGAGAGTGAACTTCTGCTGCACGAAGGGCACGACGAACACACCGCCACCGACCACGACCTTCTGCCCGCTGTTGTCGGTGAACACCCGGCCGGTCTCCGGGTCGGTGGCCTTCTTTCCCCGGCGACCGGTGACGATGAACGCCTCACTGGGGCCCGCCACCTTGTAGCGGCTGACGACGACGAGGGCCGACAGGACGAGGAGTACGACGACTCCGATCACGGCCACCACGACAGGACTCATGACAGTGCCCCCAGACACGTAGAACCCCGGAGGGTTGGAATGCCCCAGAAGGGGCGCTCGGAATTTCGAGAAGACGAGCGACTGAAGAGGTGCTGCCGGAGATCAGCAGTCGACCGGCCGCACCAGGACGGAGGTCGCCGAAGGCGTCGCCTCCACCCAGACCTCTGCGCCGCGTTCCACCGGCACCTCGCTGCGGGCGGCGTACTTCGCGCGCTGGCCGCCGAGGTGCAGAAGCACCTCGCCGAAACCGTCGGCCGGAATCGCCGTCACCACACTGCCGGAGGTCCCGATCAAATCGTTCTCTGTGGGAGCCGATCCCGTCTGGTCGCGCATGAGGGCGCGGCTGAAGCGATACGTCAGCCATGCTGTGCCCGCCCCCGACAGCGCACCGACGCCGATGGCTCCCGCTGGCCCCAGCCCCGCGGCGAACTGGGCGATGACCGCGCCGAACCCGGTCATGGCCAGGAATCCGGCCACCACCGGCAGCGATAGCCACCCGTCGAGACCGCCGCCAAGCGCGCCGTCGACCACGCCGTCCAGCAAACCGTCGAAGACCAGCGACAGGGCGAGCAGTACGACCCCCCCGATGCCGATTCCAAGGAACCAGGCCATCGCGCCCCCCCGTTCGCCCTGCCGCTGACCTCCGGCTTGACGGAATCCTGACACGGAGGAGAGCGCTCATTCACTGCCGTCCTCCGGCAATCTTTACGCGCTTTTGATGCCGCCCGCCGGACGGGCTGACGGATGGGCTCCAGTGGCCTGCCGTCGTGATCTGACGAGCTGAGAGGCGGGGCGTGGCGTGGGGAGATGTGGGGAACAGGGCAGGCTGTCGGCGGACCCATTCGGTGCGGCACCCAGAGGGCTGCGACGCCTGTGTGACAGTCGGCGATCACCTGGTACGTGGCGATCAAGGCTTGCGGCCACGGAGACGGCGGCCCAGGTGGGTCTCGGCGCAGGTCTCGCGGCGGCCGGTGAATGAAGCGGGTGGAGGGCTCCGGATATGCAGCGCGGCTCTGGCATAATGCGTGTATGGCACATGATGAGGTATCAGGAACCCGGCCCATAGGCATCGGCCTGGTGGCAGGCATGTCGCTCGGGGTGATCATCGGACTGCTGCTCGGTCTCTACGTTCTCGACAACGTCGGCCTGGGCGTGGGCCTGGGCATTGGTATCGGCAGCGCGATCGGTGTCGGTATCGGTACCGCCACGGCGCGCCGGTCTCGTCGCGTGCCTTCATCAGGGACCTCCTGACGTCGTCGGCCGAGATCGGCAACGAACCGCGAGTGGGAAGCCGGCTGAGTCGGCTTCGGCTCCGTTCGCTATCGGAGCCCTGGTTCCATTCTTCACGGCTCGGTCCTCCGCCGACCGGAGTGAAAAATCATCAGCGCCGGGGTTTGGCGGCCCGTCACGACGACGGGCCGCACAGAAGGGCATGCGGCCAGTCGCCGATCCGAGACGGCTCCTTATGCCTAGGGTCCCGGGTGGAACCGCCCTACTTCTTCACATAAAGGTGCATGAAGGGCGTGAAGGGGAGATCCCGGTGGCAGAGGTATGCAGTCCACTGCCCCTCCTCGACACCGCTCCTGCCTACTGACTCGCAGGTCGAGGCCGGACCGAAGAAGCCCTCTCGAGTGAAGCCCGCGGGGGGTGTCCGGAGATTGGCTCTTACAAGATTTCCGTAGGCGGTGATCGCTTCAACTGGCCTGTGGTGTCGGTTGGTTGGCGGTGAGATGCTGTCTGGGTGTGTTGTCGTGG